>CAYQDX010000145.1:0-9536 GCA_964416345.1 uncultured Ectothiorhodospiraceae bacterium
CAGGGCCGGGGCTATCGCTTCTTCTCCAGCGGCGACACCGAGGTCATACTCAAGGCTTACCACGCCTGGGGCGAGAGCTGCGTGGCGCGGCTCTCCGGCATGTTCGCCTTTGCGGTATGGGAGCGGGACTCCGGGCGGGTGCTGCTGGCCCGGGATCGCCTGGGGATCAAGCCCCTCTATCTCACGCAGGTCCCGGGCGCGCTGCGCTTCGCCTCGACCCTGCCGGCGCTGCTGGCCGCGGGTGGAGTGGACACCGAGATCGATCCCGTCGCCCTGCACCACTACATGAGCTTTCATTCGGTGGTGCCGGCTCCACACACCATCATCAGGGGAGTCCGCAAGCTGACCCCCGGCACCCTGATGTGCGTCGAGCCCGATGGCCACCGTGTGGAGCAGCGCTACTGGGAGACGCGCTTCGAGCGCCGCGAGGAGGAGCGTGACTGGAGCTTCGCCGACTGGCAGGACCGGGTCTTGGAGTCCCTCAGGCTGGCGGTCCGACGCCGTCTGGTGGCCGACGTGCCGGTCGGGGTGCTGCTCTCCGGCGGTCTAGACTCCAGCCTGGTGGTGGGTCTGCTCGCCGAGCTTGGCCAGCGGGGATTGAGCACATTCTCGGTGGGCTTCGAGTCGGTGGATGACGAGCCGGGCGACGAGTTCGAGTACTCGGATCTGGTGGCGGCTCACTTTGGCACCGACCACCACAAGCTGTTCGTGGATTCCGCGGCCCTGCTTCCGGCCCTGCCGGCCTGCGTGCGCGCCATGTCTGAGCCTATGGTGAGCCACGACGTCATCGGCTTCTACCTGCTCTCCCAGAAGGTCTCCCAGCACGTCAAGGTCGTGCAGAGCGGGCAGGGCGCCGACGAGGTCTTTGCCGGCTACCATTGGTATCCGCCGCTCATGCAGAGCACGAATCCGGTGGCCGACTACACTCGTGTGTTCGTCGACCGGGACCACGCGGAGTATGTCCGGGCGGTGCATCCGCGGCTGGCGGGCGCGGATCACAGTCGCGACTTCGTCGCTACCCACTTCGCCCGCCCCGGCGCCGCCGCACCCATCGACCAGGCGCTGCGCCTGGACACCACGGTGATGCTGGTGGATGACCCGGTAAAGCGGGTAGACAATATGACCATGGCCTGGGGCCTGGAGGCGCGGGTCCCGTTCCTGGACCACGAGCTGGTGGAGCTCGCCGCCCGGATCCCGCCGGAGCACAAGGTGGAAGGTGGTGGCAAGTATGTGCTCAAGGAGGCCGCCCGGCGCGTAATTCCTGCGGCGGTCATCGACCGCCCAAAGGGATATTTCCCGGTCCCCGCGCTGAAATATCTGGAAGGAGAATATCTGGATCTGGTCCGTGAGATCGCTACGGATGATGCTGCCAGACGCCGGGAGCTGTTTCAGGCCTCGTATCTGGACGAGCTGCTGGCCGAGCCCAAGGCTCACATCACGCCGCTACGCGGCTCCAAGCTATGGCAGATTGCTCTGCTGCAGCTATGGCTGAGCGAGCAGGGGCTGTAAGGGGGGCACGGGATGAGGGGGATTGGAAATGCGCGAACGTAGCCGCTTGCGCCATCGCCTGGAGCGCAGCCGCGCACCCACCCTGCGCAGCTGGGACCCGCACGCTCGGGAGCCCGGAAAAGACCACGGCGGGCCGAACGCCGTGGTCGACTGCGGCTGGGGCAGACTGATTTTCGGCCAGACCTTCGTGGATATCGAGCAGTTGGCGGAGACGCTGCGCGCCGAGGTATCGGGCAAGCGCGACATCGCGATGTACCTGCCCGAGCCGCATGTGGTCATCTCGTTGGCGCCCCAGGAGCTGTTCCTGGATCCCTCCCACACCTATCGCCTGTGGCTGGATCGGTATCGCCCGTCCCGGTTCAGGCCACGGGGCTTCCAGCTGCGCCGGCTGCTGACCCGGCAGGACGCGGAGGACGCCCGGGAGATCTACCTGAAGCGGCACATGGCGCCGCCGGCGCCCGAATTCGTCTGGGCGCACCGTGCCTCGCCCGTGTTGAGCTATTTCCTCGCCGTGGAGGAGGGCACGGACAAAGTCATCGGCGTGGTGACCGGCGTGGATCACCAGATAGCGTTCAAGGACCCGGAGAACGGCTCCAGCCTGTGGGCGCTTGCGGTGGACCCCCAGGCCGCCCAGCCGGGAGTGGGAGAGGCGTTGGTGCGGGTGTTGGCGGAGCTTTACCAGGCTCGCGGCCGAGCCTTTCTCGATCTCTCGGTCATGCACGACAACACCCAGGCCATTAGCCTGTACGAGAAGCTGGGCTTCCTGCGGGTACCGGTATTCGCCCTCAAGTGTAAGAACCCTTACAACGAGCCGCTGTACATTGGCGAGCCGCCGGAGGCCAAGCTCAACCCCTATGCCGCCATCATCGTCAAGGAAGCCCGTCGGCGTGGCATCGCCGTGGAGGTCCTGGACGAGGAGGCGGGGTATTTCGCCCTCCACTTCGGCGGGCGCACCATCATCTGTCGGGAATCCCTCACCGAGCTGACCAGCGCCATCGCCATGAGCCGCTGCGATGACAAGGCGGTGACCCGGCGGGCACTGGTGCGGGCCGGCCTGCGGGTGCCGGCCCAGCAGGCCGCCGGAGACGAGGCAAAAGACCGCGCCTTCCTACGGCGCCACGGCGCGGTGGTCGTGAAGCCTGCCAGAGGCGAGCAGGGCGTCGGCATCAGCGTGGACGTACGCACCCCTGAGACTATGGCCCGAGCGGTACAGGCAGCCCGTGCGGTGAGTAGCCAGGTCCTCCTGGAGGCCTATGTGCCGGGCGAGGACTTGCGGGTAGTGCTCATCGGCCATCGGGTGGTCGCCGCGGCCATACGCAAGCCCGCCAGCGTCACCGGCAACGGCCGCGAAACGGTCCGGGAGCTCATCGAGGCGCAGAGCCGGCGCCGGGCCGCCGCCACCGGGGGAGAGAGCCGCATTCCATTGGACCAGGAGACCGAGCGCTGCGTGGCCGCGGACGGCCACGGCATGGACAGCGTCCTGCCCCTGGGCCAGACGCTGAACGTGCGCAAGACGGCGAATCTGCATACCGGCGGCACCATCCACGATGTGACCCACCGCCTGAGCAACGCGCTGTGCCGAGCCTCAGTGGCGGCGGCGCGGACCCTGGACATCCCCGTGGTGGGACTGGACCTCATCGTGCCGCGAGTGGATGGAAACGAATACGTGATCATCGAGGCCAACGAGCGACCGGGGCTGGCCAATCATGAGCCTCAGCCTACCGCCCAGCGCTTCATCGATCTGCTGTTCCCTCAGACGGTAACGCCTGGCTGAGCGCCGCCGAGCGATGCACTGATGCGGGCGAGGAGAGCTTGAGACCATGCGGGCGGTACGGATTGACCAAGAGTACGTGCTGGAGCTGCTGCTCGGGCTGTTGCGCATGCCGAGCCCCTCTGGCTACACGGACCGAGTGGTCCATTTCACCTGCGACGAGCTGGAGCGCCTGGGCATCCCGTTCGAGCTGACGCGGCGGGGCGCCATCCGGGCCAATCTGAGTGGGGAGCAGAGCAGTCCCGATCGGGCCATCGTGGCCCATCTGGACACCCTAGGCGCCATGGTCAAGGCGCTCAAGCCCAATGGCCGTTGCGAGCTGGTGCCCATCGGCCACTGGAACGGGCGCTTCGCCGAGGGGGCCCGGGTCACCCTGTTCACCGACATGCGCCCTTACCGCGGCACCATACTCCCCCTCAAGGCCTCGGGACACGCCTTCGGCCCGGAGGTGGACAAGCAGCCCTCTGGCTGGGAGCACGTGGAGCTGCGTATCGACGAGCACAGCGGCGCGGTCTCCGATTTGCTCCACCTCGGGGTGCACGTCGGGGACATCGTCGCCATCGACCCCAATCCGGAGTTCAGCAACAACGGCTACCTCAATTCCCGCCACCTGGACGACAAGGCCGGTGTGGCGGTGATGCTGGGTGCGGCCAAGGCCGTGCGCGAGGCGGGTCTGGAGCTGCCTCTGGACTGCCACCTGCTGTTCACCGTATCCGAGGAGGTGGGCTCCGGCGCCTCGGCGGTGCTGCACCAAGACGTCGCCGAGATGGTGACGGTGGACAACGGCACCACGGCCCCGGGGCAGAACTCCAGCGAGCTCGGCGTCACGGTGGCCATGGCAGATATGACGGGTCCCTTCGACTACCACCTCACCCGGCGGCTGATCCTGCTGTGCCAGGAGTTCGGCATCCGGCACCAGCGGGACGTGTTTCGCTACTACCGCTCGGATAGCGCGGCCGCCGTGGAGGCGGGCAACGATCTGCGCACGGCCCTGGTCACCTTCGGCGTGGACGCCTCCCACGGCTACGAGCGCATCCATTGGGATGCCCTGGAGTCTCTGGTGCAGCTGCTGGCGGTGTATATGCAAAGTCCGCCGGTCTACGCCCGCGACCGGACGGAGATGGGGCCGCGCCTGGGCTTTCCGACCCAGCCGGGCTGAGCCTCAGCGTGATGGCGGCAGGCGCACGCTGAGTGTGAGCCCTCCCTCCGGATGGTTACGGGCGTCGAGCTCGCCGCCGTGCAGGCGCACTGCTCGCATTGCAATGGCCAGCCCCAGCCCGTGGCCGCCGCTGGCCCGATCGCGTGACTCATCGACCCGCACGAAAGGCTCGAACAGCCGCGGAAGCTGCTCCTCCGCCACCCCCGGTCCCCGATCCCGCACCTGGATGAGGACCCAGCCCGGCCGCAGTGGGTCCGGTAGGGTTGCGACCACTACGGTGGTGCCGGGCGCGGTGTAGCGCACGGCGTTGCGCACCACGTTCTCCAGGGCGCTGTGCAGCAGCGCAGCATTGCCACGGACCGTCACTGCGCCGGCCATCTCCAGGCGCACCTCGCAGCCGCGGGCGTGAGCCTCCAGGGCCGCGTCGCCGACGACGGTGTCGAGCAGCTCACCGAGCTCCAGAGGCTCCATCTCCGGCGGCGCCAGGCCTGAGTCCAGCCGCACCAGGGACAGCACCTGACCGATCAGCTCGTTGAGGCGGTCGGCCTCCCGCTCGATGCGATCCAGCTCGGGCATGACAGCCTCGCCTGCCCGCTGGCGGGCCAGCCCCAGCGCCGCCTGCAGCCTGGCCAGGGGAGAGCGCAGCTCGTGGGAGACGTCCCGGAGCAGCCGCTGCTGGGACTGCAGTAGCGCGCTCAAACGCTCCGCCATGGCATCGTAGGCGCGTCCCAACTCGGCAATCTCGTCGCGGCGTGCTCCCAGGGCCGGCCCCACGCGATGGTCCAGATTGCCTGCGGCATAGACCTCCGCGGCTGCGCGCAGGCGCTTGATGGGGGCCGTCAGGTAGCGGGCGAGCGCCAGACACACCAGGACGCTCACCACTGCGGCCAGCAGCAGGGGCAAGACCAGGACCCGCGGCCGGCGCAGTACCCGCCCCAACGTCACGGCCCGGTAATCGGGAATCAAGCGGTAGCTGCGGCCGTCGGCCACGCGCACCACCGGGCGCGGCCGGCGCTCGTGCCCGTCGCCGGGCGGGTGCCGGTGCGACGGTTGGCGGTCGAGGTGCTCCAATAGGCGCGCCGGAACGTGCCGGCCCAGCAGATCCCGTCCGCGAGCGTCGATGACCAGCAGGGGCACGGCCTGGCTGCGATCCCTCTCCCGGGCCCAGCGGCGCAGCCCGTCCAGTCCGGCGTTGTCGGCGGCGGCCTGGGCGGCGCCAAGATTGTGCACCCGCTGCGCGTGGGGCGTGGTGGCGTCCTCCTGCTCCCGCAGGCGGTCCAGGTAGTGAGAGGTTGCGAGCACACTGGCCGCGGCAAACAGGACCAGGGCGGCCCAAAAGGAGAGAAAGAACTTCCAAAATAGTCCGTGCACGGTGTGGCCGACTCAGGGCGCGACGACGTACTGGTAGCCGACGCCGCGCACGGTGACGATGCGCTCCGCACCGTGGGCGAGCGGCCCGAGCTTGCGCCGTAGGTTGCTCACGTGCATGTCCAGGCTGCGATCGTAGCGGGTGAGCTTGCGCCCCAGGGCGCGCTCGCAGAGGTCGGATTTGGGCACCACCCGGCCGGCCTCCCGCAGCAGTACTTCCAGCACGCTGTACTCCGTGCTGGTCATGGGCACGGCCGTGCCCCCGCAGGACACTGCGCGGGAGCCCGTGTGCATCTCGAGATCGCCCAGGCGCAGGTAGGGTGAGACCGGTGGCGCCTCGTCCGCGGCACGACCGGGCTCGGCCCTGCGCAGGATGGCGCGCACGCGTGCCGCCAGCACCCGGGGATTGCATGGCTTGCCCAGGTAGTCGTCGGCCCCCAGCTCCAGGCCGACGATGGCGTCTACGTCCTCGTCCCGGGCGGTGAGCATCAGCACCGGCGTGAGCGCTCGGGTGCGCAGCTCCCGGAGCACGTCGAAGCCGTTCTTGCCGGGCATCATCACATCCAGCACCACCAAATCGAAGGCACCCGAGCTCGCCAGTGCCAGGGCATTAACGCCGTCATGGGCGAGCTCCACCGTGTAGCCTTCGGCGGCGAGGTAATCCCGTAGCATCTCACAGAGCTCGACGTCATCGTCGGCGAGCAGAATGCGGGCCATGCAATCCTCCGATAGCCGATGTGAGTCCATGCTGCAATGGTGCCACAGGGGCCGCGCCGCCGGTCGGGCTCGGCGGCGATCTTTACCCCCCTTGACACGCGCTTACACGAGTCGGACACACCCTTGCGCGGGCCGCGCCTAAGGTATGTCCATGCGCTGCGGACGAGCCGCAGCGCTAGTGACTCAAGCCAAATGAGGACAGAATCATGAGTAAGACGATCACTACCCTGGCTATCGGCACCCTGCTGGCGGGCAGTCTGGCGACTGCCGTTCCGGTGCTCGCCCACGGGCATGACAGGCACTGCGGCGACGGTCCGCGGGCCGGCCATATGCAGCGCCACCACGATCCGCAGGCGCGTCTGGAGCATATGATCGAAAGGGTCGGGCTGAGCACGGAGCAGCGCGGCGCGGTGCGCGCGATATTTGCCCGGCACGAGCCGGAGATGAAAGCCTTGCGCGCCAAGGCGCGCGAGAGCCGGCGCCAGCTCGCCGAGCTGGGGCCCGGGGACGAGGCGAAGATTCAGCCCTTGGCGGAGGTCCAGGGCAAGACGCAGACCGAGCTGGCGGTGCTACGGACCCAGATCCGACTCCAGATCGACGCCGTGCTCACGCCCGAGCAGCGTGAGCAGCTCAAGCAGCGCCGGGGCCGGCGCTGGCCGCGCAACGGATAGGCCCCGTTCGGGTCAAACTCGCGTATCCCATCGGCCGGGGCCGCAGGCCCCGGCCCGCAGACACGATAAAGGACTTCAGACAATGGCCCAGGTGCCCACCCTCAATATTCACCAGCCCGGGGTGCGCCTGGCGGGATCGCTGCTGGCGGCACTGCTGGCCGCCGGCTGTGCGGCGGTAGGTCCCGACTATCGTGAGCCGCAGCTGGATGTGCCGGGTCGATGGCAGGCACCCCTGGCCGACGGACTGAGCACCGGCAGGCCGGCCAAGCTCGCCGACTGGTGGCGGCGACTCGAGGATCCCGTGCTGGACGCGCTCATGACCCAGGCCGTCTCGGGCAACCTGGACCTGCAGCAGGCTCGCGGCCGGCTGCGAGAGGCCCGGGCCCGACTGGCGATGGCCGCAGCGGACCTCTATCCGGGCGTCCAGGCGAGCTCGGCGGTCCGCCGCTCCCGCAACAGTGAGGAGGTGGGCGGCGGGGGCACTCGCGGCGTGTATACGGCAGGTCTGGACGCCAGCTGGGAGCTGGATCTGTTCGGCGGCACCCGGCGTGCGGTCGAGGCCGCCCGGGCCGATCTGCAGGCCAGCGAGCAGGATTTGGGCGATGTGATGGTGAGTCTATTGGCGGAAGTAGGCCTCAACTATGTTCAGCTGCGCAGCACCCAGGGCCGGCTGGGCATTGCGCGGGAGAATCTCAAGGCGCAGCAGGAAAGCTACGACATCGCCCGCTGGCGCCAGCAGGCCGGTCTCACCACCGAGCTCGACGTGGAGCAGGCCCGCTACAACCTGGAGCAGACCCGCGCGGCGATTCCAAGCCTGGAGACTGCGCTCAGCGAGGCCCAGAATCGCATCGCCGTACTGTTGGGCGTCCCGCCGGGCAGCCTGAGCGCGCGGCTGGGGGTGCCCGAGGCCGTGCCCGTGCCTCCTCTGGAGGTAGCGGTGGGCGTGCCGGCGGAGGTCCTGGGACGACGGCCCGACGTGCGCCGGGCGGAGCGCCAGCTGGCCGCTCAGACGGCGCGGGTGGGTGTGGCTGAGTCGGCTCGCTATCCCAGCCTGTCGCTGCTGGGCTCCATCGGCCTGGAGTCCCTGTCCAGCGGCAAGCTTCTCTCCGCCAGCGCGCGCACTGCCTCGCTAGGCGCGAGCCTGGCGTGGACCGCTTTCGATGCGGGGCGCAATCGGCAGAGCGTGGTGGTGCAGGACGCCCTATTGGATCAGGCACTCGCACAGTACCGAGCCACGGTGCTCAACGCCCTGGAGGAGGTGGAGAATGCCCTGACGGCCTTCGTCAAGGAGCAGACCCGGCGCCAGGCGCTGCTGGCCGGCACCGAGGCCGCCCAACGTGCGGTCGGCTTGGCGCAGGATCAATATTCGTCCGGCCTGGTGGATTTCCAGGTGGTGCTCAGCGCGCAGCGCACGCTGCTGTCTCTGCAGGACAGCCTGGCGGTGAGCGACGGCGAGGTCACCGCCGATCTCATCAGGCTCTACAAGGCGCTGGGCGGTGGCTGGACGCCGTCGCCGGCATTACCCGAAGGATGATTCCATGGAGACCATGAACACTGAGCGTGCCGCCGAGGTCGCCCGCACCCTGGGCGCGCATCCCTCGCGCCGGGGCGGTCATCTGCGGCGCTGGCTGGCTTTGATCCTACTGGCACTGCTCGCCGGCGGCAGCTTGCTGTGGTGGCAGGGGCGCAACGGAGAGGAGTCCGTCAAGTACAAGACCGAGCAGGCACGGCGGGGTCGTCTGGTCGTCACGGTCACGGCCACCGGCAATCTGCAGCCCACCAATCAGGTGGTTGTGGGCAGCGAGCTTTCCGGCATCGTGCGCGTGGTTGACGTGGACTACAACGATCGCGTGACCGTGGGTCAGGAGCTGGCCCGCCTGGATACCTCCAAGCTGGAGGCCCAGGCGGCCCAGTCGCGCGCGGCTCTGGCGGCGGCAAAGGCCAAGGTGCTGCAGGCCGAGGCCACCGAGCGCGAGGCCCGTGGCGACCTGGCGAGGCTGCAGAAGGTGCGCAAGCTGAGCGGCAACAAGGTGCCGTCCCATCAGGACATCGATGCGGCGGCTGCCAAGCTGCAGCGGGCGCAGGCCGACGTGGAGAGCAACAAGGCGACGGTGGACCAGGCCCAGGCTACGCTGCAGGCCAACGAGACCGACCTGGCCAAGGCGGTGATACGCTCGCCCATCAACGGAATCGTGCTGACACGCTCCGTGGAGCCGGGGCAGACGGTCGCCGCCTCGCTGCAGGCTCCCGTGCTGTTCACCTTGGCCGAGGATCTCACCAAGATGGAGCTGCTGGTGGACGTGGACGAGGCGGACGTGGGGCAGGTTGCCTCAGGCCAGGA
>CAYQDX010000146.1:0-9529 GCA_964416345.1 uncultured Ectothiorhodospiraceae bacterium
ATGGGCCCGCAAGAATCCGGCTGGCGTCAAGGACTCGGACACCTTCGAGGAAGTTCATCCCAAGACCTCCAACAGCTGGTCCAGCGTTAGGCGCTTCTGCAGACTCTCCGGTCGAAGGTCACGACGTCGTCCAGTAGGTGACGTTTGGACTCGATGATCTCATCAATTCTCTCCTCCACCGTATTGCGCGCACAAAAACGGTAGACTTAAACGGGCTGCTCCTGCCCGATACGATGAACCCTGTCCGTGGTCTGCTCTTCCCTCGCCGCATTCCACCATCGGTCGTAATGGATGACGGTGACGGATACGGATAGGAGATCCAATCGTTTGCGTGGAAGTCTCCGCCTTTCATGGGACCGGAGCAAATCCCCAGAATGACCCCAAGGTCGTGACGGAGAATGCCGATGAAGGGCTGAGTGGGTGCCTTTGGACTCGAACGAGTCGTCGGCAGGGGCGGAGACGACAGACTCAGGTGAGGGCAGCGCAGGGGAAGGATTGACCGCATGTTCAGGTGAGTGGAAATGACGAGGGGGGCGCGTGCTGCGCACGCACCCGATGTTTGGTCGAACTGGAAGTCGGGCTCGGGATGAGCCACCGGGTCGTAGAGCGGGAGCCGCTGCACCTCGACTTCCGCCTCCCAGGCAGGTGGCCCCGTGCGGGCGAGATCCGTGGGGGATCGGCACTCTCGCCGAGGTACTGCAGAATGTGGCGTACCGAGTCGTTGTCCGTCACGAAGGCAACCCCCCCGCATATCGGCCTGGCAGATCGGGCACACCAGCGGCGTGGACGCGTAGAGGTGGGCCAGCAGCATCGCCCAGAGGTAGCGGGCGGGCGATCGCCACGCCGATTCGACGACGGTGTGTTTTGTCTTCTTCCCGGCTGCGGTACGGTCCGAGTCCGCCGGGGCCAGGGCCGTCTCGCCAAGGCGCAAAGGTGCAAAGGAATCCAGAGCTTCGCTCAAGGAATCGAAAGCCCAATGCCGACTCTACCACACACCTCCGTGTTTCTTGACTTCAGTAGCTGCCGTCAACTTTGCGCGCTTGGTGCCGTAGCAAGAGCAAATTCTTAGTCCCAGTTTCGTTGAGTGTCGCTAAGCGCAGCTTAGCGCACCATCCCCGCCGAGCTTCGCTGACTCCACAAGGGCATAGGACGCAAGCGTTGAAGTAGCCGTACGATTTGGTAACATGAGCCGTATCCCTTTTGAAAGCTGAGCACGACATGGAGACTCAGAAACTTACGGTACGTCTGCCGGCCGACGATATCGCCTATCTCAAGAGCTACGCGCGCAGGCAGGACATCACGGTGACGGAGGCGCTTCACCGGTATTTGCTGCAGCTGAGAACGGCCGAGCGCGGGGAGATTCACCCAGAGGTGGCCAGGCTGGCAGGCCTAGCGCCCGCTGGCGTCGATGCAGAGCAGGATTACGCCGCGCATTTGGAAGATAAGCACCGATGAAGGTCATGTTCGACCTTAACATCGTGCTGGATGTGGTGCAGAGACGAGAGCCACATTATCGGGCGTCTGCGGTCGCGCTGAGCAAAGTGGTTGGGGGACACGCGAAGGGGGTATTCCCTTGTCATGGCGTGACGACTGTCCACTACCTGCTATCGCGTCACAGCGGAGCCCAGCGCGCCGATGAGGTGGTCGACTGGCTTGCAGGCCGGTTCGAAATCGGTACGGCGGCCAGGCAGGAGCTTGTGCGCGCCCGCAGTTTGCCGCTGAATGACTTCGAGGATGCAGTACTATCCGCCGTTGCCGAGGCGTGTGGCTGCGACGCGATTGTGACGCGCAATCTCGGCGATTTCTTCGCCTCGCCGGTTAAGGCGTTTTCGCCTGAGGAGCTCGTGCTGGCGCTCGAGTCTGATCGCCAACGAGAATGATACCCAGGAGGGCGCGACAACCGTTTGGACTCTTTGGCACCCACTCCCTGTTCACCCGCGAAGGCGGCGTCCACGAGACCCTGCGCCGCCTTGGCTAGCGAAGAACCTCAGGGCCGGCCGTAGCTTCCATGGTCCCGGCGGATGGGGAATCGCGGCCGAGGCCGCTCCCACAGGGGCTCCCGCTGCCAGGGCGCGGGTTCTGGGGGAGCGGGCTTGCCCGCGAGTCGGACTCCGGCGCTCCTAGTCACAGGTATCCCCTGCGGGCGTCGCCCAAGCATGGGGCGTGTGCTTGAACTGTCTGGCCGCCAGCGATGGGGGCTAGAATGGGCGCTCGTCGTGGAAGGAGAACTGCCATGCAGAAGCAGAGCCTGATGGAGTCGAAGACTGCACCGGAGCGCGGGGCGCTGTGGGGCCACTATCAGGATGTGCGCGGGGACAGCGAGCGACTGTGTGCGCCCCTGCAGACCGAGGATTACTGTATCCAGACCATGCCGGACGTCAGTCCGGCCAAATGGCATCTGGCCCATGTGAGCTGGTTCTTCGAGAACTTCCTGCTGCGGCCCCTGCTGCCCGGCTACCGGCCCTTCCATCCCCAGTTCGGCCACTTGTTCAACTCCTACTACGAGACCGTCGGCACCTTCTGGCCGCGGCCCCAACGGGGCCTCTTGTCGCGGCCCACGGTGGCGGAGGTCTATCGCTACCGCGCCCATGTGGATGGTCACATGGAGGCCTTGATCGACGGGGCCCGCCCCGCCGACTGGGAGGTCTGCCGCCAGCGCACCACTCTGGGACTCCACCACGAGCAGCAGCATCAGGAGCTGCTGCTCACCGACCTGAAGAGCGTATTCGCGTTGAATCCGCTGCGCCCCGCCTACCATGAGGGGGTGACACGGCCGCCATGCGCGGCGACTCAGGCGGGCTGGCGCGACTATCGCGGTGGCGTGCAGCAGATGGGCCATGCGGGGAACGGCTTCGCCTTCGACAACGAGGGTCCGCGTCATCGGGTCTATTTGGACGACTACCGGCTCGCAACGCGCCCCGTCAGCAACGGGGATTATGCCGAATTCATCGCCGACGATGGCTACCGGCGCGCGGATCTGTGGCTCTCCGACGGTTGGGCCACGGTGCGCCGCGAGGGCTGGGAGACGCCATTGTACTGGGAGCGGCGCGCCGGGCAGTGGTGGCACATGACCCTGGCCGGGATGCGGCCGGTGGACCCGGCGGCGCCGGTCTGTCATGTGAGCCTGTACGAGGCCGACGCCTACGCCCGCTGGGCCGGGGCAAGGCTGCCCACCGAGGCCGAGTGGGAGCTGGCGGCCGCGGCCGAGCCTGTCGTCGGCAATCTCCGCGAGTCGGGTCGACTGCAGCCGGCCCCCGGCGACACCGGAATGCAGCTCTACGGCGACGTCTGGGAGTGGACCCGCAGCGCCTATGGCCCATATCCAGGCTACCGGCCGCCCGCCGGGGCGCTGGGCGAGTACAACGGCAAGTTCATGTGCAGCCAGACGGTGCTGCGGGGCGGCTCCTGCCTCACGCAAGCGTCCCACATCCGGCCGACCTACCGCAATTTCTTCTATCCCAAAGACCGCTGGCAGGTGACCGGCATCCGCCTGGCGCAGGAGGGGACAGTTGCCCGGTAGCGACCGAAGTGCTGTCCCCCGAAGCGGCGCAGGGCTGGCATCACCGAAATGGCACCCGAGTTGACGCTCGTGGCAACGTGGAGGACCATCTGCGCACCACCTGGCGGAGAGAGTCAGCATGAGTGAGCATATCCAGAAGGGCCGTCGCATCCTCCTGGCCGGGCTGGCGAGCGCGACCGGGCTGCTGGCCCTGGGCCGGCCGGCGCGCGGCGCCGAAGAGGAGCCTCACTTTCCCGGTGAGCCGGCCGCCCACAGCATCGTGTACCAGTTCAACAAGGCAGATGCGGACTACCAGTCTCACGTGCTGTTCTCCGTGGGCGAGATGGTGCGCAAGTACGGCGACAACGTGCACGTGGTGGTCACCTGCTTCGGGCCCGGCATCCACATCCTGGCCAAGAAGCCGGGCCGACCGGTGGGCGAGGAGATCAAGCAGCGGGTGAGTAGCTTGGCCCAGTATGGGGTACGCTTCCATGCCTGCAACAACACGCTGAAGTCGCTGAATTGGACCAAGGACGACATCGTCGATTTCGCCGAGATCGTTCCCATCGGAGCCGACGACATCATGACGCTGCAGGAGCAGGGCTACGCCTATCTGAGCTGGTAGGGCACCCGCCGGCGGCCCATGTATCTCCCCGATCACTTTTGCGAGTCCCTCCCCGAGCGCTGGCTGGCGCTGCTGGCGGACCACCGTTTGGGCACCGTGGTCTCGCTGTGTGACGGCCTGCCCTGCGCCAATCACTACCCGCTGCTGTGGGAGCACACGGAAGGGGGAGCACTGAGGCTGTGCGGCCACATGGCCCGGGCGAACCCCCAATGGCGCGGCTGGCTCGCCTCGCCGCAGGTGCTGGTGGTGGTGCTGGGGCCCCATGGCTACGTGTCACCGAGCTGGTATGAGAGCCCTGGCGTGCCCACCTGGAACTATGCGGCGGTGCACCTGCGCGGGGAGGCCGGCCTGATCGAGGACCGTGCCGCGCTGGCGGCGCTGCTGGTGCGGGCCACCGACGTGCTCGAGGCCGAGCTGGAGGCGCCGTGGCGTCCGGACCTGGAGCACGGACTGGAGGCCCGTCTGGTGGAAAAGGTCGTGGGCTTCGAGATCAGAGTCCATGAGGTGCAGGCCAAGCTCAAGCTCAGTCAGAACCGCACGCCGGCGGACCGTGCCGGCGTCATCGCCGGCTTGCGGCGCCGGGGACGGCCAGCAGATTTGGCGCTGGCGGCGCTCATGGAGACCGGCCTGGACTGAGCCACTCCTGGCGGTCGCACCGCTGCTCTAGAGGATGATTCTCGATGCGCGCTTCCGCCCTCGAATCCATGCTCTCACCGGCCAGTGTCGCGGTGTTCGGCAGCGAGGGCCGCGGATCGCTCGGCTGGCGGGTGCTGCGCAATCTGCGCCGCGGCGGATTCAAAGGCGACATTTACGTCATTAACCCCAATCGGGACAAGGTCTACCGGCCCCGCATCCACCTCAGTATCGAGGACGTGGGCAAGCCGGTGGATCTGGCCGTCATTGCCACCCCGGCGAGCACCATTCCGGAGCTGCTGCGCCAGTGCGGCGAGCGTGGCGTGCGCGGTGCCGTGGTGTACTCCGGTGGCTTCGCCCGGGACGGCGGTGAGGGCCAGCGGCTTCGGGACCAGGTGTTCCAAATCGCGCGCCAGTACGGCATTCGGCTGGTGGGTCCGAACTGCCTCGGCGTCATGCATGCCAAGGCTAAGCTCAATCTCACCCCCGGCAGCAGCCTGGTACCCCCCGGAGACATCGCCCTGGTGTCCCAGTCCGACGCCCTGTGCGCGGCGGTCCTGGACTGGGCCGAGGCGCGCCGGGTGGGCTTCTCCAAGGTGGTGGCCCTGGGCGAGGCCCTGGACGTGGACTTCGGCGACCTGCTGGATTACCTCTCGCTGGATTCCGACACCCGCAGCATCCTGCTTTACCTGGACCGGGTGGCGGCTGCCCGGAGGCTGGTCAGCGGGCTGCGCGCCGCGGCCCGGGTCAAGCCGGTGGTCGTGCTGAGACCCTCGCTCGAGCCCGACGGGGATGGCGGGCCTCCTCCCGTGAGTGCCGATGCGGTGTTCGACGCGGTGGTGGCACGGGCGGGCGCGGTGCGCGTGGCCACCGTAGAGCAGCTGTTCGCTGCCGCCCACATCCTCTCCAACGGACAGGAGACCAGCGGCACGCGGCTCGCCGTGCTGAGCAATGGCCGCGGTCCCGGGGCCATCGCCGCGGCCCGGGCGGCCGAGCTCGGTCTGGCACCCATGCGCCCGTCGGCCGAGACCCGGGAGCGGCTGCAGCAGGCCCTGGTGGGACCGGTGGAGCGCTGGCACCCGCTGGATCTGGGCTGCGATGCCGGACCCGCCTGCTACCAGGCGTGCGTGGAGGCCGCGCTGGACGACCCACAGGTCGATGCGGCCCTGGTCGTGCTCGCGCCGCAGGGCCTCAGCGAGCCCACCGAGACGGCTCGCACCGTGATCGAGGCGGCCGCCGGCCAGCACAAGCCGGTACTTGCCTGCTGGATGGGAGAGCGCCAGGTGGCCGAGGCCATGGCCCTGTTCGCCGCGCACAGGCTGCCGCATTTCGCCGCCCCCACCATTGCCGTGGAGTCGTTCTCGTATCTGGTCACCCACCGGCGGCACCAGGAGCTGGTCCTGCAGGTGCCCGGCCCGGTGGCGGCCCAGCGCCCGCCCGACGCCGAAGGTGCACGCATGATCATCGAGGGTGCCATCGCCGAGGGTCGTGCGATGCTGAGCGCGCTGGAGGCCAAGGCCGTGCTCAAGGCATTCAGGATTCCGGCGGTGCCGGCCGTGGAGACGCGCTCGCCCGCGGAGGCGCTGGTGGCGGCGGAGTCCCTCGGCTTCCCGGTGGCGATGAAGCTGAGCTGCCCGGACGCCGGGGTGCCGGGAGACGGGCGGGGAGTGCGCCTCAACATCGGCAATGCCGCCGCGGTGCGCAGTACCTACAACGAGCTGCTCGCCCAGGCCGAGGTGCTGCGCCCCGAGGGCCCCGTGTGCGGGATACTGGTGGAGCCCATGCAGGACATGGACAACCCCCGCGAGCTGTGCCTGGGCATCTGGCGGGATCCGGAGCTGGGACCCGTAGTGCGGCTGGGCGGCGGCCTGCAAGGGGATCAAGTGGTGGCCCTGCCGCCCCTGAACGACTTCCTGATCCACGGCCTGCTGGATCGGCCCGCCGTGGCGGCTCTGCTGGCGGGAGGCCCCGGGCGGCCGGCGGCGAGCGTGAGCGCGCTGCAGCAAGTGCTTCTCAGCGTCTCCGAGCTGGCCTGTGAGCTACCCGAAGTCCTGGAGCTGGAGATAGCACCGCTGCTGCTCGACGAGCAGCGGGCCGCGGTGATTGGTGCCCGCGTGAAGGTGGTATTCGTCCCACCGGCGATGGACCGCTACGCGCATATGGCCATCTACCCATATCCGGCACATCTGGCTTACGTCTGGCAGCTCGCCGACGGCACCGACGTCACGGTGCGCCCGATACGGCCCGAGGACGCCCAGCTGGAGCAGGCGCTGGTGCGGGCACTGTCTCCTTCCAGCCGCTACTTCCGCTTCATGCAGGCCCTGAAAGACTTGACGCCGGGCATGCTGGTGCGGCTCACTCAGATCGACTACGACCGCGAGATGGCGCTCATTGCCGTGGTCCGGGAAGACGGGCAGACGGCGGAGGTGGGCGTGGCGCGCTACACCATGAATCGCGATGGGGAGAGCTGCGAGCTCGCCGTCGTGGTGGCCGATGCCTGGCAGCACAAGGGTATCGGCGCCCGACTGCTCGCCTCACTGGTGCAGGTGGCGCGCGGGCGGGGCATCAAGCTCATGGAAGGGGAAGTGCTGGCGGACAACGCCAAGATGCTGGCCCTGGCCAAATCGCTGGGATTCAGCGCGCGGCCCAGCCCTACGGAGCCAGGCCTGGTCCGGATTAGCCAGGTGCTGTAGACAAATCAACATTCGTCCCAGCGCTCGCGGAGCCACAATGCACGCAAGAGGATTCCTCGCCGCCCTTGTGTCTAGGCAAGCATTGCGGCCCATTGGATGGTCATTGAGCCTCACTCGTCGCGGGGTGGGGGACGCAGCAAGAGCAGCAGCGGCCACAGGTACATGCGCATCAGCACCTCGCCGAAGCTATGGGCAGGGGGAAAGCGCACCACGCCTCGCCGGCGCAGTGCCCAGCGGTTGGCCAGGCGCAGCACGGCCGCCCCGAGGAGCGGCCAAATCAAGAACAGCAGCAACAGGGTCATGGTCCGAAGCTCGATTGGCCCATGCTCGGACCTGTGGCGCCTGCAGTCAAGTCGGCCACCGTATAGAATCAATGTGCATCGTAATCCCAAGCTCGGGTGCGTCCTGTGGGAGTGTCCATGAGCAAGCCACGCGTCGAGATTGAATACTGCCGGCAATGTGCGTACCTGCCACGCAGCGTCTGGATGGCCCAGGAGCTGCTCGGCACCTTCTCCGAGGAGCTCGGCGAGGTCGCCCTGATTCCGGGCAGCGGCGGCGAGCTCATCGTGCGTCTGGACGGCGAGGTCCTATTCTCCCGCAAGGCGGCCGGGCGGTTTCCGGACCCCAAGGAGCTGAAGCTGCTGATCCGCGATCGGATCGCGCCCGAGCGAACCATCGGTCACAGTGACCGGGGCAAGAGCGATGCGGGCTAGCGCGCATGTCTAGGGTCCAGAGCGGTGACGGTTGGGCCTCCGTCGCCGCCGCCTTCGACGCCGTCGCCGCCGGCTACGATCGAGCCGCGCTGCGGCTGTTTCCTTTCGTTGCCGACCGCCTCGTGCACGGAATCGGACTCGCCCGCGGGGCGAAGGTGCTGGATGTGGGCGTCGGAACAGGTGCCGCTACCCTGGCCGCGGCCCAGATAGTGGGCACGCCGGGACGCGTCATCGGCATCGACATCGCCGAGCAGATGCTGGAGCGCGCCTACCGCAGTCACTTCGTGCAGCGCCTCGAGAACGTGGATCTACACGAGATGGACGGCGAGAAGCTAGACTTTCGCGCCCGCTACTTCGATGCCGTCGTGTGCGCCTCGGCAATCTATCTCATGAAGCATCCGGCGGCAGCGGTGCGGGAGTGGTGCCGGGTCACCCGCAGCGGCGGCTGGGTGGCCTTCTCCAGTCTCGCGCCCGGCGCCATGCAGCCTTTGGCTGGGCGCTACCTGCGCTGTCTGGCACGCTACGGCATCACCGCTGCCGAGGAGGCGCTGCTGCCCTGGCTGCGCCTGGCGGAGCCCGCGCGGATTCACGCCCTGCTCGAGCAGGCAGGGCTAGTGGATTGCCGGGTGGACAAGCACGAGATGGGGTACTCCCTGAAGGATGCGGAGGCCTGGTGGGAGCTGCTGTGGCACACCGAGCTGCGCCGGCCATTGCAGGCCCTGCCGGCCGACGAGCTGGCGCGGCTGCGGGCCGAGCACCTGGAGGAGGTGGGCGAGCTCTCCGGCGACCAGGGCCTTTGGCTGGACGCGCCCGCATTGTTCGCCTATGGTCGCCGTGCCTGAGCACTGGAGGTAAGTTATGAGCATGAGCATCACGTCGCCCAGCTTCGTCAGTGGCGGCACCATCCCGCGACGCTATACCTGCGACGACGAGGACATCTCGCCACCTCTGGCCTGGCAGGATGTGCCCGATGGCACCCGCAGCCTCGCCCTGATCGTCGATGACCCGGACGCCCCGGACCCCGCCGCGCCGAGGATGGTGTGGATTCACTGGGTGCTGTACAACCTGCCGCCCGGCACCGAGGGCTTGCCCGAGGCCGTGGCTGCCAGCGACCTGCCGGGCAGCACCCTGGAGGGCCTCAACGACTGGAAGCGGGCCGGTTACGGCGGACCCTGCCCGCCCATCGGGCGCCATCGCTACTTCCACAAGCTCTACGCCCTGGACACGGTGCTGGACGATCTGGGCAGCCCCACCTCCGTGGAGCTGCTTGCGGCCATGAAGGGCCACGTGCTGGCAGAGGCCGTGCTGATGGGCACCTATCAACGCGCACGCTGAGAGCGATCGCCCGCAGGACGGGGGTCTGGGC
>CAYQDX010000147.1:0-1532 GCA_964416345.1 uncultured Ectothiorhodospiraceae bacterium
TGCAGAACGCCTTCGAGGCAATGGGCAGCCGTCCTCTGGAGGTGGCCGCGACCCTCGGCGCATCGCCCTGGTACCGCTTCTTCACCGTGGCGGTGCCCCTGGCGCGCCCGGGCTTCCTCACCGCCGCAGTGCTTGCGTTCGCCCACACCGTCGGGGAGTTCGGCGTGGTCCTGATGATCGGCGGCAACATTCCGGGCGAGACCAAGGTGCTGTCGGTCGCCATTTATGACCATGTGGAGACCCTGGAGTACGCGCAGGCCCACGTCCTGTCCGGGGGCATGCTGGTCTTCGCGTTTCTGGTATTGCTGACGCTGTATCTGGTGAACGGTCGCATCGGCAGGGAGGCAAAGCAGTGAGCGGGATCGATGCCCGCTTCGCCGTCGGCTTCGGCACATTTTCCCTGGACGTGGACATCCATGTACCAGGGCAGGGCGTCACGGCCCTTTTCGGTGCCTCCGGCTGCGGCAAGACCACCCTGCTGCGCTGCATTGCCGGGCTAGAGCGGGCTTCCGGCCGCTGTCGCTTCAACGGGGAGCCCTGGCAGGACGATGCGCGCCGGCTGTTCGTGCCTACCCACCGCCGCGAGTTGGGCTACGTATTCCAGGAGGCGAGCCTGTTCCCGCACCTTTCGGTGCGGGGCAACCTGGAGTATGGCTGGAAGCTGGTCGGCCCACGCCAGCGACGGGTGGCTTTCGACGACGCGGTGCAGCTCCTGGGCCTGGAGCATCTACTGGATCGTGGCGTCGGCCACATCTCCGGCGGCGAGCGCCAGCGGGTGGCCATCGCCCGCGCCCTGCTCACCACGCCGCGCCTGCTGCTGATGGACGAGCCCCTGGCGGCACTGGACTACCGCAGCAAGCTGGAGATCCTGCCCTACCTGCAGCGCCTGCACGACGAGCTCGCCATCCCGGTGGTCTATGTCTCGCACGACCCCACCGAGGTGGCCCGGCTGGCCGACCACATGGTGCTGCTGGAGAGCGGGCGACTGCGGGCGATCGGGCCGGCAGTCGATCTGCTCACCCGACTGGATCTGCCGCTGTCCAGCTTCGACGGCGCCACCGCCGTCATCGAGGGCACCGTGGCGGGTCACGACGAAACCTACCATCTCACCTGGATCGAGACTTCGGCCGGCCGCCTCTCCGTCCCGCAGGCGGAGGTGCCTGCCGGGCGCCGGCAGCGGGTGCAGATCCATGCCCGCGACGTCAGCCTGGCCCGCGGCGCCCACCACGACTCCAGCATCCTCAACATCTTGCCGGCGGTGGTCACCGAGACCCGCGAGTGTGACCGCACCCAGCTCTTGGTGCGCCTGCGCCTGGAAGACGGTCAATCCCTGCTGGCCCGGATCACCCGCCGCTCCGGCATGGCCCTGGGGATTCGGGAAGGCATGTTCATTTACGCGCAGATCAAGAGTGTGGCACTGGTGGGCTGATCTTTGGGAGTGCGGCGGCTCGCCGCCGCTTTTCCCGGAGCTGCATCCCGAGGCCAACCCGGTCTGCCCGGGCTCGCGGGAGGTGCTAACGGTTGGATCTAGG
>CAYQDX010000147.1:1542-9442 GCA_964416345.1 uncultured Ectothiorhodospiraceae bacterium
CGCACTCCGAGAGGGCTCGCCACATCGGTGCATCGAGCGGTCTAAGATGACCATAGTCCCGGTGGAGACGCGGCGGCGATGTCCTACAGCGCAATCTCGCAGGCGGAAGACCGTGCATTGGCGGCGGTGTGGGCCACGATGCTGGCCGACGAGGCCGCCTGCGTGGAGGCGCTGCTGCAGGAGGCCGAGCTGGATGGGCCGACGCGGACACGCATCGCCGCCGCCGCACAGGGCCTGGTCGGCGCCGTGCGGGCGACACCGGAGCTGCACGGCGGGCTCGATGCATTCCTGCAGGAGTACGACCTGTCCACCCAGGAAGGCGTGGCGCTCATGTGTCTTGCCGAGGCGCTGCTGCGCATCCCGGATGCGGCCACCGCGGATCGCCTGATCCGCGACAAGATCGCGCCCGGCGACTGGACGCGACATCTGGGGCGCAGCGCCTCGCTGTGGGTGAACGCTGCCACCTGGGGCCTGATGCTGACCGGCCGCATGGTGCACCTGGAAGACGCGGAGCGGGACCTGAGCGCCGTGCTGGTGCGCATCGTGGCCCGCAGTGGGGAGCCGCTTGTGCGCCTGGCGGTACGGCAGGCCATGGCCATCATCGCCCGCCAGTTTGTGCTGGGCCGCGACATCGTGGAGGCCCTGACCCGGGCCCGGGAGGACGCGCGGCCGTACGAGTCCTACTCCTTCGACATGCTCGGCGAGGCGGCCCTGTGCGCCGAGGACGTGACCCGACACCACTCGGCCTACCTGCAGGCTATCGCCGCCCTGGGCGAGGCCCCGAGGCCGAACGGGGCGCCCGAGGTCTCCATCAAGCTCTCCGCGCTCCACCCCCGCTACGAATACGCCCAGCGCCGGCGGGTGCACGCCGAGCTGCTGCCGCACCTGCTGGAGCTGCTGCAGGCGGCCGGCGGCGCCGGCGTGCACGTGATGCTGGATGCAGAAGAAGCGGAGCGGCTGCCGCTGCAGCTGAAAGTCTATGCCGCCGCGGCGCGCGACCCGTCACTGGACGACTGGCCGGATCTCGGCCTGGCGGTGCAGACCTATCTGAAGTGTGCCCCGGCGGTCATCGACTGGCTTCGTGCCCTGGCGCAGGCCACCGGCCGGCGCATCCCCGTGCGGCTGGTGAAGGGCGCGTATTGGGACAGCGAGATCAAGCGCGCCCAACAGCAGGGTCTGGCCGGGTACCCGGTGTACACGCGCAAGGCGGCCACCGACGTCGCCTACCTGGTCTGCGCGCGCCGGCTGCTGGCCTCACCCGAGATCTTTCGCTGCCAGCTCGCCACCCACAACGCGCACACCCTGGCCGCCATCGCCGAGCTGGCGGGCGGCGCGGGCGACCATGAGCTCCAGCGCCTGCATGGCATGGGCACGGAGCTTTATGCCGCCGCGGCGCGGCGCTATCCCGGCCTGCGCTCGCGGGTCTACGCGCCTGTCGGCTCCCACGAGGACCTGCTGCCCTACCTGGTGCGGCGGATGCTGGAAAACGGTGCCAACACGTCGTTCGTCAATCGCCTGCGCGATGCCCGCGAGCCGGTGGAGCGCGTGACTGCAGATCCGGTGGCCCTACTGCGCGCGGCACGGCCGAAGCCGCACCCGCGCATTCCGCTGCCGGTGGATCTGTACCGCGACTGGCGCAATTCCTCGGGACTGGCGCTGTTCGATCCCGAAACGGTCGCGCGGCTGGAGCGAGACTTGGCGCAGGCCGCCACCGGCGGCCGGCGCGCCGCGCCCATCGTGAGCGGGAGCAGCCGCGATGGGGCCCGGCGGGAGCTCACCGAGCCCGCCGACCGCACTCGCGTGGTCGGAGAGGTGAGAGAGGCCGACGCCTCCGCCGCGCGGACCGCGCTGGACGCCGCCAGTCGAGCCCAGGCAGGATGGGATGGGACGCCCGCCTCGGTGCGGGCCGGCATTCTGGAGCGCGCCGCGGATCTCCTGGAGCGGCAGCGCGGCAAGCTGACCTACCTGATCGTGCACGAAGGCGGTCGCTGCATCCCGGATGCGCTGGCCGAGGTGCGGGAGGCGGCGGACTACTGTCGCTACTACGCCATGCTGGGGCGGCGCGACTTCGCCGAGCCGCGGGTGCTGCCGGGACCCACCGGTGAGACCAACACCCTGGCCTGGCACGGGCGTGGGGTATTCGTCTGCATCAGCCCGTGGAACTTCCCGCTCGCCATATTCACTGGTCAAGTGGTGGCGGCGCTCGCCGCCGGCAATGCGGTGCTGGCCAAGCCGGCGCGCCAGACGCCTCTGGTGGCCGCCGCCACGGTGCATCTGATGCAACAGGCGGGGGTGCCGCCCGAGGTGCTGCACTTTCTGCCTGGAAGCGGCGCCGTGCTGGGCGAGGCGCTGCTCGCGGACCCCAGAGTCGCCGGCGTCGCCCTTACCGGCTCCACCGCGACGGCGCAGACGATACAGCGCAGGCTGGCCGCGCGCGAGGGCCCCATCGCCACACTGATAGCAGAGACCGGCGGACAGAACTGCATGATCGCCGACAGCTCGGCGCTGCCCGAGCAGGTTGTGCAGGACGCCCTGGTCTCGGCCTTCGACAGCGCGGGACAGCGCTGCTCGGCGTTGCGGGTCCTGTATTTGCAGGAGGATGTGGCCGACAAGATAATCGGGCTGCTCGCAGGTGCCATGGCCGAGCTGCGGGTCGGCGACCCGGCCGACCTCGCCACGGACGTGGGACCGGTGATCGACGCCGCGGCCTGTGCCACCCTGGCGGAGCACGTAGAGACGCTGTCGCGCCGCGGCAGGCTAATCGCCCGTGCGACCCTGCCGCCGGGGCTCGCACAGGGCGCTTGGCTCGCGCCCTGCGCCTACGAGATTCCCGCCCTCGACCTGCTCTCTGGCGAGGTATTCGGACCCATCCTGCACGTGATCCGCTACCCCGCCGACGCGTTGGACGCCGTGCTCGACGCCATCAACGCAACCGGCTACGGTCTCACCTTCGGCATCCACAGTCGCATCGAGGAGACCGTGAGACAGGTGCTGGCACACATCCGTGCCGGCAATCTCTACGTCAACCGCAATCTCATCGGTGCCGTGGTCGGGGTGCAGCCCTTCGGCGGCGAAGGCCTCTCGGGCACAGGACCCAAGGCCGGGGGGCCGAGCTATCTGCATCGCTTCGCGCTGGAGCGTGCCGCCAGCGTGAACACGGCTGCCGTAGGGGGAAATGCGAGACTACTGGGCTTGGAAGAGGGCTAACCCGGACACGCCGATCCCGACCCGTTGGAGTGCGGGAGCTTGCTCCCGCTTTGCCGCGCTGCGGCTGCCTCCGCAGAGGCCGGACGTGGGCTGATGCTGAGCCTCCTGGCGCGTCTGGCCGAGCTGAGCCAGGCTCGGCCGGCAATCCAAACGTGAGCTACGCGGCGATCATTGCCGCGCGCGGTCGCGTGCTCAGAATCTAGGGCTCCTTGTAGTCCTTGGGCAGATTGTGGGCGATGCCCTTGTGGCAGTCGATGCAGGTCTTGCCCTCTTTCAAGCCCTTCTGCATCGCGCGGGCTGCAAACTTAGGCTGCTCGTTGAAGTCCATGGTCGCATAGGAGTGGCAGTTGCGGCACTCCCTGGAATCCCGCTCCTCCATCTCCTTCCAGACTTTCTGGGCCAGCTCCAGTCGATGCGCCTCGAATTTCTCTTTCGTGCTGATCGTGCCGATGATCTTGTGAAATAGCTCGTTGGTCCCCCTGATCTTGCGGGCGACAGTGGCGGTCCAACTGTGGTGCGGCACATGGCAGTCTGTGCAGATGGCTCGAACGCCGCTGGCGTTCTTGTAATGGATCGTCTTCTTGTATTCTTGGAAGACTGTGTCCATCTCGTGACACGAGGTGCAGAATTCCAGCGTGTTGGTAGAGCTGATGTAGTAGTTGAATCCGCCCAACAACAGAATCCCGCACAGAGTGCCGGTGATTAGCAGCACACCCAGGCCAAATTTACTGGGGCTGCGCAGAATTCTCCAGAATCGACTCAGCACGAGCACACACTCCTCTGCGGGCCTGCGCGCGACTCCCGCGGGCATGCGGCTGCTGGATCAAGATGGACGGGTGCCTTACACCCATTCCGTTGACGCTGCTACGCCCGGGTCGTTCCTGTGGCTACTCCATGAGGCGAGAATGCCCCTGCCAGCAGCTCCGAAAAGTGGGTCGCCCAGACTTATTCCAAGTAGCGCAAATTGAATATAGCACACCCGATTCGGGACGATCTAGTGAAATCCGAGCAAGGTTTCGCCCCGTTCAGGCTGATACTCGGCGAGGGCCAGAGCCGCCGAGCGCTACGCCGAATTCAAGCCCCAGCGCGGTGGCGCGTGTGTGCCGCCCGCCTCGCTCGGCTATCCCGACGGGTCGCCGATGCGGATGCGCGTCGCGCTCAGATATTGATGTGGTGGCACCGGCAAATTGAGCGGTGCAGGGGAGCGATCGGCAAAAACCCTGCCCGCAAGGTCGTAGTCGGAGTAGTGACAGGGACAGAAGAAGCCCCCACGCCACCAGGCGCCGACCTCCGGAATACTGGGCTGCGGCCTGTAGGTCGGCGAGCATCCCAGGTGGGTGCAAATTCCCACCACCACCAGGTATTCGGGCTTGATGGAGCGGTAGCGGTTTCGCGCGTAGGGGGGCTGCTGAGATTCGGCCTCGGAGTCTGGATCCTTCAATCGGTCAACCAGGGTCTCCAGGTCGGCGAGCATGCGGGGCGTGCGCCGCAGAATCCACACCGGCATGCCACGCCACTCGACGATCTTGAGCTCTCCCGGCTGTAGCCCGCCGATGTCGACCTCGACATCGGCGCCGAGTGCCCTGGCCCTGGCGCTAGGGAGCATCGACTCGACGAACGGTACCGCCGTTCCCGTGACGCCGACGCCTCCAAGCAGCGCCGCAGTCGTGACCAGCACCTTTCTTCGCCCGGAATCTAGCGGATTCTTGGCCATGGTAGACCTCCTCATGGGGTGTATCGATCGACGCAATTGTCAGGGTCGAGCGAGCCGTGCCGAGTGGTCACGCCCATCAACGCCAGTGCGAGCAGCGCAAAGCCACCGCCCGACAAGGTGGGCACCGCCGTTGCGGCGGGCATCCAGGCAATGGCATCCATGCCGTTCGGGGTGGTGTCGACGACGGCCAGGTAAGTCGGCCCGTTACCGCCGATGCCGTCGTTGTGGCTTCCGTAACGGATCATCGTATGGTGTGCAGGACGCATGGCCCAAGCTCCTTTCTGTGTCGCTATCGTGAAGATTCCCTTGTGGCTCGGTATTGATCTTTGCGAAAGTCCTTGCATGGGGTTGAAGCGACCGTCGGCCGGAGGCAGCCCGCCGTCGAGCTTGCAGGGATGTACTTGCAGCGTGTCGCGAAGGCCCCGTGCGAGAATTTTCGGGACGATTAATACGACCTTTATGGGCCCTCACTGGCCAAGTGTGCCACACCAGTCCGCCACGCCGGCAATCAGGCTTCGGCCGCCGAAAAGGAGCGAGCGGGCGAGTCATCTGTGCCAGTGGCGCCGCGGCTTCGCGAGCAGCTCGGATGACCGCACACCGCCACGCAAGGCGGGCCTCCCGCAAAGGAATCATCGCGCCTTATCTGGCCAATGCCAGGCGGGCCCGTCCAGTAGTCCCTGTCCGACAATCTTCGTTTCACCCAATTCCTTGTCGAGCTCCAGGGCGCAGCACTCGGAGTGCTCGTTCAGCGCCGCTATCAGCCGGGAGGCATGCGAGACGACCCATACTTGTGTGCTTTCCGACGCCTTCACTATCAGTCTGGCGAGTGCCCGGAGCAGGTCCGGATGCAGGCTAGTCTCGGGCTCATTTAACACCATGAGCGGTGGAGGTCGCGGCGTCAACAGGGCGGCCATCCAAAGTAGATACCTCAAGGTGCCGTCCGACAATTCTGCACCGGACAAGGGACGCAGCAAACCATGTTGAAACAATCGCACCGAGAATCGGGCCTCGCTCTGACAGTCGATCTCCAGACTGGCGCCAGGAAAGGCATCGGCAATTCCCTCATTGAGTGCGTCGAGATCCCCGATCTCCCTTATCGTCTGAAGTGCCGCGGCCAAGTCCCGGCCGTCGTGACTGAGCACCGGGGTGCGGGTTCCCAATTGCGGCGCCCTTGCGGACGCCCCTTCATCCGTTCTGAAGTGGTCGTAGAAGCGCCATCCTCGAATGCGCTCGCGCAGGGCCAATATTTCCGGAGCTGCCACGGGATCGGCAAATTGGCTGAATATGCTGTCGAAGGGACTCAGATGCTGAGCGACGACCTCCCAAGTCCGGCCACTGCGGATTCTCACGACGCTACCCTGTCTGTCGACCAGCAGGCTGGCGGGACGATAGAAGTCACCGGCCCAAATGCACTCTCGCTTGATCTCAGGATCCAACGAAAACTTCGTCGGGACCGGATTGGCGGCAGCGGCCGGTGGAGGCAAGCCGAGAGAGATCGCGTAGCCGTAATCGGTATCGGCAAATCCGAGGCACATTCTTACGGCCTTGGAACGCGGCCCGCCGCGCACGGGCACGGCTCCTTCCTTCATCTGCTTCGAGAGGGTCTCCGGGCCGGCCCAGAAAGTGGAGGAAAGCCCACCTTCCCGCGCGAGTGCGTTGACTACGCCACCTTGCGCGGCTTCCGAGAGCAATCGCAATGAGCGATAGAGGCTGGATTTCCCACTGCCATTCGGTCCCGTGATCAGGTTCAACGGTCCCAGCGGCGCTACGATGTCAAGCAGCGACCGATAGTTCGATATTGCGAGCGCAGTCAGCATCTATTGAGCTCTCAGGGGTTCAGCACGATGCGAGTCCCGTCCGGCACCACCCGCCATAGCTCCTCCATTTCCGGGTTGGTGACCGCAACACAGCCGAGTGTCCAGTCAAAGAGCCGGTGCAGCTTGCCGACCCACCCAAGACCATTGGGCAGTCCGTGGATCATGACGGCGCCTCCCGGAGACACGCTGGCTTTCCGTGCGGCTTGGACATCCGCCGGGCTTGGGTAGGAGATGTGTAAGGCACGGAAGTATGCACTGTCGGGCTTGTGGTAATCGATTAAGTATTGCCCCTCTGGAGTCTTCCCATCGCCTTCGCGCCGCTTTGGGCCCAGGGGCACGCGGCCTAAGGCGATCCTATAGCTCCGCAATGGCTTCCCCTTCCTGTACACGATGAGCTCCCGCTTGGACTTTTCGACTACGACCAGATCTGCCTGGGCGTGCTGTGCGAGTGGGGCCTCTGATTGGTTGGCCCACCCAAGCACCGCGGCGGCGAGCACGATGCTCAGGCCTGGGATGATGAGTCTTCGTTTCATTCACTTCCTTCACGGCGCCCCAAGGAGGTGCTCCTCATACGCGAAATGCCGACGTCTCAATTCCATTCGGCTAGGGCAGAAGGTGTTTGGCAACCCACGATTGCCGGGGCTTCGTGAATCAAACTGTCATCGGTCAATGCCTCGACCATGAAAAGCGCGAAGTCGATGCGTCGGGTCAGGTTGCTTTGGAGAATCGGATCACCGACGTGGCGGCTCCAGACTGGCAGCCCCTGACTTTCCCCTTCCTCAAGATCGCTGCCTCGCACGACGGTCCACCGCTTTTGACTCGCGAAAATGCGGCGACATGCCTCGACCTGATCGCTGATGTCAACGAAGCGAAATGGCTTCGCAATCCAGCCGACCATCGCAAGAATCGCAACAAAGGTCTTGGGATACACGTCCTTGCCATCCTTCGAAATGTGCCACCCACAGGAAGATACTATGCGCGCTTGCGGAGGGGAAAGATCCAGCACTGCCTGAGCAGTACCAGATGAATAGTTGTTGACGCCCCAAGGAGCGAGAACGGTTAGGACGCCCCAACAATCGGTTACCGCCTGTTTAATGACCTCACGATCATTTGTGGCGCCCGGCACGATGGAAATGCGACCCTTGAACCGGTCTAGCTTCTC
>CAYQDX010000148.1:0-9404 GCA_964416345.1 uncultured Ectothiorhodospiraceae bacterium
AGGCGGCGGTGAGGAAGATGATCGGGATATCCTGGGTCTTCTTGCGGATCTTGAGCATGGAGGCGGTCTGGAAGCCATCCATCTCCGGCATCTGCACGTCGAGAATGATGAGGTCTATGCCCGGCACATGCAGCGCCATGTCCAGCGCCTGTTGCCCGGAAAGGGCCTCCAGCACTTCGACGTCCATGTGTTTTCCGATCAGGGTGCGCAACGCGAACAGGTTGTTCTCGTTGTCGTCTACGATAAGCAGTTTGAAGCCGGAGTAGCGCGTCATGATGATGGGTCCCGTGTGGGCGTTGCGGCCCGCACCCGGGCGAGATACCGGGACAGGACCTCGAGAAGCTGCGCTGCATCCGCGGACTTGGAGACGAATGCATCGGCACCGGCGGCTAGACACCTTTGCCGGGCTTCGTCGCTGTCCCTTGCGCTCAAGACGATCACCGGCAGCTCGCGAAAGCTCTCATGGGCTCTGATCTCACGGATTGTCGCATAGCCATCGAGCCCAGGCATCATGATGTCCATCAGCACCAGATCGAAGCGATCGTCCCCTGTTAGGGTCTCCAGAGCCTCCTCGCCGTCGCCGGCCGCCGTCACCCAAAGACCCCAGGACTCCAGCATGGGGGTCAGGCTCAGCAGATGGCGCACGTCGTCGTCCACTACCAGCACCGGCCTGCCACCGAAGTCCGCCAGTGCGGCGGTGCTCGGTCTGGCCTGCACAGGCGACTCGGCCGGTGCGGCCAGCAGCCCTGGCTCGGGCTGCTCCGGCTCACAGCTCAGCGGCAGTAGCAAGGAAAAGGTGGCGCCCCGGCCTTCGGCGCTGCTCAGATGGATGCGCCCGCCCAGCAGGCGGGCCAGCTCCCGGCTGATGGTGAGCCCCAGACCGGTACCGCCGTAGCGTCGGCTGGTGGAGCCGTCCGCCTGCTGAAACGCCTCGAAGACCACCGCATGCTTGTCGGCGGGGATGCCTACACCCGTGTCGCTGACGCTGATGCACACGGGACGCTCCGCGGCGTCCTCTAGCTCGCTGCGCCGCAATGCTACGATCACCCCGCCGAGCTGGGTGAACTTGACCGCATTGGACAAGAAGTTCTTGAGTATCTGCCCGAGCTTGTCGGGATCGCAGACGATGCGGGTGATGGCCTCGTGAGCGATCTCCAGGGCCAGCGTCAGGCCCTTGGCCTCATACTGAGGGTGCACCAGCTCGATGATGTCGGCAAGTAGCTCGGACAGCTCCGTGCTCTGTAGGCGCACCTGGGTCTTGCCGGCCTCGATGCGGGACAAATCGAGGATGTTGTCGATGAGTGCGATCAAATCCCGCCCGGCCGCGTTGATCACCCGTGCCTGGCGCACCTGGTCGTCGGTCAGATTGCCCTCGCTGTTCTCGGCCAGCATCTTGGACAACAGCAGGATGGAGTTCAAGGGCGTGCGCAGCTCGTGGCTGACATTGGCCAGGAACTCGGATTTGTAGCGGTTGGAGCGCTCCAGCTCCTGGGCATGCGCCCGCATCGCCTGGCTGTTGAGCGCGTAAGTCTCTCCCAGTCGGGAGAGCTTTCCGGCCAGCTCACGCAGCTCCTCCGGGCCGCGCCAGACGAAGCGCACCGGCTGATCCCCTTCGAGCATTTGGGCAATCCCAACCGTCAGCTCCAGGCCCAGGCGCTCCACCCGTACCGCGAACCAGCGCGCCGCCAAAAGCACGATGACCACCAGTATCAGAACGATGCTGACGACCCGCGCCTCGACCGCGTGGCGCAATGCAGCGATGGGGGACGGGTCGACCCGCCGGCCCACCCATAGGGGACCCGAGCGCTCGGTGACGAATAGCGGCACCCAGATGACCTGCTCGTCGTCCTCGCCCTTCCACAGTCCCAGGTCGCCCTTGGCGAAGATCTCCTGCAGGCCCGGGAAATCGCTGAATGCGCTGCCGGCACCGCCCTGGGACCCACCGTAGTTGAGGTAGCTGCCGTCGCTGTGCACCCAGTAGGTGTTGCGATAGGCCCGGGCCATGCCGCCCACGTCGATGTTGATCACGACAGCGCCGATGAGGTCCTGCCCTTCTTCGGTCGTGCTGCCGGGGGCGACGATCGGGCTGATCAGGCGCAGCATCATGAAGCGCTTGGGGTCCGAGACTGCGAGCTCCGGGTTGACGCTGATGGGGCTGATGAGCACGCCGCCGGCCGTCAGCGCCATGCCGGCGTCGAAGAAGGGGCGGGACGGCATGTCCAGCGGTGCACCGTCCGGCACGAGCTCCTGTGAGTCCTTATCCCGTGCCAGCCAGAACTGGGCCCGCCCGTGCTGGTCGAGGAACAGGATCTGTATGATGTCCAGCTGATCATGCAGGATGCGATTGATCCACTGGGTATAGTGGGCGCGGGTCATGCCGATGGTCAGGCCGCTGCGATCCTGGGACTTGCCGAGCAGCGCGCTGGCCTCCGGCAGCTTCGCCAGCAGGCGGACCATCTCATGACGGCTCGCCAGGTGTTGGTCCAGGTCGCGAAAGTCTGCCCGCAGATTCTGCAGATGAGCCTTGTGATAGAACAGCTCCAGGCGATCCATCACCAGCGGCAGCGTGATGGCAACGGCGGCCACCAGAGGCGCCAGGCCAAACAAAAACAATATCAGAAGGATAAGGCTGCGTAATCTCATGACAATGGTTGTGGCAATGGGCCACGCGCGCCGGTCGTGAAGCGGAAGGCGCCTTTGGCCACCTTCAGGAAGCCGCTTCGCCAATTCATCGGCGGCGAATCATTTGGTGCGGAATGTGAAGACACCGTCCCAATCCGCGGGCGGCGGATTGGCCCGGAAGTAGCCGATGCGCTCCACATACAGCGCATATAGCCGGCGCTGGGGTGCCTGTCGCCGCAGGTTCAGAAACTGCACCTCCGCCAGATCCCAGCCCTGGCGGCGGTAGAGCCGCAACGCCTTGTGGTAGAGAGCGAGCTCGCTGGACGTTGCCTGTTCCACCTCCGATTCGGGACCCACGGGCTCGAATATGGCCACGGGCTGCTCCTTGCCCTTGACCTTCACCCGGTCCAGCTCGCGGTACACCATCCTAGGGCCCGCGTCGCGGGTGAATTCGCTGACGATGACGTCCACCCCGTACTGCCGAGTCAGCGCCTCCAGACGAGAGCCGAGGTTGACCGCATCGCCCAGCACCGTATAGGCACGACGGAACTCCGAGCCCATGTCCCCTACGCGCATGGTGCCGGTATTGAGGCCTACGCCAATGCGGATCTCCGGCCAGGCCTTGGCGCGAAACTGCGCGCCCAGCTGGATCAACTCCTCCACCATGCCCATGGCGGTCGCCAGGGCGTGGGCGGCATGATCGGGATCGGGCAGCGGCGCGCCCCAGAATGCCATGATCGCGTCGCCCATGTATTTGTCGATCGTGCCTCGGTTGCGGTGGATGATCCGGGTCATGGGCGTTAGGAATTCGTTCATGAGCTGCGACAGCTGGGTGGGCTCCAGGCTCTCGGCGATGGTGGTGAAGCCGCGCACGTCGGCGAACAGCACGGTCATCTCCCGACTGACGCTTTCCAGGGTGATGCGCTCGGGATTGGCGCTGATCTCCTCCACCAGCTCGGGGGGCACGTATTGGCCGAACATCCCGGAGATCTGGCGCTTGCTACGCTGCTCGAAGAAGTATCCATACGACATATTGACCACGAACAGGGACAGTATGAGCGTGAGCGAGGATGCCAGCGGCAAGACCAGGTGAGCCGCCCACAGGCTCAAGTTCAGGGCGGTGACGCCCAGCAGCAGCAGTATCGTTGCCATGCTGGCCCACAGTGGGCTCAGCAGGGGCAGGAGGAAAGCCATCAGCAGACCGACGAGGAGCAGGAGCAGAAACTCCGCGCCACGGGTGTAGGCGGGCACCTCCTGGACCTCGCCGTCCAGCACCCCGGCGATCATGTTGGCGTGGGCCTCCACCCCGGGATAGGCGCCGCCCATGGGCGTGGAGCGCACGTCGACGAGTCCGGGCGCGGAGGTACCGAGCAGCACGATTGCGCCCTGCAGCAGCGCCGGGTCGGCGTGGTCCTGCAAAACGTCGGTGGCCGAGACGTAGGGGAAGCTGCCCTGCGGTCCCCGGTACGGGATGAGGGTGGTGGTCCGCTCGTCTACGGGTATCCGATACGGCCCGACCGTCAGCCACTCGGGATAGGTGTAGCCGGCCTGGGTGCCGGTCTGCTCCTCGATGCCCAGCTCCCCCCGAGACGCCCCGACCAGCGCCCGCAGCATGGCGATCGAGAGCGATTCGTAAAGCGCGCCGCGGTACTCCAGCAACATGGGCACCCGGCGCACGATGCCATCCAGCTCGTCTGGCCAGGCGAGAAAGTGCCCAGCCCCGAGCGCAGCCTCCTGCAGCTCCGGCAGGTTGGCGCCGTAGCTGTCAGCCAGCAGACCGTGGACCCCGGGCGGAAAGCCGCCGCGCGCGAACGTGGGCGGCGGCAACGCTCCGGTGCCCCCGGGCAGACGCCGATCTCCCCCCACTGGATTGGCGCTGCCGCCGACGTTGAAGTAGTAGCCGAGGATCACGGGTCGGCCGCGCAGACTCTCGGCGAATAGGCGGTCGTGGTCCAGGCTGGGGCGCAGCTTGGCGAGCTCCGCGGCGAATCCGGGCGAGTCCCGTAGGGCTCCGTTGGCCAGGGCTTCCAGCACCCCCAGTCCAGACGACTCGTCACGCTCGGCAAACACCATGTCGAAGCCCAACAGCCGCACCTTGTAGTGCTCGAACAGCAAGTCGACCAGCTTGGCCAGACGATTCCGCGGCCAGGGCCAGCGCCCCTCCGCGGCGAGACTGCGCTCGTCCACGTCCACGATGATCACCTTGTGGTCTATACCCCGCGGTGCAGTGAGCTGCAGCCGGGAGTCGTAGGCGATGTTCTCAAGGCGCTGCAGCAGCTCCCAGTTGAAGACGCCGGCGACGTTGAGCAGAAAGCCCGCGACGACCAGCAGGCTAAGGCAGATGGGCAGCCAGTGGCGCCTCACGCGTCGAGATCCGGCAGGGGAACGGGGCCACATCGTTGAGCGTAACGCATTGTTATGGGCCACGCTGAGATGCTTTTGCGGAAAGCTAGCATAGCCTCGAAATACGGTTCAAGGGCTGGACTCGGCGGCCGGCCGGGCCTCCGGAGCAGTGGGCGGCACATTCGATATGCTCGCCATGGTGGACTCGATCCAGGCCTCGGCGGCGGCGTTGATCTGAATGGCGCTGAGGCCCTTGGTCTCGATGGTGGGACCGATCACCAGTCGGATGGTCCCGGGAAACTTGAGCCAGCTGCGCCGCGGCCAGTGCTCCCCGGCATTGTGGGCAACAGGCACAACGGGAAATCCGGTCCGCTCGGCCAGCATGGCCCCCCCGATCCCGTAACGCTTGCGGGCACCCGGAGGCAACCGCGTGCCTTCCGGGAAGACGATGACCCAGCGCCCGTCTTCGAGCAGGCGCCTGCCCTGGTCGATCACCTGCTGCAGCGCCTTGCGCCCAGCCTTGCGGTCTATGGCGATGGGCTCCATCAGCGCCAGGGCCCAGCCGAACAAGGGTATCCACAGCAGCTCCCGCTTGAGTATCCAGGTCTGAGGCGGAAATATCTCCTGCAGCGCCAGCGTCTCCCAGGCGGATTGATGCTTTGCGAAGACGATGGCGGTGCCTTGCGGGAGGTGCTCCGAGCCGTCGACGCTGTAGTCCAGGCCGCAGGTCTGCCTCAGCCACCAGAGCACGAACCTGGCCCAGTACCTGGCCACACCGTAGCGTCGCCGGAAGGACAACGGAAACGTGAGCAGGGTCAGGGGTGCGTAGACCAGCAGCGAGCCGACCATCACGGCGGTGAACAACAAGGAGCGCAGGTAGATCATGGTCCGCCGCGGTCTCAGGCCGGCAGCTCCCGCTCGGCCAGCAGCGTTTCGGCGACACTCGCCAGATCGCTGTACACCTCCACGCCCTCCAGCCCCACGCCCGCCTCCAGGGTGCTCGCGCCCTTGCCGGTCTGGACCAATATGGGCCTGCAGCCGACTGCCTGGGCAGCCCGAATGTCGCGCAACGAGTCACCGACGGCAGGCACCCTTTCCAGGGAGACGTGCAGGCGCTCCCGCAAATCCAGAAGCATGCCTGCCTTGGGCTTGCGACAGTTGCAGTTATCCCCGGATCCGTGGGGGCAGAACAGCACCGCATCAATGATGCCGCCGACCTCCGCCACCTGGCGCCGCAACTTCTGGTGGATGCGAGCCAGGGTGGTCAGGTCGAGCAGACCGCGAGCCACACCGGACTGGTTGGTGGCGACCACCACCCGATAGCCCGCTTGATTGAGCTGGGCGATGGCCTCCAGGCTGCCGGGCAGCGGGATCCACTCCGCGGGCGACTTGACGTAGGCGTCGGATTCCTTATTGATGACCCCGTCGCGGTCGAGAATTATCAGATCCATCGTGCTCCCAGCGAACGGCAGGTGGGGTGGCTCGGGGAGCCGCGGTCCAATCTCACCGCCCCTCAGCCATCGCGAAACTCCGAGACCCGGATCCGGCCCCCAATCATACGCCCCTGGCGTCGCCCGAGCTTCTCCATCTTGTCCCAGAAGGCCGCGCTGAGATCGAAATCGGCTGAGATGGCGGTGCCCAGCAGCAGGATGAAGAGGTCCGCACACTCCTCCGCCAATGCCTCCACGCTCTTGCCCTTGCTGACGCAGGCGGAGATCTCGCCCAGCTCCTCGGCCATCAGGGCGACACGATAGGTTAGCTCTTCGCCGCCCGTATTCTTGAAGTCGTGCTTGTCGTGAAACGCCTGTACTGCGCTTAGCATGTCGGTGTAGGAGTCCGGATTTGCCACGGGCGTCACGCCTGCAGCCGGGAGATGTCGGCGACACGCAGAAACAGCTCCCGCAGGGCGCTGAGCAGCGCGAGTCGATTGAGGCGCAGGGCCGCGTCGTCCACCATCACCATGACCTCGTCGAAGAAACTGTCGACCGGCTCGCGCAGGGCGGCCAGTGCCGCAAGCGCGGCGGCGTAGTCGCCCGCCGCCAGCAGGGGGGCGACCGCCGCGGCCTCCAGGTCGAGCTGCTCCGCCAGGGTATGCTCCGCCTGCTCGACGAAGGCGCCCGGATCCGGCCTCGCCGGCGGAGTGACAGCCGCCTGGCGCAGGATGTTGTGCACCCGCTTGTTGGCCGCCGCCAGGCTGGCGGCCTCGGGCAGTCGGCGGAACTCAGAGACCGCCTGGATGCGCCGGTGGAAGTCCCGCGGTCGTGTGGGGCGCCGGGCGAGCACGGATTCGAAGGTGTCGGGGCGGACACCCATGTCCGAGTACCAAGTGCGCAGGCGCTCCAGCATGAAGTCGAGCACCTGGGAGCCCACGCTTGGATCGCTGAGGATGTCCCCGTAGGCGGTGTAGGCGGTGTGCAGCAGCGTCTCGAGATCCAGATCTAGATCCTGCTCGATCAGGATGCGCATCACCCCCAACGCAGCCCGGCGCAGGCCGAAAGGATCCTTGTCTCCGGTGGGCGGCTGGCCGATGCCGAAGATTCCCACCAGTGTGTCCAGCCGGTCGGCCACTGCCAGCGCCTGGCCGACGGTGCCCTGGGGCAGAGCGTCGCCCGCGAAGCGGGGCAGGTATTGCTCATCCAGCGCCTGGGCCACTTCGGGCGGCTCGCCGTCATGGACGGCGTAGTAGCGGCCCATGGTGCCCTGAAGCTCGGGAAACTCGCCCACCATGTCGGTGACCAGATCGCATTTGCTGAGCTCGGCGGCGCGCCGGGCTAGACTGGCCAGGCTGACATCGCCACGCAGGCGCTCGGCGGCGCGCTGGGCCTCGCTGACATCGCCGCGCAGTACCTCGGCGATGCGCTGGGCGATCGCCGCCACCCGCCGGGACTTCTGCTCGAGGGTGCCGAGCCTCTCCTGGAACACGACGCCCTTCAGCCGGTCGCGGCGAGACTCCAGCCGCTGCTTGCGGTCCTGGCTCCAGAAAAAGGCCGCGTCGCTGAGCCGCGGACGAATGACCCTCTCATTGCCCGCCACGACCTGCCCCGGGTCCTTGCTCTCGATGTTGCTGACCGTGACGAAGTAAGGCAGCAGGCTACCCTTGGCATCCACCACGTGGAAATACTTGAGGTGACCCTTCATGGCAGCTACCAGCGCCTCGGCAGGCACATCGAGAAACCGGGTGTCGAAGCGTCCCAGCAATGCCACCGGCCATTCCACCAGGCCGCTGACCTCATTCAACAGGGCCTCGTCGATGACGGCGCGCCCGCCCACGGCAGTGGCGGCCTCGGCCACCTGGGCCCGCACGGCGGCCCGGCGGTCCGCCAGGCTCGCCTGGACCTTGCCCTCGGTCTCCAGCAGCGGCGCGTAGTCGGCCGGCGCGCCGAGAAGGAGGGGCTGGGGATGGTGAAAGCGATGGCCGCGGGTCTCTCGCCCGGCGCGCACCCCCAGCACATCCATGTCGATCACCTCGTCGCCGTAAAGCAGGACCAGCCAGTGCACCGGCCGCACGAACTCTGCCGTCAAGCTACCCCAGCGCATGCGCTTGGGGATAGGCAGCCCGGCCAGGGCCTGAGAGACGATGTCCGGGATTAGCGCCACCGTGGGGAGGCCTGGTTGCGGACTACGGAAAACCAGCCACGCCCCCTTGTCGGTCTCGGCACGCTCCAAGGCGTCCACCTGCACGCCGCAGGAGCCGGCGAATCCCAGCGCGGCCCGGGTGGGGTTGCCGTCCGCGTCGAAGGCCGCCGCCAGCGCCGGGCCGCGCCGCTCCAGGATGCGGTTCGGTTGGGCGCCGGCCAGACTACGTATGAGCACGGCCAGACGCCGCGGGCTGGCGTACAGGGTGCTCTCCCCGTGACCCAGCCCGGCCCGCTCCAGGCCGTGCAGCATGCCCTGGCCCAGGGCCTCGCTCAACCGCCCCAGGGCCTTGGGGGGCAGCTCCTCGGTGCCCAGCTCTATCAGCAGGTCGCGGGACTCAGTCATGGTCGGCCTCCCGCGTCATGGCCCGCAGCATGGGGAAGCCCAGGGACTCGCGGCGGGCGTAGTAGGCTTCCGCGACGGCGCGTGCCAGGGCCCGCACCCGCATGATGAAGCGCTGCCGCTCGGTGACGGAGATGGCGTGGCGGGCATCTAGCAAATTGAAGGTGTGGGAGGCCTTGAGCACCAGCTCGTAGGCCGGCAGGGGCAGGCCCAGCTCGATAAGCTCGCGGCTCTCCCGCTCGCAGCTGTCGAACCAGTCGAACAGGACTGCCACCGGCGCGTGCTCAAAGTTGTAGGTGGACATCTCCACCTCGTTCTGGAGAAACACGTCACCGTAGGTGACTTTGCCCAGGGGGCCGTCGGTCCACACGAGGTCGAACACGCTCTCCGCGCCCTGCAGGTACATGGCGATACGCTCGAGGCCGTAGGTAATCTCGCCGGTGACGGGCGCGCAGTCCAGG
>CAYQDX010000149.1:0-9370 GCA_964416345.1 uncultured Ectothiorhodospiraceae bacterium
TTGTCGCCATCTCTTGTATTCTTTTGCGTGAGAAGGACTCATAATCGCTTGGACCCAGGTTCAAGCCCTGGTGGGCCCACCAACCCTCCCCACCGTCCCCCTGCCGCGGACCCGGCCTGCACGATGCGGGTCCGCGGCGGACTGATGGTCCGCATCTTGCTGCCCCACCTGCGCACCCGGTCGGCGGTGCAAATTGCATTGCCGACAAAGCGCCCGGTCTGTTGGCCGGCCCCCTGAGATCGGGTGTTGTGCAGCCGGCTCACGGCGCCGGAGCCGACTGCGCATCCGACTGGCAGGCGCCACAGGTAGGGAGTGATCTCATGTACGGCTCTCGCAGGCGCATACGCCACATCATCGATGCCGAGATCGCAGGCGCCGAACGTTTGCATTATGCAATTGGCGTGCTGGTGCTGGAGGTTGCCGAGGAGGTGCCACGCGGCGTTCACCGCGCGGTACCGGGTGAGACCCTGGACGTGGAGCACCTGCGGCGGTGGATCCGCCGCTCCGACGTTGTGGAAAGGACGGACCTGCGCCGCTACACCATTCTGCTGCCGCGGACCCTGGCGGGCGACGGCCCGCGGGCGGTGCGCGCGCGGCTGCTCCGGATTGCCGAAGACCGAGGTTGGGGCGCGATCAACATCGGCGTGGCTTGCCATCCCATGGACGGATCCACCGGCGCCGAGCTGATACGAGCGGCTGTCGCCGACGGCGGCATCGAGAGCGAGGACGCTGCCTCAGGGATCAGGTCCGAAAGACGGCCTGCGGCTTGACGGCGCCGGTGGAGGGCAGTGTAATGCCGGGGCCGGGAGTCCGCCGGGCGACGGAAGAATTCGCTGCAGGCGCATGGCGCGTGCTTCCGGGCCCTTTGGGGACGGACGGCCGCACTTCGCACCGCGATCCTCCGAGACACGACTTCGCTCTGGCATCCGTCCCCCATGACCCGACAGGCTCCCGGAACCGACGCCATGGCCAAAGCCACCCGGACAGAGCAGGAGGGGACTCCGGGAGGCCGTTGGTGGCCGCTGGCCGCGTGCCTGAGCGCCGCCGCGCTGGCTCTGGGCTGGATGTGGGGCGCCTCCATCAATGTCCTGGACGAGCGCTACGATTGCCTGCTGTTCCTGCGTGGCGCGGAGTCTCTGCTGCGCGGGGACTGGCTGGGGCCTTACGATAGTCTCACCCTGGCTCGGCCGCCGCTGTACTCCCTGTTCCTGGCACTCAACGCCTGGCTGGGCTGGCGCCTGCACCTCACCCAGCAGCTGCTCTACCTGCTGGCCATCGGCCTGCTGGCGCTGGCATTGCGGCGCGCCGGTATGTCCGCTGGTCGAGCGGCTTGGGTGTTCGTCCTGTGCACCCTGCACCCGGTGGGACTGTACACGCCCACCTTCGTCATTTCGGAGGCACTCTACATTCCTCTGTCGGTGCTGGTGCTGGCAGGCGTGGTCGGCGCGCTCGCCACCCTGCGGCAGGGGAGAGCAGCGCTCTCAGCCTGGGTCGCGCTGCTATGCCTTGCGCTCGCCGCGCTATGGCACACCCGCCCAGAGGGTGTCTGGACGGCTCCGTTCCTGGCATTGGTCGGGGTCGTCGCGCTGTGGCTCTGCCGCGGCTCGCGCTGCGCTCTGCGAGCATTTTCCGTGCTGGTCCTGCCCGCCGGCGCGGTGCTCGCCGGCGGCGCCCTGCTAGCCGCGCAAAACCAGGCCCACTATGGCGTGCACCTGGTGCACGAGCTCGACGACCCGAATCTCAGGGCGGCGTTCAACTGGCTGAGCCGGCTGGCACCGCAGGCCCGGCGGCCCCATGTGCCCGTGACCCGGGCGGCGATGGCGGCGGCATACGGTGTCAGCCCGAGCTTCGCCAGGCTGCGCCCCTACCTGGAGCGGCAAGGCCCTGGCCAGGGCTGGGTGAAAGCCGGCTGCGGTTGGATGGGGATCTGCGACGAGCTGGCGGGTGGCTGGACCGCTTGGGCCATCCGCGAAGGGGTGGCGGAGCTGGGACTCTATTCAGAGCCTGGGCAGGCCAGTCGCTACTATGCAAACGTCGCCCGTGAGCTGCGGGAGGCCTGCACGCAGGGGCGAATCCCATGCTCGAAGAATCCCACCGGGAGCGCCCTGGCGCCTCCCCTGACCCCGGCAGACTTCCCTCGCCTGCTGGGATCGGCCGCACGCCTCACTGCCATGACGCTGCGCCTAGATTCCCTCACTGCCACCGTGCTGGACTCCCAACAGGCCCGCGGCTCCGAGCCCGTGGTACAGCGCTACGCGGCGATCACCCACGACGTGGACTGGCCCTGGCCCGAACGAATCCTGGCGCTCGTCCCGCCCCATATCGCAGGCTACAGGCTTCTCCAAATGGGCGCGGCGGCGCTGATCGTTCTAATGCTGGTGACGACCTCGAGGCGCGGCACGCGGGCCGGGCCCACCAGCTCAAGGCTGCTCCAGGTCACGCTAGTGATCTGGGCCTTCGTGCTGAGCCGCTTGGCAGCCATCAGCTATCTGGATGCCATGAGCTTCTCCGCCCAGCTCCGCTACCTGGCGCTGATCTATCCGGCGCTGATGGCCCTGGCCGTGCTTGCGGTCCCTAGCCCACGTTTCAACGATATGGAAGCCTTCCATGAGCAGACCTGAGCGCGCCCCGGACACCATCGAGGATTTCGGCGAGCAGTGGACCCAGTATCCGGACAACACGGGATACTACGGCTCCTCTCCGGAAGTCCTGGACGGGCTGTTCGGTCCGCTGCTGGAGCGCAGCTCACTGCAAGGCAAGGCAGTGGCCGACGTGGGGGCGGGTACCGGTCGCTACACCCGACTGCTGCATGCTGCCGGCGCGCAGGTATTTGCCCTGGAGCCCTCGGCGGCCTTCGAGGTGCTGCGGCGCAATACCGCCGATCTGGCAGGCGTCGAGTACTCGAAGGCTCCCGCGGAGGACATTCCGGCGGGTCGCTTCGATCTGGTCTTCTGCGTCGGGGTGCTGCAGTTCATCCCCGACCCGGATTCCGCCCTGCGCGCCATGGGACGGGCGCTGCGACCGGGGGGGGAGCTGTTCCTGTGGGTGTACGGGCGCGAGAGCAACGGCCTGTATCTGGCCTTGGTCAGGCCCCTGCGGGCCGTCACCAGCCGCCTGCCCCACAAGCTGCTCGACCGGCTGGCCGGCGCGCTGGCCCACATGGCCGGGGCCTATGCCCGGCTGTGTAGCACCACTTCCCTGCCCCTGCCCATGTCCCGCTATCTCCGCGGCTACTTCGGCCGGCTGGATTTCTACAGCCGCAAGCTCGTGGTTTACGACCAGCTCAATCCACGCCTGGCTCGCTACTACCGCCAGGAGGAGCTGCGCGCCGTGCTGGAGCGAAGCGGCTACACCGGCATCCGCCTGTACCACCGCCTGGGCTACAGCTGGAGCGCCTTGGCACACTACGGCGAATCCCCGTAAGCCACCAAATTCGAAGTCCAGCCCAGCAGGCGGTGGCGGCGCAGCTGCAGGCCGGTGCCGGGCGGGAACAACACCCGTAGCGTCCGCGGTGTGAGTAGATTGAGATTCTCGGTCCTGGACCAGAACGGCATGCGCAGACCCCGCAGCAGCGCCTGGTGGGTCCTCTGCGGCAGCCAGTGAACGAGGGGCAGCAGGGTGTGGAATTCCACCGGAAACCAGCGGTTGGGCGTGGTGAGAAAGAATCGCCGGGAGACCCGCAGCAGCTCGGCGACGAACGCTCGCTGAGCCCCGCGGTCCCCGACATGCTCCAGCACCGCGGAGCAGAACACGATGTCGAAGCTTCGATCGGCGAACGGCAGGCCGCCGCTGCCGGTGCGCACGAAGCGCAGGCCGGGGTATTGTCGCTGCAGAAACGCCGCGTCCTCGATGCCGCTGGCCACCAGCCGGTCCTTGTAGGGATACAGGCGCTCGAAGAAATTGGATTCGGGCAGACTGCGATCGGGCGTTACCCCGACGTCCAGCACGCGGTCCTGGGGCCGTGGGCACATGGCCCCCATGAACACCGCAAACATCCGCTCCCGGGCCCGCAGCGACACTCTTGAGGCTAACCCCCGCAGGGGATGACCGCGGGAGAAGTAGTCGATGCCCCCCTCAGTCACTTCTCCAGTCCCAGGATTCCCAGGGCGAAGCCGAAGAACATCGCCTGTGCCCCCAGGGCGATACCGGTCACCGCCGGAATAACCATGCGCAGACTCTCCTGGTAGGACAGGGGACCGAAGCCGGCAGCCTGCCAGACCCAGGTCGCGTACCCCAGGTCGCCCAAGCCCGCCAGCACCAGCACCAGACCGGCCAATATGCCCCACTCCACCGGCCGTCCTTTCAACACCCGAAGCCAGCCCTCGGCGCCCGGTAGCAGGCCTTCCGTCGCGGCATAGGCCTTTGCGAACAGTCCGAAGCCGAGGATCTGGGTGCCGACCAGCATTGCCATGGTGGCCACCAGCAGGGTGTTGAGATCCAGGGTCACGCCCCCCGGCACGAGCAGGGGACCGGGCAGGAGCACCAAGAAACCCACCGCGCCCAGCACCGCCAGGATCAGCCCGGGAATCATGAACAGCCAGTTGGGGCTGTATAGCAGCATGAAGCGCAGGTGACGCCAGCCGTCGCGCCAACTGCGCAAATGCGGGGGCCTGGAGCGGCCGTCACGGCGCAGAGTGATGGGCACCTGAGTGATGTGCAGTCTGCACAGGGTGGCCTTGACCACCATCTCCGAGGCGAATTCCATTCCTCCGGTGCGCAGCCCCAGGGCAATGATCGCCTCCCGTTTGAAGGCCCTCAGACCGCAGTGGAAATCGTCCACCGGCGCGGAGAAGAACAGCTTGCCGACCCTGGAAAGCCCTGGGTTGCCTATCCACCGATGCTTCCAGGGCATCGCGCCGGGCTCCACGCGCCCCCCGCAGCGGGGAAACCGGCACCCCATCACCAGGTCCGCGCCGCGCTGCAGAGGCGCCAGCAGCCGAGGCAGGGCGCTGAAATCGTAGCTGCCGTCGGCGTCACCCATCAGCACGAAGGCACCGCGTGCCGCCGCTATGCCTCCCTGCAAGGCATGTCCGTAGCCCTTCTCCGGGACCGTCACCACCCGTGCGCCCAACCGCGCCGCCAGCGCCGGCGAGCCGTCGCTGCTGCCGTTATCGGCGACGACGATCTCCCCGGCCACGCCGGCCGCCTCGATGCCGCTGAGTGCCTCCCGAATGCATGCCCCCAGGGTCTCCGCCTCGTTCAGGCAAGGCATCACCACCGAGATCTCAATGTCTTGCGGCTGGACTGGCACGGGTCTTCCAACTCCTGTGTCCCGACGATAAGGACAACTCCACACACGCGCCCAGGCGCAGCCGCGACCTGCCGGCGCTACCACTGCGGGCGGAAGGCCGCTGGAATTGTGCACGATCAGCCCCGGCGGCGCCAACGCGCCCCCGCGAATGCCGGCGGCCAGCCGGTCCCACAAAGCGCTGGAAGGATCGCCGGCATTGCCTTAACATTCCGGCCGAAGCGCCCGGTGGGGCAGCACGCCAGTCACCGACCCGCATCTCCAGCGCGGTGAAGGACACCCGGCGACCCAAGCCTATGTTGATACTTCCACAATCCTGCTTCCTGCACGTCCCCAAGACGGGCGGCATCTGGGCCACCCGGGCCATTCGGGCCGCGGTGCGGCAGGTCGAGGAATACGCACCTGGGGGCGATCCGCACCGCGAGCTTGCCGAGTGTCCCTGTGCCGAGAAGTTCAAGATGGCCTTCGTGCGCCATCCAGTGGACAGCTACCGCTCCTACTGGCAGTACAAGATGGGGGCCGGCTGGGACGACCAGAACCCTCAGGACTCGCTGTGCCGCTCCGATGACTTTCCCACCTTCGTCTCCAAAGTGCTGCAGCACCTCCCGGGTATCTGCAGCGTCGGCTTCGAGCGCTTCACCGGTCCTCGCACCGCGCCCATCGAGTTCATCGGCAAGTTCGAGAGTCTGGTGGACGATCTCGTCCGCGGCCTGAGCCTGGCGGGCGAGGGCTTCGACGAGCCGGTCATCCGGGCCACGCCGCCGCAGAACGTGAGCGACCGGAGACGGTTTCCGGCGGAGCTGCCCGCCGAGCTCGAGCAGGCAATACGGGAGACCGAGCATGAGGCCATGGAAAGGTACGGCTACACCTGAGGCGGATGAATACCACGGACGCTCCGGCTAGCGGCGTCGCGGGCCCGATCTCACCGCAGCCACTGCGGCCCGGCCCTGGATTGGTGACAGCGACATGAGCCCCCGCCTGTATTTTCTCGTCCTCGGGCTGCTCACGGTGTGCTTGCTCAGTCTGGGCGAGCTGGGCTTGCGCCTCGCGTGGCACAACCCTTACGACCCCACGCCGCAGTCACGGCCGGCGGATACGCGATTCCATCCAGCGGGATTCGCCGCCTATGCCAATGCAGCAGGACTCTACGTTAGCGGGGGCCGGATCCGTTTCGCGATCAATGACGACCTGGCCATCGCCAGCGGCCGCGATGCCGGGATCGCCGTGAGCGATATCGCTCTCGGCGGCAGCACCACCGAGTGCGGGCTGCTCCCGGAAGGTCTGCGCTGGCCCGATCTGCTGTCGGCGCCGACGGCCAACTACGGCGTCTCCGCCAACACTTCGGTCGACGGCTACCGCAACCTGCGCTACCTGCTGGAAGTCAAGAAGATGCGGCCGCGACGCGTGCTGGTCATGTTTGCCGTCAACGACCTGCGGGCCGCCCTGGAGCAGGGCGCAACCGAGCTTAGCTTGGAGCGCTGGCATCAGCCTCCGGTGGACCTCACGTCCATGGATCGCCCGGACGAGGAGGTGCTGCCAGGTCTGCGGGTGCGTGACAGCGCGCTGCTGTCGTTCCTGCGCTTCTCCCTCTATGACCTGTCTGGCCGGCGCTTCTATCAAAGCTACGTGGACGGCCGCGAGGCCCAGCAGAAGCTCCCTCCCTTGCCCAGGCGGGACTTCGACGCCTGGCTCCCGAAGCTGCGCGCGAAGCTGTTGCCGGCACGGCAGAAGGTATACCAAGCCATGGACGCACTCGCCCGGCACCATGGCGTGGCCATGGTGCTGCTGACCCAGCCCCATGCCTACCGCACCCACTACCAGCCCTACCGCCGAGACCTGCGTCTAGTGCCGGTGGTGGACGGCAAACGACTGACCATCGAGCAGGCTGCGGCCGCGATGGCGCTCATCAACGAGCAGACGCGCTCCCTGGCCCGCAGCCTGGGCGATTCGATCGTCGACCTTGCGACCTGCCTCGATCCCCTCGACGCGGGAAAGATGTTCTACGACTCCGTGCACTACACACCCCAAGGCAGCCACGCGGTAGCGCGGTGCATCAACGGGAGCTAGGGGTGTGGGGCCGGCCGATCCGCTGGCGGCCTGGTGCACCCAGCGGGTCGGGAACATGGCCTTAGACCAGGCCTTGTGCTAGTCTGAGCGCCCCTGAGGCGATCCGAGCGCCGTCCCGCGCCCGGCGCCGACGCGCTCTACTCCCGCTGCAAACGCCCCGCCCGCGCCCGCCCGGCAGGTCCGGGCATCGCCGGCCCTGTGACGGTCGGCTCAACTTGCGGCGGTGGGGCAGCGAGAGGGCACTGCAGGCCTTCCCAGGAGCATCAGTTATGGCAGCACTCCCCGACATAGACCCCGAAGAGACCCAGGAATGGCTGGATGCACTTGATGCGCTAATCGCCCACGAGGGGCCCGAGCGGGCTCATTTCGTGCTGGAGCGGCTCATAGAGAAGACGCGGCGGTCTGGGGGATATCTGCCTTACAGCGCGAACACGGCGTACGTGAACACCATTCCCGTCACACAGGAGGAGCGTCCGGTCAACGATCCCAACCTGGAGTGGCGCATTCGCTCCCTGATCCGCTGGAACGCCCTGGCCATGGTGGTGCAAGCCAACCGTGAGACCTCCGAGGTCGGCGGCCACATCGCCAGCTTCGCCTCGGCGGCAACGCTCTACGACGTGGGCTTCAACCATTTCTTCCGCGCGCCAACCGATAGCTACGGCGGCGACCTGGTGTTCATCCAGGGTCATTCGGCCCCGGGCATCTATGCCCGGGCCTTCCTGGAAGGCCGCCTCACCGAGGAGCAGCTGCAGCGGTTCCGCCAGGAGACGGAGGGTGGGGGACTTTCCTCCTATCCCCATCCCTGGCTGATGCCGGAGTTCTGGCAATTCCCCACCGTGTCCATGGGCCTCGGCCCGCTGCAGGCCGCCTACCAGGCCCGGTTCATGAAGTATTTGCACAACCGCGGGATCCTGAGCTGCGCCGAGCGCAAGGTGTGGGCCTTCCTGGGTGACGGTGAGATGGACGAGCCGGAGTCCACCGCGGGCATCTCGCTCGCCGCCCGGGAGGAGCTCGACAACCTGATCTTCGTCATTAATTGCAACCTGCAGCGTCTGGACGGGCCGGTGCGCGGCAACTCCAAGATCATCCAGGAATTGGAGGCGCTGTTCCGCGGTGCCGGATGGAACGTCATCAAGGTGCTGTGGGGGTCCTATTGGGATCCGTTGTTCGCCAAGGACACCGAGGGACTGCTGAAGCGGCGCATGGAGGAGGCCGTCGACGGTGACTACCAGAATTACAAGGCCAAGGGCGGTGCCTACACGCGCAAGCACTTCTTCGGCAAATACCCCGAGCTGGCGGATCTGGTGGCCAATCTCACCGACGACGATATCTGGCGCCTCAACCGTGGCGGCCACGACCCGTACAAGGTGTATGCCGCCTACGCCGCCGCGGCCACGCACAAGGGACAGCCCACGGTCATCCTGGCCAAGACGGTCAAGGGCTATGGCATGGGAGCGGCGGGCGAGGGTCAGAACATCACTCACCAGCAGAAGAAGATGGCTGTGGAGCATCTCAGGCAGTTCCGCGACCGCTTCCAAATCCCGCTGTCCGATGAGCAGATCGCCGACGCCCCCTTCTACAAGCCGAGCGAGGACAGTCCCGAGATTCGTTATCTCAAGGAGCGGCGCCGGGCCCTCGGCGGCTATCTGCCGGCGCGCCGCACCAAAGCGCCGCCATTGGAGATCCCGCCGCTGTCGGTCTTCGATGCCCTGCTCAAATCCAGCGGCGAGCGGGAGCTGTCCACCACCATGGCCTTCGTGCGCCTGCTCACGGCACTGACCAAGGACAAGGGCATCGGCAAGCTGGTGGTGCCCATCGTGCCCGACGAGGCGCGCACCTTCGGCATGGAGGGCCTGTTCCGCCAACTGGGTATCTATTCCTCCGTGGGCCAGCTCTACGAGCCCGTGGACTCGGACCAGCTGATGTTCTACAAGGAGGACTTGCAGGGTCAGATTTTGGAGGAAGGCATCAACGAGGCCGGGGCGTTCTGCTCCTGGCTCGCCGCCGGCACATCCTATGCCAACCATGGGATCAACATGATCCCATTCTACATCT
>CAYQDX010000150.1:0-9305 GCA_964416345.1 uncultured Ectothiorhodospiraceae bacterium
GATCACATCGCCTCGGTCCCTACGCTGGTGGACACCATATTCAACACGACCAAGGAGCCCGTGATCTTGCACGCCCAGCCGGCCACGATCGAAGCCCTACAAGACCACATATTCAATTGGGTTATCTGGCCCGATTTCACGCGGCTACCGGACGCCGAGGCGCCGGTGCTACGGTTCGCGCCCATGCGTCCCGGCGAGGTGGCTACGGTGGAAGGCAAGACCTTTCACATGATTCCCGTCAACCACGCCGTGCCCGGCGTGGCCTATTGTGTCCACCACCGCTCGGCAGGCTTCTGTTTCAGCGGCGACACCACCACCAACGACACGCTGTGGGACGCCCTCAATGCCCAGCGCCACCTTGAGCTGTTGATCGTCGAATGTGCCTACGCCGACCATGACGAAAATCTGGCCAAGCTGGCCAAGCACTATTGCCCCAAACTGCTAGCCGCCGACCTGCAGAAGCTGCAGCACCGGCCGCGGGTGGCATTGAGCCACGCCAAGCCGGGCGACGAGCAGCGCATCCTCGAGGAGTGCCGCAGCGCCCTAGTCGCCTTCGACCTCATGCAGCTGCGCGGCGGGGAGGTGCTCCAGCTCTGAGCGACCGCCGCCAGGGCGCCCGTACCATCAAGCGGCTCACCGCATGCACAAGCCCTGCGCCTGACCATCGGGCTGCGCCTCGCCTTGGCCCCTTGAGGTGGCTGCGGACCCGCAATTGTCAATCATTGTGCAAATCCTTGCATGGCGTCGCAGCAACCGTCGGCGGGAGGGAGCCCGCCGTCGAGCTTTCAGGGAGGTACTTGCAGCGTGTCGCGAAGGCCCCGCGCGAGACCTTTCGGGACGATTAATATCACCTAGACCCAGCGCAGGCTGACCCGCGGCCGCTCCGCGTGTGCCGTAGCGAGGAAGCGCTGGCGGGCATGGAGGGCCAGCATCTTACCGCGCTCGGTGTGCAAATAGACGAGTGCGGCCCGGCCCACCTCGCGGCGCCAGTGCCGGGTGTACAGGGCGGCAAGCTCCTTGCGGCTGCCGAGGGCCTGTGGCACCCGCCAGACCCGGCCCCACCGATGCAACAGATAGCGGGCCGGAAACAGGGGGTCGTAGATCTCCCGCAGGGACTCGGTGATCAAACGCTCGGTGCGTGCATCGCCGGCGTCCACCCGGACTCGCATCTCCCGCGTGGAGACGCTGATGGCGATGTGCTGCGGCCTCAGCTCCGCCGCCACCATACCTGCCCCTTGCAGCGCTCCTAGCAATGCACTGGCCACCCCCTGGGTGTGACGCTGGAGGCGCCAGCGACGCAGCCAGGCAAGCAGGCCGGTCTCCCGCTCCAGCCAGTGGCGGAATATGGGAATGCCGAATTGCCGCGGGGCCGGAAGGAGCACGTCCAGGGCCACACGGCCCGCTCCTCCGGCCGCCGGGACGATGGCCGCCCGCCAGCCGGCGGCCAGCGCCTCGCGCTGCTCCGCCAGGCGAAAACTGCGGGCGTTCATCGCCATGCGGTCCCAGCCCGCCGCATGGCGCGGATCCAGACCCAAGCGCTCGATGCCATTGACGATCTCCGGCGCCAGGGTGGACAGACCCAAGAAGGCGCGAAAGCGGCGCGTGAGCAGGTCCAGGTCATCGGCAGCGTCCTCGGGGATGTCGCTGAATGCTGCCGTGGCGTCCGTCGGGGCGCCGGCCTCCGTGCCGGGGCCAACATAGGCCAGGTGCCAGATATTGGCTGCCTTGTGCGGGCGCTGAGGATTAGTCCGGATGGCGCGCCCGCGCAGCTGATTGGCGCTGACGAAGGCACCGATCTCACTGGCCAGCACCAGGGTGTTGAGCGAGGGCGCATCCCAGCCTTCCCCCAGCAACGAAGTGGTGCCCACCAGCACGGAGATCTCCCCATCACCAAGCAGCCGCGTGAGCCACTTTACGACCAGGCCCTGCCGTGTCGATTCCCGGAGATTCAAGCCCAGATAGGAGGAGTCATGGGGCAATGGCTGCAGCCAACCGGGCGGGACCTCGCCGGCAAGCACACGTAGCCCCGCCTCCGCCGAGGCCGGAATCACCGCCAGCCGTCCCGTCAGAATGCCGAGCCTCACCCCCGGCAGACGTAGCCGGCGCAGGTGCTCAAATATGGGCACCACCCCCAGGCGCGCTAGGGGACCCTCCACGCCCGCCGTACCGGGAAACGCCTCTTCGCGGATGCGGTCGGCGAGGATGACCAGAGACAGCCGCCAGTCCAGCGTACGGCTCTCGTGCTCCACGATCTCGGCGATGCCGTGCAGCCGCGCCGGGCTCGAGCGGAGCCGGCGGTTGAGATGTGGGCTGCTCTGCAGCACTACCTGCCGGCGCAGCAGCGCCCCCATGGAGCGCAGCTCCTGCTGCAGCGCCTGGAGGCGCGGCTCGGCGGAGGAGAGGTGCTCACGCTCGCGGAACAGAACCCCGCTCAATAGCACCTCGGCCCATCCCGCCGTGATCGGCGGCAGCGCCACGCCGCGCAAGCCGAGCGCTTTGCGCAGCGATCCGGGCGCCACGCCGGTGGCATGATGCAGGAACAGCAGCATGCTGAGGTAGAGCTCCCCGTCCGCCAGCAGCCGCTCCCGCTGCCCCACGGGATCGACGACCACGGGATGGGCCTTGAGGGCGGCGATGAATGCCTCGTCCAGGGCCAGGTCGCGCAGCAGGGCTGCGCTGCGAGTGCGAAAGGCACGAATCTCCGCCTCCTCCGCCGCGGTCGGCAGGCCCAGATGGACGTAGTCCTGATGCGGGCACAGGCTGCCGGCTCGCACCAGCTCCGGCACGCTGATCTCGATATCCACTGGACCACAAAGGGCGACGTAGCGGTTCCACTCCACCTGAGTGGCGTCCAACGGCAGGGTCGCGGTTAGCGCCACGATGAAGGGCTTGGACAGTGCCCGTTTGACCCGATCCAGAGTCTGCCACCACTGGTTGCGCAGGTGATGGGCCTCGTCCAGCAGGAGGGTGCGCACGCCCGCTGCCGCAAGGCCCGCAGCCAGTCCCACCTGCCGCCTGGAGGCCGTATGCAGGGCATGAAAGGTCGCCACAGTGAGCAAACCCGGATGCTCCAAATCGGTAGAGACCCAGTCGGGCCGCTCCGGTCGCGGCAGGAAGAGCTCCATGAGCCGCTGAACCCACTGCTCGCGCACCGCTATGGTGGGTGCCGCGATCAGGGCCGGATGCCCCAGCCGCCGCACTACCTCCAGTCCGAGCACGGTCTTCCCCGAGCCCGGCGGTGCGACGAGGTGGAAGTGACCGTCCTGCAGATGACGCTCCAGGTCATCCAGCACCCGTTGCTGGTGCGGGCGCCAGTCACGGGAGAACTGCACATCCGCGGGAAAGACGGAGGACAAGTCGACGTCGATCATGGCCTGCTTCAACAGGAGCCCCATCTCCACCCACAATCCTTCATGCCTGGAAACCGCCCGCCGCCTGCGTCGATGCTGCTTGAACGCCGGCCAACCCTTCCCTTCTGGCGGTCAGCAGCAGCTGCTTGCCATCCAGGTAGCCCAGCTCCCTGGACCAATAGAGCAATCCCTGGGCCCGTTCGAAGCCAACCTCGCGCAGCTGGTCCAATAGCTCCCAGGCGAAACGGCGAAAGCACAGACAGCCGTCAGGCCGGATCGGATCGTAGTGGTACTCGGGTGCCAGCCTATGCACGATGGAGCCATCCGCGGCTACGTCGGCACGCACCAAGTGATACTCCAGATCCTTGCGAAACGGCACCGAGAAAAACAGCACGGCCCCGGGTCGCAGGCACCTATACCACTCCCGTAGCGCCTCAGGATAGCTGCGTATGTGCTCCAGCACATGGATGGCGGCGCGAACGCGATTGCTCAGCCCGCAGCCGGCACACACAAGTCTCTCGCGCCAGTTGGGCGTCAGCACCCCGTCGACCGGATAAGCGTGGTTGAAGTCCACCCGGAATTCGGCTGGCTGACGGTCCTCGATGAGGCTCTTCAGCTTGGTCGCCTTGAGCACCCACGCGTAGCCATCGTAGAGCTGCCGCAGCAGCGTATCCTCCACCGGCAGACCGTATCTGGCGGCATTGGCTGCGAAGGTGTCCAGTAATCCGACCCCCTGCACCTGCGCGTCGCAGGGCGCCGCCAGCTCGCGCCACCGCGATTGGGCGTTGGCCACGCCGGCCCAACGCTGCACCGCGTGGTCAGGCTGCTTTCTGCTGAGCACCAGCTCCGAGCGCCCCTGCCTTAACAGCCGCTGCAAGATGCCATGGTAGTCCACGGGGCGTGCCATCATCGCCACGGCCCGGGCATCGTACACCACCCGCAAGCCGTGCCGAGACAGGCGGTAGCCCAGCTCGATGTCCTCGCAGCCGGGCTTGAGCACGGGATCGAACACCCCATGCTCGAGTCGTCGACGATCACCACCTCGAAGTCCGCCTGCGGCAGGGTGTCGACATTGCCCGCGAGCGCCGTGAGCTCCACCTCACGCAGGAGCTCCCGCGCCCCGCCGTCGCGTGTGGGCACGGAAAGACGAACCTCCGCGTGACCCTGCGGGGGTCGCGGAAGCGCGGCGGACAGCTCGAAGCCGACCGCCGAGTCGATGGCGACCTCGGCTCGCGCCATTTGAAGTTGGCAATGCGCTTGCGCTGGGAGAGAGTATTCATGCGGCCCAAGGGGGGCGCAACGTGCATCGGCTCCACCCCGAGAAAATGCCAGGTCAGAGCATTCGACGATGGAGCCGGCTCAGATCCAATCAGGGTCATCCTAGTAATCGAGCTCCCGCAACAGCTCATTGGCTTCCCGTTTGAATCGCTCGACTAGATGGGCATTGCGCACCGGAGACGACCGGAGGCACGCGACTCCCCTGCCGCGGAATCCGACAGGCGCCTCACCAGGGCGCAAGCGGCCTCGCCTTGCGGGCGAGTTGGAGGGATAGTCGAGCCCTGTGTGAGCCTGTCAAGTCAAACCACTGTCGCCGTCTCCGGTGGCGGATCCAGCCGGGGCAGGTCGGCGGCCAGCAGGGTCTCGCGCTCCAGCAGCAGGCGGGCACCCGCCTCCAGCTGCCCGCGGTAGGTCGCGAGTATGTCCAGCGCCCGCTGCCGGGCCCGGTCCGTCAACGCACGCACGGCACAATCGATCTCCCGTGCGGTCTCCTCGCTGTAGCGGCGCGGGGCGCCGGCGATGAGGCCGGCATCGCCGAGAAAGCTCTGGCGCTGCTCCTCGTAGGTCATCTGGCCCAGCTTCTCCGCCATGCCGAAGCGGGTCACCATGTTGCGGGCGATGTCAGTGGCCTTGTCCAGGTCGTCTGCTGCCCCGGTAGAGATCTCGTCGAACACCAGGATTTCCGCCGCCCGCCCGCCCAGCAGCACGGCCATCTTGCTCTCCAGCTCGGGGCGGGTCATCAGGAAGCGGTCCTCCGTAGGCCGCTGGATGGTATACCCCAGCGCACCGATACCCCGGGGGATGATGGAGATCTTGTGCACCGGATCGGAGCCCGGAGTGGCCATGGCCACCAGGGCGTGGCCCATCTCGTGGTAGGCCACGACTTCACGCTCGTGGGCGTTGAGCACGCGGCTGCGCTTCTCCAGCCCGGCGATGATGCGCTCCACAGCCCCGGTGAAGTCCGCCATGGTCACCAGATCCCCGCGGCGCCGAGTGGCGAGAAGCGCCGCCTCGTTGACCAGATTCGCGAGGTCTGCCCCCGAAAAGCCGGGCGTGAGAGCCGCGACCTGCTCGGGATCGACGTCGGAGGCGGTCTTCACACCCTTCATGTGCACCCTCAGTATTGCGACACGGCCCGACTTGTCCGGCCGATCCACCAGCACCTGACGGTCGAAGCGGCCCGCGCGCAGTAGCGCCGGATCCAGGATCTCCGGCCGGTTGGTGGCGGCCAGCAGCACGATCCGCTTCTGGGGGTCGAAGCCGTCAAGCTCGGTCAGCAGCTGGTTGAGCGTCTGCTCCTTCTCGTCATGACCACCGGACAGTGGCCCGATCCCTCGTGCCCTGCCCAAGGCATCCAGCTCGTCGATGAAGATGATGCAGGGCGCGGTCTTGCTCGCCTGGGCGAACAGGTCGCGCACCCGCGCAGCCCCCACGCCGACGAACATCTCCACGAACTCCGAGCCGCTGATGGAGAAAAAGGGCACCCCGGCCTCCCCGGCCACGGCCCGCGCGAGGAGGGTCTTGCCCGTGCCGGGCGGCCCCACCAGCAGCACGCCCTTGGGTATGCGCGCGCCTAGCCGCCCATACTCCTGGGGCCGCTTCAGAAACGTGACGATCTCACGCAGCTCGTCCTTGGCCTCCTCCACCCCGGCCACGTCTTCGAAGCCGACCTTGGTGTCGGTCTCCACGTAGATCTTGGCCTTGCTCTTGCCGACGGTCATGAATCCGCCGAAGCCCTGCTTCTCCGCAATCCGGCGGAAGAAGAGCATCCACAGGGCGAAGAAGAACAGCACCGGCAGGACCCAGGACATGAGGTCCCTCCAGAAGGTGCTCTCCACCACGCCGGAGTACTCCACGCCGTACTTGCCGAGCTGCTCGGCGACTTTTGGGTCCACCCGGGTGGTGACGAACAGGCGCCGGCCGCCGGGATCGGGCTTCTTCAAGCGTCCCTCCAGATAGTTCTGGCGCACCGTGACCTCCTTGATCTCGCCGGCCTTGAGGTGAGCCTCGAACTCGCTGTAGGGAATGACCTCGACGTGCCGGCTGGCGTACCAGCTCTGGAACGCCAGCACGGCAAACACCGCAAGCATCACGTACCAGAGATTGAGCTGGGATTTCTTGTCCATGGGAATCACTCCGTTTTCGTGGCTTCCGGAGACAGGACAGTCGGGCGCCCTGCGGTGATAATCACGACCCTATGGTCGCCATGGGTCCACCGGAGCGCCAGTGCGTCTGCATATCCGTCACACCACGATCTACCAATATAGCGAGCCCGTGCAGCTTGGGCCCCATGTGCTGCGCTTCCGCCCGCGCTGCGACGGCAGCCAGATCCTGCACCGCTTTCGCCTGGAGCTTGAGCCTCGGCCTGCAATGGCCAGCGAGTATCTGGACGCCGCCGGCAACACCGCGCTCGGCGTGTGGTTCGACGGCGCCACGCGGGAGCTGCGCATCGAAGTGGAGATGGAGGTTGAGCCCGTCCGAGTCAATCCCTGTGACTTTCTGCCGGACCCCTCGGCGACCGGATTGCCCATCGGCTATGCGCCGTCCGAGCGGGTCGCGCTAGGCAGCTATCTCGGCGGGGAGGTCCACCCGATGGTGGCGGCGCTCGGCGAGCACCTCGGCAGCACCAGCGGGCGTCGGACTCTAGACTTCCTCCACGCCCTAAATGCCCACGCCCACGGCTACTACCGGGGCGGGATCCGAGAGCAGGGCGGTCCCCGGGCCCCGGAGCAGACCATCGCCCTAGGCCATGGCGTGTGCCGGGACCTGGCGGTGCTGTTCGTGAGCTGCTGCCGCCATGCGGGAATCGCCGCCCGCTTCGTCAGTGGCTACCAGCAGGGGGACCTCAGCCGGGAGCGACGGCACCTGCACGCCTGGCCCGAGGTGTACTTGCCCGGCGGCGGCTGGCGTGGCTACGACCCCACCCACAATCTGGCAGTCGGCGCCCAGCATGTGGCGATTGCCGCCGCGGCCGATCCGACCGAGGCCAATCCCGTCGTAGGCAGCTACGCAGCGGAAGGTCCCGTGCCCAGCACCCTGGAAGCCAGAGTGGAGATTCGCCGCATCGACGGAGACCGCGTCTGATCCAGGACGCACTGCTCTAAGGCGTCGCCGCCGACAATGCGCACCACAATGGTGCGGCCGCTGAGCGTGGACGTACCCCACGGTGCGGCGTTAGTCGTTCGAGGTCTGTTGCCTGCTGGCCAAGTGCCCGCCTCTCCGTTCGTTCCGAGGCATTGTCGAGCCGTACCCCAGAGCGGAGCTGCCGTGCCCTCCGGCCCCCCCGTCGGCCCCAGTCGCCGTCCGGTCCAAGCGCTGGCGCGGGGCGGCCGACGACGGCTGGCCTGGTTTTTGCTTTTGGGACCCTCGAATCGTTACAGGTGGCTGTGACGGAACGTTGGAGCCCCAGGGTTGGGGCGAGGTCGGTCGCTTGGACAGCAGCGGAAAGTTGGACCAATGAAATTGATAAAGGCGATCATCCAGCCAGCCCGGTTGGGAGAGGTCCGCGACGCACTCATAGCGGTCGGCGTGGAAGGCATGACACTCTCCGAGGTGAACGGCTTCGGGCGCCAGCGGGGTCACACCGCGTTGTACCGAGGCGCGGAGTATGAGGTGGACTTCGTGCCCAAGCTGGCGATCGAGGTGGCAGTCGACGAGGAAGTGCTAGAAGCAGCAGTGGACGCCATCACCGCAACTGCGAGAACGGGCGCCATCGGTGACGGGAAGATCTTCGTGCACGGTGTCGAGCAAGTCGTGCGAATCAGAACTGGCGAAACGGGTCTACAGGCCCTCGCCTCCGATAAATGAGGTTATGGCTATGCAGAGCATGAGCAAGCGAATCGCAGCCGCCGGGGTGGCTGTACTGGCATTCCTCGGGGGTGTGCCCGCCGCATTCGCGGCCGACACGCTCAATTCTGGCGATACGGCTTGGATGCTGACTGCCACCGCCCTGGTGCTGTTCATGACCATACCAGGGCTCGCCCTCTTCTACGGCGGCATGGTGCGCAGCAAGAATGTACTCTCCGTCCTGATCCAGTGTTTCGCCATCACCTCCCTGGTGACGGTGCTCTGGGCCCTGTACGCCTACAGCCTGGCGTTCGGCGACGGTGGATCGGCTAACAACTGGATAGGAGGCTTGGGGAAGCTGTTCCTCGCCGGTGTGGGAGTCGACACCCTGTCCGGGAGCATTCCCGAGACGGTGTTCATGACCTTCCAGATGACCTTCGCCATCATCACTCCCGCCCTCATCGTTGGCGCCTTCGCCGAGCGCATGAAGTTCTCCGCCATGCTGGTGTTCATGGGTCTGTGGCTGACCTTCGTCTATGCTCCGGTCGCCCACTGGGTCTGGGGTGGCGGCTGGCTGGGCAACCTCGGCGTGCTGGACTTCGCAGGCGGCACCGTAGTGCACATCAACGCGGGTATTGCCGGCTTGATGGCTGCCCTGATGCTCGGCAAGCGCAAGGGCTTCCCCACCACCCCCATGCCTCCCCACAACCTGGGTATTTCCGTGGCAGGCGCCGCCATGCTGTGGGTGGGCTGGTTCGGCTTCAATGCGGGTAGCGAGCTGGCCGCCGACGGCACCGCGGGCATGGCCATGGCCGTGACCCAGATCGCTACCGCCAGCGCGGCGCTGGCGTGGATGTTCGCGGAGTGGATGGTGCACGGCAAGCCCAGCGT
>CAYQDX010000151.1:0-9299 GCA_964416345.1 uncultured Ectothiorhodospiraceae bacterium
CCTGCCGCTCGAGTCTCTGCCGCGCCTGGCCAAAACGGGAGTGCAAATCGTCGTGCTGGGAAGCGGTCAGCGCGACTACCACGAGCGCTTGGCCGACGCGGCAAAGCGCCACCCCAAACTCCTCGCCGCATGTCTGGGCTTCGACAATGCCCAAGCCCACGCGATCGAAGCGGGCGCCGACGCCCTGCTGATGCTCTCGCGCTTCGAGCCGTGTGGCCTCACCCAGATGTTCAGCTACTACGTAGACGGACAGCTCGGCTCCCTATTCCTGGTGGTGCTGGCTGCCGGTGCGGTGGTGCTGGGGCGTGGCGGACGCATCGTGCTGCTGCTCATGCTGATGGCCGCGGTCGTGGCACTGGGCACCAAATTCACGGCCGTGGCATACCTGGGCGTGCTGGGCCTGTTCTTTGTGCTGGCCACCTTGCTGCCGGGGCTGCCGACCACACCTCGAGCGCGACGCGCCCTGCCCGCGGTGGGACTGGCTTTCGTGCTTGGCATGGGCTGGGTGGACTATCACCCCTACGTGACCCACCTGCTGCAGGGCCGCAACCCGTTTTACCCCGTGCTCGGCGCCGAGCGGGTAGACATGCTGGGGACCCAACGCCCCAGGGACTTTCAAGAGCACGGACGCCTCTATCGACTCCTCCACTCCATCTTTGGCGTGGCGGACAATGCCATGGGCGAGCGACCCAGCGAGCTCAAGCTGCCTCTGACCCTGCGTCTGCCGCGGGAGTACTACGCGGCATCGGCCTACGATCTGCGGGTGGCCGGCTGGGGGCCCCTCTTCAGTGGGGCTCTGCTGCTGGCGTTTCTGGGGCCGATCGTCGCTGCCCGTAGCCTCTGGGCGGACGGGCCGCCCGCGCGCGGCTTCGCCCTCCTGACAGTGGCGCTGCTTGCTACGGTGCTCATCAATCCCGAGGCTTGGTGGGCGCGCTTCGCGCCCCAGCTGTATCTGCTGCCGCTGCTGCTGTGTCTTTGGCTGCTTTACCGGCCCGGTTTGCCGCGCCGGCCGCTCGCTGTCTTGGTGCTGCTGATCTTGGTGGCAAACGCGCTGCTGGTAGGCGCGGCCAGCTTGCAGGCGAATCTGGCGGTGACGGGGCGGATCAATGCCCAACTGGCGAAGCTGCAGCTCCTGGAGCGCCCCGTTGAGATCGATTTCGGCGATTTCCGCTCTCATCGGGTGCGCCTGCGGGCGGCCGGCATCGAGTTCCACGAGGTGCGCGACCCGGCCGAGGCGAGCTGTACCCTGAAATATCGTCCGGCAGGCACCCAGGCCATGTTCTGCTTCCCGGACCAGAGGCCAGACCGCTCCAGCTCAGCCGCTCCACCCTGAATGGCCAGCCCTTGCCAAGGGCTGGCCATTGGCGGCGGACGGCGCCTTGCCTGGAGGCCTGTGGGGGGCTCTGCATCCGCAATTATCACCTGGACGGAGTACCAGCCTCGCCGCCTCCGACAGCAGCGTCTCGACAAGCACTCCGAACTGCTCCCTGGCGGCGGCGAATTCCTCCAGCCCTTGGCGGATGAGGTATGCTTTCTTCATGGGGGGGCTTCCTTAAATGGCACGTATGCTTGTTCGAAGCTCATATATACCCCAGAATGCCCCCTCTTCCTGCACCTCAGGCACCGTAACCGATTGGGTTTATTTAGTTATTAGAATATGCTAATATATCTTCATCCAACATAATATCAGCATCATGTCGAGCACGACCCGTTTCTTCAATCTCTGGGTGACCCTGGAAGCCCTGTGGCTCATCGCCAACGCCTCTCTGGCCATGGACGTCGTTCTGATGGGGGCGGTGATCTCCGCCGCTCTGGCCTTCCTGTTTCGCGACTTTGGCCGGGTGTACGGCGACATCCGCTGGTCGCCGAGGGTCATCTACAATTACCTGCTGTACTTCGGCGTATTCCTGCGGGAGCTGGTGAAGGCCAACCTCATCCTGATGCGTGTAGTGCTCTCCCCCACTATCGACATCAAGCCCGGCATCGTCGAGATTCGCACTCGCCTGAAGTCGCCACTGGGCCGGCTGGCCCTGGCCAACTCCATCACACTGACACCGGGCACGCTGGTCGTGGACATTCGGGACGATTCCTTGTTCGTCCACTGGATCAACGTCACGGCCGAGGACCCCGGGGCCGCCACCCAGGAGATCGCGGGAAGCTTCGAGAAGTATCTGGAGGTGATCTATGGCTGAGACGGCGGAGCTCATCCTCAAGCTCGCCTTCGGGCTCATCTTCATCGGCATGGCTCTGGGCGTGGTCCGGCTCGTCAAGGGCGAGACTACGGTAGACCGGGTCATTGCCATGGACCTGTTGACCATCATCGCCATCTCGCTCATCGTCCTCGTCGCCCATGTGGCCGGCCGCTTCATCTACGTGGATGTCGCGGTGGTCTATGCGCTGCTGAGCTTCCTCGGGGTGATGGCAGTGGCCCGTTGTCTGGAGCAAGGCATATGAGCGTCGCCCGCCGCGGAGCCTGGCCATGATCGAGCTGCTCGCCGTGATGCTTTGCCTGGGCATCCTGGTGAGTGGTCTGCTCGCCGCTACCCTGGACAATGTCGTCGGGGCGGTGGTGAGCGCCGAGCTCGCCAGTTTGTTCGCGGCCGTCACCTATGTGCTGCTGGCCGCGCCCGACGTGGCGATGACCGAGGCGGCCATCGGCAGCGGCCTGTCCACCATGATTTTTTTGTACGCCATCCGCAGAACAGGCGGCGGGGGGGACTGAAGGCATGGGCGCGCTGATTGGCAGTCTCATCGTGCTCGGGGGATCGGTGTTCCTGCTCTCCGCCGGCCTGGGCGTGCTGCGCATGCCGGACAGCTACAACCGCATCCAGGCCGGCACCAAGGCCTCGACCCTGGGCACCATCCTGGTGCTCATCGGGCTGGCCGTCATGCATCCCGACTGGGCACTGAAGCTGGTGATGCTTATTTTCTTCGTGATGATCACCAATCCGGTGTCTTCCCACGCACTGGCCCGGGCCGCGCATACCTTCGGCATCGCCAAGGCCGATCTCACCGTGGTCGACCAGCTTGGCGAGGAGCGGGAATCTGCCCAGGAGGTCGTGAAGTGATCCCGACCGCCTGCCGTGCTGGGAGCCAGACCCCATGATCAAGCGCTATTTCGTCCTCACCTTGCTGCTGCTGCTCGGCATGATGCTGCTGCAGGTGGTGCAGAGCTACCACGAGCACACTCGGCTTGGCTCGCTGGCGACCCGCTATGTGGGCGAAGGCCCCAAAGAGCTGGGGGCGGCCAACATCGTCACCGCGGTGGTAGTCACCTATCGCGGCCTGGATACCCTGGGTGAGGTCACGGTGCTGTTCATCTCCGCCGCCGGCGTGGGTCTGCTGCTGCGCCGTCGCAAGGAGGAGGCTCCCGGCGAGCCTTCCGACCCCAGGACACCCGCCAGCGAGCTGGTGCGTACCGCCATGGACCTGCTGTTCCCGATGGTGCTGTTGTTGGGCATCTACATCTTCATCAACGGCCATCTGACACCCGGCGGCGGCTTCCAGGGAGGCGCGGTGATGGCCTCGGGCGTGATGCTGCTGTTCCTCGCCTTGCCGCAGGCGCCGGTGAGCCATACCCTGCTCAGCCTCACCGAGTCCCTGTCCGGCTTCGGCTACGTGCTGATAGGCGTGCTCGGGGTGCTGCTGGCCGGTGGCTTCCTGGACAACCGCGTCATGGGCCTGGGTCGCTACGGCACCCTGTTCAGCGCCGGGGCGATTCCGCTCATCTACATCCTCATCGGGCTCAAGGTCGGCACCGAGCTTAGCTCGGTACTGGAGCGGTTCCGGCGCTAGGCGCCCGATCGGGCTTTCGCAACTCTGCCGGATGGACCGGCCTCGGGAGCGTGTGACGATGTATCTACCGGTCTCGGCCATAGTGCTGACCAGCGGCTTGGCGCTGGTGCTCATCGGGCTGTGGGTCATGCTAATCCGCAAGAACCTGATTCGGATGATTCTCGGATTCTCGCTGATCGACACCGGCACGCACATGGTGATCGTATCCCTGGGCTACGTCACCGGCGGCACTGCTCCCATCCTGGACCAGGCGGTGGGCACGGTGGACGCCGTAAGCAAGGTGGTCGACCCGGTGCCTTCGGCGCTGGTGCTGACGGCCATCGTCATCGGCCTGGGGGTGACCGCGGTCATGCTCTCCTACGCCGTGCGTCTGTACGACCAGAAGAAATCCCTGTCCATCGACGACTGTGCGGAGTCCAAATGGTAGAGGAAATCTCCAGTCCGCTGTCCATCTACGTCGTCGCCCTGGGCGTCGGCTTCCTGCTGCCGGTGCTCTCACGCCTGGGGCGGGAGGTCGGCGTCTGGGTATTCATGTTGGCGCTGGCCGCCATGGCGGGCATTGCGGGACTCGCCCTGTGGGCGCAGATGCACGGCGCTCCGGCGGTGGAGATCGAGACCGCCGGTGTGGCGCCGCCCTTCTCCATCAACCTGCGCTTCGGGCTCTACGAGGGCGGCTTCACCCTGGCTGTCAATCTGGCGGCCCTGCTGGCGGCCTGGCACCTGCTCGACCGCCTGCGTGACGACGCCGCAGCCATGCTGCTGTACGTGATCCTGGTGATGGGCGTCGACGGCATGGTCATGACCCGCGACCTGTTCAATCTGTTCATCTTCATCGAGATCACGGCCCTGGCCACCTACGGGGTGCTGGGGGTGGAGCGTAGCGGCAAGGCGCTGGCGGCGGCGTTCAAGTACATCATCGCCACCTCCCTGGCATCGACCTTCTTTCTGCTCGGCACCGTGCTCCTCTATTTCATGACCGGCACCCTGAACATCGACGACCTAGTGGCCAAGCAGGCGCTGATCGTCGGTCCCATCGGAGTGGTCGCGGGCATCCTGCTGCTCACCAGCGTGCTCATCGAGCTCAAGCCCTACCCCGCCAACGGCTGGGGCCTGGACGTGTACGAGACCGCCCCCACCGGCATCGCTTCCCTGGTGTCGGTCGGGGTGTCGGCCGGCGCGCTGTTCGCCATGTACAAGGTCATGGCGGTGATTCCGAATCTTTGGCCGGCGGTGGCCGTCGTCGGGGGCATCACCTTCCTGGTCTCCAACATCATCGGACTCAAGCAGGACCATGTCCGCCGGCTGCTGGGCTACTCCTCCATCGGCCAGATGGGCCTGCTGGCGCTGGCCGTGGCGCTGCTGGAGCAGGCCGGCCTGCAGCGGCATCTGCCCCTTGTGGTGGGCGGACTGTTCATCAATCACCTGCTGGCCAAGGCCGGTCTGTTCTGGCTCGCGGGCCAGGTGGGCCGAGACGAGCTGCGACAGTGGAGCGCGCTGGCCGGCCGGCCGCTGTTGCTGCTGTTGCTCGGTGCCCTGCTCGCCGCCCTGGTGGGTTTCCCGCCCTTCCCTGGCTTCTGGGGCAAATGGGGCCTGATCATGGATCTTGGCCGCGGCGGGCAATACGGCTGGATGCTGCTGGTGCTGGCGGGCTCGCTGCTGGAGGCGGCCTACCTGTTCCGCTGGCTGGGCTACGCCCTGCGTCCCGATCCCGCACCCGCCGCCAGGGCCGCCGTCACCGGCATGGGCCCGGTCATCGCCGCGGTGGCCCTGCTGCTCGGCGCCGGCCTCCTCACGGCCAGGGCCAGCGGTGCCACTGCAATGTATCTATACCTGCCGCTGTACGCCGGCGCCGTGCTGCTGGTGCTGGATGGCCTGCCGGGGCGCATCAAGGCCGTCCTCAGCCTGGTCCTGGTGGCGGGCTTCGGCTACTGGCTGCTGGAGCAGCTGGAGGGCTTGCCATGGCTGTTCTGCCTGCTGCTGGTGGGCGGCGGCGTGGTGGTGGCCCTGGGCACCCTGTATCGCAACGATGATCGGCCGGGGTACTATCCGCTGCTCACCGTGATGCTCATGTCTCTGGGGGCGCTGGTGGCCTCCCGCACCACCCTGGAGTTCTTCTTCAGCTGGGAGGTCATGACGCTCAGCTCCTACCTGCTCATCGGCCGGGGCCGGGAGGCGGTGCAGGAGTCTCTGATCTACCTGCTGTTCTCTCTGGGTGCCGCCTTCTTCATTCTGGCCGGCTTCGCCGTGGCCTATGGCGCCACCGGCTCCAACTCCATCGCCGCCCTGGGCCAGGTGGGCGCGGCGGGTCCGCTGGTGCTGGCCCTGGTGGGCATGGGCTTCGTCATCAAGACCGGCGGCTTCGGGGTGCACGTCTGGCTACCGGGCAGCTATGCCGAGTCCGAGGACGATTTCTCCGCCATTCTGTCCTCGGTGGTCGGCAAGGCCGGCATCTTCGGCCTGCTGATGGTGGGCGCACACCTGGGGCTAGCGTCCAAGGTCGGGCTCAATCCGGGCTACCTGCTGGGCTGGGTCGGCTTGCTCACCGCGACCTTCGGCGCTCTGATGGCAGTCTTCCAAGAGGACGTCAAGCGCCTGCTCGCCTACTCCAGCATGGGTCAGGTGGGCTACATCGTCGGCGCCGGCGCACTCATGAGCCATCTGGGCTGGGTGACCGCCATCTATCTCACGGTGAACCACTTCCTCTACAAGGCCATCCTGTTCCTGGCCATCGCCGGCGTGATTCACCGCACGGGCACCCGGCTGATGTATCGCATGGGCGGACTCATCAACAACATGCCCTTCTCCTACATCGGTGTGCTGGTGGCCATCATCGCCATGTCCGGGGTACCCCCGCTTACTGGCTTCGGCGGCAAGTGGCTGCTGCTCAACGCCCTGATGGAGCAGCACTGGTACTACCTGGCCGCGCTCGCCTTCTTCTCCAGCGGGGTAGCCTTTCTGTATCTGTTCCGGCTCATCCACACCGTGTTCCTGGGCCAGCGCAAGCGGGAGCACAAGGACATTCGGGAGGCCTCGGCGGCGCTCATCTTGCCCCAGTTTCTGTTGATTGCGGTGATCATGGCCATCTCCGTGTGGCCCAAGCTGCTGATCGAGCCAGTCTCCACCATGCTCGCGCCCTACTTCGCCGGCACGATCACCTGGGTGGGGGGCACGGCGCACACGGCGCTCGGCTACTGGAACGCCACCCTGGTTATGGCCGTGACCGCCGGGGTGATGGGCGTGCCCCTGCTCGTCCTGCTGTTCATGACCCGCTACATGCGAATCCAGCGGGTCAAGCAGTTCAACATCGTGTTTGCAGCCGAGCGTCCCGACCGTCCCGAGACCACCCATTACGCCTACAACTTCTTCAGCTTCTACGACCGTGCCCTGGGCTACTGGGTGCGGCCTCGGGCGACCGCCTTCTGGCGTGCGGTGAGTGAGTGGGCCCACTCGGCAGGCGCCTCGCTGCGGGTGCTGTACACCGGCAACGGCCAGACCTACGCCCTGCTCATCGTCACCTACCTGGTGGCCCTGTATCTCGCGACGGCAGGCATGCGCTGACATGATCGAATGGCTGGTCAAGATCGGGTACTTCCTGATTACCCTGGGCATCGTCACTGTCTACGGCCTGGTGCTCTCGGCATTCATCGCGCGCACCATCGCCAAGGTGCAGGGCCGTATCGGCATACCCATCTACCAGGTTTTCATCGACATCCTGAAGAACCTCGGCAAGCGCACGGCGGTGAGCCACGGGGTCATGTTCTTCTTGGGGCCGGTGTTCCGCATCGCCGGGGGCATCGGCACCCTGGCTTTCGTTCCGGTCATCTGCGGCAGCGAGCTGTACTCCAACTTCAGCATGGCCGGCGACCTGATGCTGGTGATTTATTTCGTGTTCTTCGGCCAGCTCGGCATGGCGCTGGGCGCGGGCGAGGGCGGCCATCCCTACAGCGCCATCGGTGTGGCTCGCGGCCTGGCTCAGATGAGCGCTTTCGAGCTGCCTTTCGCGCTCGCCATCATCTCCATCGTCGTGCAGTACGGCACCCTGTCGATTACCGACATCGTGGCGGCCCAGCAGGGCAGCTTCTGGCACTGGACCCTGTTCACCAACCCGCTGGCCACCATCGCCGCCATGATTGCCTTCCTGGGCATGACCGGCTATTCGCCCTTCGACGTGGTGCGGGCGCCGAACGAGATTCCCACCGGGCCGCCCACCGAGTACCAAGGCTCCTTCCTGGCACTGATGAACACCAACCAGGCCATCTTCGGCGCGGCCAAACTCGTACTGTTCATGAACCTATTCTTCGGCGGAGCGACGAACCTGATAGAGTTGGTCGTCAAGACGTGGGCCATCTACATGGTCGCCATATTCATCGGCGTGGCCTTTCCACGTTTCCGGGTGGATCAGTCCATCCGCTTCTTCCTGCGGGTGCCCACCCTGATTGGCATCGCCTCCATCGTGTTCGTGCAGATGACCTTCGCATCCTGACCGCCCCACAGGGCACGCGCGGCGTGCGGGAGGATTCTCCAGTGAGCAAGAGCATGGATACCCTGACGCCCCTGACCAACTCCGGCCTCTCCTCGGAGGAGCGGGAGCTGTTCTCGGACGCCCGTCCGGTAGCTTACGAGCCCTATCCCGCCAAGGTGGTGGAAGGTGTGGTGAACTGGGCGCGGGCCAACTCGATGTGGATTCTGGCCTTCGGCACCGGCTGCGGGGCCATCGAGATCAATCCGCTGATGACCGCCCGCTTCGACGCCAACCGCATGGGCGTCGCCATGCGCCCCACGCCTCGGCAGTCCTCAGTGTTCATGATCGGTGGCTACGCCTCCGTGAAGACCCTCAAGCGCATCATCCGCAGCTACGAGCAGATGCAGGGGCCCAAGTTCGTGGTCGCCCTGGGCATTTGCCCCATCAACGGCGGCATGTACTGGGATAGCTACAACACCATCAACCGGTTCGATCAGTACATCCCCGTCGATTTGTACATCACCGGCTGCATGCCGCGCCCCGAGCCGCTCATCGCCGGCCTGCTGGAGCTGAAGAAGATGATTAAGGCCGGCAAGTGCGACGGCGCCAATCGCTACGTACAGAACTTCGACTGGTACAAGGAGAACCAAAAGCGCGTCATCAAGGACTGGAACATGCCGGACTACAACTGGTGATAGGTCTCGCGCAGGAGCCTCATTGATGAATGCATCGCTCAAACGACTGAAGAACGAATTCAGGCTCACGGAGATCGTCGAGCGGCGGCCCGATCTGGTCTCCTGCAAGGTAAGGAGAGATGTCGCCGAGACCTTGATCCGCGAGCTGCGGGACCGGGAGGGCTATACCCATCTCGCCTTCCTCACCGCCATCGACTACATCGAGAAAGGCGTGTTCACCCTCACCTACATGCTGCATAGCCACCGCGACCACAGCAGCCTGGCGGTGCACGTCGACGTCCCGCGGGAGGATCCCGAGATGACCTCCATCCACACCCTGTGGGCCCAGGCGGGCACCTACCAACGGG
>CAYQDX010000152.1:0-9270 GCA_964416345.1 uncultured Ectothiorhodospiraceae bacterium
GGAACATTTCAAAATCCCGCAGGAGTGGTTTGCTTCGCCTATGGCTCAGCAAACCTCACAGCCAATCGCCGCTCGTGTAGGGTGTGCTGAGCGCAGCGCACCGTCCCACCTGGATGTAGAATTCTGCTGCAGTAGAAATGCCGGAGTACATCATGCCTATGGCCATCTCACCTATCTGGGGCGCCATCACCGGGGATGTCGTCGGCTCCGTCTACGAAGGCAATCCTCACAAGAGCCAGGCCTTTCCGCTGCTGATCGACGCCTCGCGCTACACCGACGACACGGTGCTGACGGTGGCGGTGGCCGATGCAATCCTGCACGATGGCGACTACGGTGCCGCCATCCGCCGCTATGGCCGGCGCCATCCCAATGCCGGCTACGGCGGCAGGTTCATGGCCTGGCTGGCGGGGGATGATGCACGCCCTTACTACAGCTGGGGTAACGGCTCGGCCATGCGCGTCAGCGCGGTCGGTGTGGCCTTCGACAGCGAGGCCCGTGTGCTGGAGGAGGCCGCACGCTGCGCCGCCGTGACCCACGATCATCCGGAAGGCATCAAGGGTGCGCAGGCGACGGCGCTGGCCATTCATTTTGGGCTACAGGGCGGGTGCAAGCGCGCCATTCGGACCGAGATCCAGCGCCGCTTTGGCTACGATCTGGGCCGCACCCTTGCCGAGATCCGTCCAGGCTACCGCTTCGATGTGTCCTGCCAGGGCTCGGTGCCGGAGTCCATCATCGCCTTCTTGGAGTCGGCGAGCGTGGAGGACGCCATTCGCAAGGCCGTCTCCCTGGGGGGTGATGCGGACACCATGGCCTGCATCGCCGGCGCCATGGCCGCGGCCCATTACGGCGACCTGCCGGGCGAGACGCTGGAGGCGGTGCGTGGGCGCCTGCCGGCTGGATTTCTGGCGGTGTTGGACGAATTCGACCGGAAGTTTCCCGCCCGGCCCTAGTACTCCGTCCAGGTGATAATTACGGATGCAGCGGGCCGGAAAGGGGTTGAGCGCAAGGCGCGGCTCGCAGGGAATGGGGTGCCCTTGCCAAGAGACACAATGCTGCGGGCGATCCCTTTCCGGTCCGCCCGAAGGGAGCCCCCCGCAGGCCTCCATGCAGCCTTGCCGCCCTTGCCAAGGGCTGGCCATTGGCGGCGGACGGCGCCTTGCCTGGAGGCCTGAGGGGGGGCTCTGCATCCGCAATTATCACCTGGACGTAGTACAGCCTCCCTACATCGGCCTGCCGATGGGCGAGACCCCGATCAGCCACAGGTGCAGCCAGAGCACGAAGGCGACGTAGAGCACGAGCCCGCCGACCACGGCGATGACGTCGTTCAGCTTGGAGGGCGGGGCTCCGGGCACGGGGCGCGGCACGCGCCGCTTGAGGGAGATGCGGTCGACCACCGCCCAGGCGAGAAAGCTACCGAACAGCACTACGTCGGCCAACATGCCGTTGGCCAACAGGTGGGCGAAGGCCCACAGCTTCACCGCGGCCAGCATGGGATGTTTGGCGGCATTTTTGATGCGCCCGGGCAGGTAGGCCGCTAGCAGCAGCGGAAACACCGGAATCATCAGCAACAGGGTGACGTGGCGCATCCATACGGGCGGGATGTAGAGCGCCACCGGCGCCTGTCGCGCCATTCCGTAGCCCCAGACGATGAGCACAAAGCCGGCTAGCGACACCACACCGTAGAGGCCCTGCCAGGGCGCTTCGCCCAGGCGCACGACCATCTTGTTGCGCCAAGGCTCGTTGACGATGGAGACGGAGTGGGCGGTGAGGAACAGCACGAGACCGATGATGAGCACGCTCATTATGGGATCCTTGGTGACTTGAGTGCGCTCACTCTACCACCGTCGGGCAACGGATGCCGCAACGGTGCGGGCCAGGATCTCAATGCTTGCGGGGAGCCATCTCCCAAGGATCGAGCAGGCTCCAGTCGGCCCGACATTCCGGACAGTAGACCCGCTGGTAGCGCTTCCACCAGTAAAACTCGGGGGTCGCGAACTGCCGCTGCAGCTCCTTGGAGCCGTACCACTCGTCGCGCGCCTTGACCTGGAGTTGCTCGGTGCTCATTTCCCACCTCCCACTTGCGCCGTCGGACTGCCGTCCTTGCTGATAAGGCTAGGGGGGCTGGGTAACGCGCCAGTATCGTGAGTCCGCGCAATTTGTTGCGCAAATGTACCGGTAGCCCGAGAGGCCGCGAGGACCTGGAGATCCGCGGAAAGTCCGCCCCTCCGTCCGGCTCACTCCCCGCGTGTGGGCGGACATCTGCAACAAGGTCTGGCGCTGGTGGCTGCACAGACACCAACCAGAAACAAAACCCCTACGTTGCGCAAGCGGGCCCGATACACGGGCCAGGCAGACTCTTGCTCAACCGGGGACGCAAACCACTCGACCGCTTCCCCGGGGAGTCGGAGTCCCGCAGTGGGGCTCGAAGCAAACGCACCAGGAGAGCAGTCATGAATCAGATCGCAAGCTCGAGATTGGCAGTCCTGCGGGAGCGCGCGCTGCGCCGGTGGGGCATCGGCGTGCTCGTCGAGGCGCTGGCGAATCTGGTCTGGCTGGCCTAGCTCCGTTGTCACCATCACGAGGAGATACTTCCATGACCAAGCGTATTGCAGTCTTCATCTACGGCGTGGTGAGCTACGCCATCTTCTTTGCCACCTTTCTCTATGCCGTCGGCTTCGTGGGCAATGTCGCGGTGCCCAAGTCGATAGATTCACCGGCTCAGGGGCCGCTGTGGCTGGCCCTGCTGATCGACGCCGGGCTGTTGGGGCTGTTCGCCATCCAGCACACCATCATGGCCCGTCCGGCCTTCAAGCGCTGGATCACCCGGTTCATCCCCGAGGCCGCGGAGCGCAGCACCTACACCCTGGTGGCGAGCCTGCTGCTCATCGCCCTATTCGTGTGGTGGCAGCCGGTGGGCGGCATCGTCTGGCAGGTCCAAGACCCCGCCGGCAAGGCCGTGCTCTATGCCTTGTTCGCCTTCGGCTGGGGCCTGGTGCTGCTGGCAACCCTGCTCATCAACCACTTCGACCTGTTCGGCCTGCGCCAGGTCTGGCTCTATGTCACCGGCAAGGAGTACACACCCCCGCGTTTCGTCACCCCCTGGCTGTACCGGATCGTGCGCCATCCGCTCTACGTGGGTTGGTTCTTCGCCTTCTGGGCGACCCCAATCATGACCGTGACCCACCTGGTGTTCGCCGTGCTGACCAGCGGCTACATCCTGATTGGCATCCAGTTCGAGGAGCGTGATCTGGTTGCCGAGCACCCGGAATATGCTGACTACCGCCGTCACGTGCCCATGCTGATTCCCCGTCTGACGGGGCGCCCGGGCCGTACCGCTCCGACGGCCGAGGCGGCCTGATGGTGCCGAGGGGCGGGGCGCCTGGCGCGCCCCGCCTGTCGGTCCGGCCCTTCTATCCAGTCGCACAGGAGATCTAGAGGTAAAAACTCTCGGCACCGTTGAGCTCGCTACGAGCCCCCCCTGCGCGCCCGGGGCACGGGAGATCTACGACCAGGTGGCGTGCAACCCCTACACCCGGCACCCCATCCACCGCGGCCCCTACTACGCGCGCAACTATATGGGTTACGCACCGGCAGACGTAGCGGCCCTACCGCAGGTGGCCGCCGACCGCTTCGTCGGGGTCGGCAATCCCTTCTCGGTGGACGTGGTCATCTCCAACGGTGCCCTCAGTCTGGCCGCCGACAAGGTACAGGTCCTGCGCGTGCTCAAGTCTGGCGGCCGGCGCTACCTGGCCGAGGTGGTGCTGGCCCGGGAGCCTCCCCTGGAAGCCCGCCACATTGAGGGGCTGTGGGCCGCGTGCATCGACGGCGCCATGGTCGAAGAGCAGCTTCCGGAGCTTGCCGCCCGGGTAGGGCTGCGGCATTCCCGGTGGGTGGGATGCTACGATTGCTTCCGCAACGCCCCCGTGGCCGATAATGTGCCCGGGCATCTCAAGGCCCACGGCGTGACCTTCATGGCCATCAAATGAGCGACTGCCCGAGCCCGGATCTGGGCCCCGGTGCCGGGCGGCATGGGGAGGAGCCTGTGTGGAGCTGAGGCTATTCCAGATTGATGCCTTCGCGGACAGACCGTTCGCCGGCAATCCGGCGGCGGTCTGTCCGCTGGAGCGCTGGCTGCCGGACGAAGTCCTGCAGGCCATCGCGGGCGAGAACAATCTCTCCGAGACCGCCTACTTCGTCCCGACCGCATCGGGCTATCACATCCGCTGGTTCACACCGCTGCGGGAGGTCAGGCTCTGCGGCCATGCCACCCTGGCCAGCGCCTACGTGCTGTTCACAATCCTCGGGCATAGTGAGGGCACGCTCGACTTCGATTCTCACAGTGGCAGGCTTACGGTGCGCCGAGATGGTGAGCGCCTGGAGATGGACTTCCCCATCCAGGTCCCCTCCCCTTGTGCGACGCCGGAGCCGATCATGGCGGCATTCCAGGCAACGCCCGTGCAGTGTCTGCGAGCCGAGGACTATATCGTGGTGTTTTCCGACGAGGGCCTGGTGCGCTCCTGCGCTCCGGCGATGGACCCCTTGCGGCGCCTCGACCTCAGAGGGGTCGCAGTTACGGCGCCAAGCACCGAATATGATTTCGTCACCCGGTTTTTTGCCCCCAAGTATGGGATCGACGAAGATCCGGTGACGGGCTCGGCCTTCACCCAGCTCATTCCGTATTGGGCCGAGGTGCTGCGGAAGCAGGAGCTCACCGCCAAGCAAGTCTCGAAGCGAGGCGGTGAGGTCTGGTGCGGCATTTCGGGGCAGCGGGTGAGCATCGCCGGTCGCGCAGTTAAGTACCTGGAAGGCCGGATTTGGGTTTAGGACGTCGACATGCTCCGATTTCCGCGAGGGGGGGACAGTGACCGAGTTTGTGCGCCTGCTGGTGGTGGACGACGATGCCGATGTGCGAGAGCTGCTGGAGGACTACCTCTCCGAGCAGGGCTATGAAGTGGAGCTGGCGGACAGCGCCGCATCGGCGCGCCAGCTTCTGGAGGGCGAGCCGCCGAGCCTCGTGCTGCTCGACGTGGGCCTGCCCGGAGAGGATGGCCTGAGTCTGGCCCGCCACATTCGCGAGCACTTCGACATCGGCATCATCATGGTGTCCGGGGCCGGTGAGACGGTGGACCGCATCGTCGGACTGGAAGTAGGCGCCGACGACTACGTGGCCAAGCCCTTCGATCTGCGGGAGCTGCGGGCGCGTCTGAAGAGCGTGCTGCGCCGTTATCAACGCAGTGCCGTGCCTGAGACACCGGTGGCGCCGCCGGCCGAGCAGAGCCGGAGAGTGGCCGTCGGTCGCTGTGTGCTGGATCTGGACAGCCACCGCTTATTCGAGCAGGACGGGGAGGAGATCCCGCTGACGCGCATGGAGTTCGAGCTGCTGGAGGTTCTAGTGCAGCGCCCCAATCGTCCTCTCACCCGGGACCAGCTGCTCAATCTGACTCAGAATCGCGACTGGGACCCCTACGATCGCAGCATCGATATCCGCATCGCCCGCCTGCGCCGCAAGATCGAATCCGATCCGGACAAGCCCCGGAGCATCCGTACGGTGCGGGGGCTCGGCTATATGTTCGTGCCCTGATTTGGCCACACGTCTACGCAGGTTGTCCGTCTGCGATCGATCTGACGCCCGCCTGTCGTCCGACAGTCTCCAGTAGTTCGGTGGCGTCGCACATCGACCTATCTTGGGGCGACGGACGGGGATCCTCTGTGTGGAATGGCCCACGGAACAACAAACTGTCGCAAAGGGTCTGATGGGCGTAGAGCCGAGAAGGACCGCAGGCAGTCAATCTCGGAGGAAGCGCTAACGAGTCACAACCCTTGGTCGTAGCGTCTGTTCGCCGGCAGGATACCAGGCGAACCCAGGCATCCGCTATTCCTGCCTCATTGAAACAGTAAGTTACACTCAAGAGCTCCTTTTGAATGGGCATTGCCGATTATGAGCACGATCTCGCAAACCGCACTCGGCGTCCAAGACTTCCGGTTACTCTGGCTGGGGGAGGCCATCTCCGCACTGGGCGACCAGTTTGCCCTTGTCGCGCTGCCGTGGCTGGCACTTGTGCTCACTGGCAGCGCGCTTGCGCTGGGAACGGTGCTCGCGTTGATGGCGATTCCGCGGGCACTGTTGATGCTTGTGGGCGGCGTGTACGTTGACCGGCTGTCCCCGAGGCGGGTGATGTTTGCCTCGAACGCGGTCCGCCTACTTGCGGTTGTTGCGTTGGGCCTGATTGTTCTTGCCGGCGGCGCTCGCCTTTGGACGCTGGACGTGTTTGCACTGGTGTTCGGGGTTGCAGATGCATTCTTTTTCCCCGCCCAGAATTCCATCGTCCCGGCGCTGGTGCCGGAGGAGCAGCTGCAACAAGCAAACGGCCTCATACAGGGGACAGGCCAACTCGCGGTCCTCATCGGTCCGGCTCTTGCCGGCATCGTCATCGCCGCGCTCGGCACCAGCGGCCCTAGCCCCGGGTCGACGGGCATCGCGGTGGCGCTTTTCGCGGATGGCGTCACCTTCCTGGTATCACTTCTCACCCTGCTGCTCATTCGCCGTGGATCGGATGGGAGCGCGGGCAACGAATCGGTAGTCGAGTCCATCAAGCAGGGCATTGGCTTCGTCTGGAATTCGCCGGCCCTGCGATTCGCAGTGCTCGTCGTCATGGCCATCAACGCGCTGGTGGTGGGACCGTTCGACGTGGGCGTGCCCATGATCGCCTACACACGCCTGCCGGACGGTGCCGAGGCTTACGGCACGCTCATGTCGGCACTGGGAGGTGGATCATTGCTGGGGATGCTCCTGGCAGCCGCCCTGCCCAGCCCGCGACCCGCGGTGTTCGGAACAGTCGTCATGGCGATTCTCGCCCTCAATGGGGTGGGACTCGCGTCCTTGGCAACTGTGCAGACACTCACACTGGCCCTGGGCGTAACGGCCGTGATCGGTCTGGCCACAGGCTACGGGAATCTGATGCTCATTACCTGGGCTCAGCAGCGCATTCCCCAGACGCTCATGGGGCGCGTGATCAGCGTGGTCGGTCTGGGCACGATGGGGCTGATTCCCCTGTCACAAGTCATCTCTGGGGCGGCCGTGCAACTGAGCCTGACGGCAATGCTAGCGGTCGCCGGAGGCTCTATGGCGCTGATCACGCTTGCATCAATTTCGAGGGGAACTGTGCGTGGGATGGGGCTCGTGCCGACGATCGGCGAACTGGCAGCCGCGGACCGGCAGGAAACCGAATAAGCTTCTCGACTTTGCTCGGCGATGTTGAAAGCTCCCGGTCCGGCCTTGTCGATCACCAACAACGCTGCATGAGCGGCTGCATCGAGAGGCCTTGGGCCGGTGGGGATTCCTGCTACGCACGAGCCCTACTCTTGGAGCCATGCTGCGTCGCGCGGAGCGCATCCACGTCACGACGCGGACGCCGCGTCGCCGCCTCGCCGAGTCAGGCCTGTCCTTTCGTGAGGACCACCGCGATCTTCTGCGGTCTCGCGTCGAGAACAAGCTGCGCGACGACAGGCTGCCCATCGCGGAGATAGCCTATTTGTCTGGATATGCGGAGCCATCGACTTTCCACTATGCCTTTTCGAGCTGGACCGGAGTCACCCCCGGCAAATGGGGCGAGCGCCAGCCCAGAGCAAGCCAGCTCAAAGCCGTGGCGCCTTGTGTCCGCATTGTTTCAATTGCAGCAGGCTTGTTTCAGCTTCTCTTGCGCAGAGTCTGAGCTGATAGACTCAGTGGACCTGGGAGAGCAAGTCCATGTATGTGCCGAGCCCACACCCGCAGACCACTTCGCCCGAAGCCGTTCGCGAAGCCCTGGGAATTGCCGCCGAGGCCGTTGCCAGCGTAGGCGAGCAGGATATCTTCGAGGTCCTGGTGCTGGGCGCGGCGCGGGCGCTGGGGGTGGAGCTGAGCTTCATCGGGGTGCTGCGGGAGAACCAGTCCGATGAGGTCAGGAGCATTGCCGTATGCGATCGCGGGCAAATTCTGCCCAATTTCGAGTACTTCCTTCAGGGGACGCCTTGCGAGCACGTGGTGGGCCAGCGCTTCCGCTTCCATGCCGAAGGCATACAGGAGCTGTTTCCCGACCCGCACGTGAAGGCCATCGGCGGAGTCGGCTATGCCGCGATTCCCCTCTACGATTCCTGCGCTCGCTCCATGGGGCTGATGGCAATCGTCGATCGCAAGCCCCTGCGCGACCGCGTGCTGACCGAGAATGTCCTGAAGGTATTTTCGGTTCGTGCGGCCGTGGAGCTGGAGCGGCGCACCGCGGACGAGGCCCGCCAGCGCTCCGAGCAGAGCTACCGCAGCATCTTCGAGGCTGCAGAAGATGCCCTGTTCATACACGACGCCGACACCGGGGCCATACTCGATGTGAACCCGAAGGCCTGTGCAGCTTATGGCTACACGCGTCAGGAAATGCTGAAGGTGGACGTGGGTACACTGAGCTCGGGGAAGCCCCCCTACACCTTGACGCACGCGGTTAAGCTGATCGAGCAGGCAAAACGGGAGGGACCGGTGCGGGTGGAATGGCGCCGCCGCAACAAGGACGGCAGCCTGCACTGGGACGAGGTCTGCATCAAGCTGGTCAAGATCGGCGGCGTGGATCGCATCCTGGCCGTGAGCCGTGATATCACCGATCGCAAGGAGCGTGAAGAGTTTCTGCGCAAGAGCGAGGACCGGCTGCGGGCCACCGTGGAGTGCGCGCTGGATTGCATCATCGGCATGGATGCGCAGGGCAGGGTCATCGAATTCAATCCGGCGGCGGAGCAGACCTTCGGCTACAAGAAGAGCCAGGCGCTCGGCGGTGCCCTCGCTGAGCTGATAATCCCCGAGCGGTTTCGGGACGCTCACACCGCAGGCATGGAACGCTACCTGAAGACCGGGGACGCTCCCTTTCTGGGCAAGCGGGTGGAGCTAGTGGCGATGCGGGCCGACGGCAGCGAGCTGCCGGTAGAGCTGGCCATCGACGTGGCCCAGGGGCCCGAAGGCAGGATATTCGTGGGCTACCTGCGCGACATCACCGAGCGGAAGGCGGCCGAGGAGCAGCGGCTGCGGCTGGAGACCCAGCTACGCCAGGCTCAAAAGATGGAGGCCATCGGCCAGCTCACCGGTGGCATCGCCCACGACTTCAACAACATCCTCACCGGCGTCATGGGCTATCTGAGCATGGCCCAGGACCGCGTCAAGGGCTACCGCGACGCCAAGCTCGACAAGTACCTGAGCCGCGCCGAGCGCTCCGGCCAGCGGGCCAAGGAGCTGATCCAGCAGATGCTCACCTT
>CAYQDX010000153.1:0-9251 GCA_964416345.1 uncultured Ectothiorhodospiraceae bacterium
CCGGGAAGGGGAAGTGCACGATGAAGCGCAGTCGCCGCTGGAACGCCGAGTCCAGTGCCGCCTTGTGGTTGGTGGTGAGGATGGCCAGGCCGGTGTAGGCCTCCATGCGCTGCAGCAGGTAGCTGACCTCGATGTTGGCATAGCGGTCGTGGCTGTCCTTGACCTCGCTGCGCTTGCCGAACAGGGCGTCCGCCTCGTCGAACAGCAGGATGGCGCCGCACTCCTCGGCGGCGTCGAACACCCGCTTGAGGTTCTTCTCGGTCTCGCCGATGTACTTGCTTACTACCGAGGCCAGGTCGATGCGGTGCAGATCCAGGTGCAGCTCATTGGCCAACACTTCGGCGGCCATGGTCTTGCCGGTGCCGCTCTCGCCGGCGAACAGCGCTGCGATGCCCAGCCCGCGCGCGCCTCTGCGTGCGAAGCCCCAGTCGGCGTAGACCTTGAGCCGCTGCCTGACGTGGGCGGCGATCTGGCGCAAGAGCGACTGTTGCGCATCGGGCAGGATCAGCTCATCCCAGCCGGCGGCAGGCGTGATGCGCTGCGCAAGGTCGTCGAGTTTGCTGCGGCCGAGCCCGCGACAGGCGTTCCAGAGCGCCGCGTCCGGATCGTCGCTGGTCTGAACGGTGGCACGCAGTGCTTCGCCTTTGGCGAGTATCGCGCCGGCACTGAGTTTGAACTGCGTGGCGACGCCGATGAGCGATCCGTTCAAGCATGTGGTCGCGGGGCCGAGGGCCTGTTCCCACAAGCGCTTCTGTTCGGGTGCGTCGGGTTTATCCACGCGCGCAGTCGATATCGCGTGCCCAACCGTCAGGGGCTCGCGGCTGGCGACGAAGCACAGCCCTCCCAGCCGTTCCGCGAGGCGCGCGATACTTTTGCTGCCCTCTGCAGTCGTGGACTCGATCAGCAGGGCAACGTCGAGCAGGGCAGTTTCTCGATGCCACAATACCGCGAAGGCATCCAGTTCGGCCGGAGCTTGCGGAAGGTCTTCGCCACGCAGGGCATGTGCCCGCAGGCCGATATCCGCCGCGACCCGCGATGCCACATCGGCTTGGCCGTCGGCGTCATCGCCATGCAGGAGGATTAGGGCGCTGCTGTGTTGGGTGCCGTGCAGGGCCGACAAGACGGCATTGACCGCTTGACGGTGCGGCTCGGCCATCGCGCGTGGAGGCGGCAGTGGGCGCACCAGGGATTGCAGGCGGGTGTCGAGGTAGTTCGCGCCCGCCAGAAAATGCAGCACGCGCTCGTCCATACGCAGGTGGGCGTTGGCGATGCCCTCCCGATCGTCGAGCTCGATCAGGCGCCAGTGGCGCAACGGACGCACTGGCATCAGCGCGCTCCAGTGCGCGGCGGGCAGGCTCGCCAGGGCGATGCCGAACGTGGCCCAGGCGCCTCGTGCGCCATTGGCGCACAGCGCGGCCAGGTTGCTGTCCATTTCAACGCCCGCGCAGAGCAGCAGGATGTCCCGCTCGAAATCCGAAAGGTCGAATGCACTGCTCAGCTGATCGATCGCCGCCGGCGCGCCCAGCGCAGCCCGACATTCGTCGATTCGCAGCTCGGCCGGCTCGACCGGCTCGCTCGCCAGCAGCGCCTTCAGCCGCGCGAACTCGGCGACCAGCAGCGCCTTGTTGGCCTCGGCCCAGGTCACGGAACGATCCGGCGCGTTCATGTGATCGTCACCCGCTGATCGAGGAAGGTCGGCACCGCCGGCGGAGTGGCCGAGAGGTCGATGATCGGGCTGTCGATGCCATCGATCCGCAGGCGGGCGAGATGCTCTCCCACAGGTGCGGCGGCGATGACGAAGTCGAGCGAGGTTGGCGGTGAGCCGGCACCGCCAAGCGGCTGATATTCGTCCTGGCCGAGCACAAGCGTGGCGGTCTGACTTGGCCACAATGCCGGGCTGAACGCGATCGTGAAGCCGACCGAGCCGTCGCCGGCGCGCGCCACGGTCAGCGGCAGATTGGTCATGCGCGGTGCCAGAGTTAGAGCGATGCGGTTGCTCTCGCGCGGCTCGGTCTCGCCCGGCCGCAACAGCCGCGCAGCGACGCGGTAGACGCCTACAGGAAGAGCCGCCTCCAAGCCCGCGAGCGAGAGCTCGATCAGCGTGTTGGCTCCTTCCGCAGGCGAGGGCGGCGCCAGCGCGGGGATCGTCAGCTCGACATCTAGGCGGTCGTTCGTCAGCATGACCTCCCGCGCGTTGCCATCTAGGTGGTGGCCCTGCAGGGCAATCGTGTCGTCGATGCCGGCCACCGGCTGGCGCGCCGGCGGCACGGCCGCGGTCAGGGTCGGTAGGGGCGGCAGTAGACTCGGGATGACCTCGATGCCACGGTCGCGCCGCTCGCCGGTGAGCGAAGTAAAGACGTCGCCACGGCTCAATACCGGCAGCGGAGAGCGCACAGGTTGCTGCGTCTCGATCAGCACGACCGATGCGACGTAGGCCGCGGTTGGCCGGAAACTGCTCTGCATCGCGGTCCAGAGCTTGGACATCTCCTCAGTGTTCAACGGCTGCGGCGTCAGCTTGACCAGCTCGACCTGGCTTTCCAGCCCAGAGTCGGCGAGCGCGCGCAACGCCGGGGGCAAGGTGGTGCCGACATCGGGCGAGGGGCTCAGCGCGCGGCGGATGGCCTCGCGGGTCAGTACTGGCGTTTCGTGCAGCAGTTGCATCGCATAGCCGAGCAGAATCTCGGCGTGCAGGTCGCCGCCGCTGTAGATCGACAGCAGGTAGTGCAGGTCCAGTGCCAGCGGCGCGTTCGCAAGCCGCAGCCGGCCCGAGCCGTCACGGGACGGCAGCTTCTCATTGCGCCAACCTGGATTCGGCGTAACGAGGTAGAGAAACAGGTTGATCTGCGAGGCCTCGCCGGTGCTCGGTGGCACGACGCGATCGGGCGCCAGCACGCTGACGGTGACGCTGCTGCCGAGCGCGCCGCTGACGTTGTGGTTGATCAGGCCGTCGTTCAGCAGATCGCGCAGGACCGCGGTGACGCCGGCGATCGCCAGGGCCGTGCTCATCGCGCGCTCCTTGCGGCCAAATATGACGCTAGCGACGGCGCCGCTGGACGCTGCCGTGGCTGGGAGGGCGGCGGCGCTTCACGCAGCGCCGTGACCTCGATGCGGCCGATATGGACGTGAACCTCAGTGGTGTCCGCGGCCTCATGCGCGATCGTCTGCGAAGGCAGTGGCTTGGTCGGAGTGGTATCCCATGGCCGCGGCTGCAGGCGCAGGGAGGTCGTCGGCAGCAAGCGGGCTGGCGCGGGCTCGTCGGCGATCGTCGGTGCGTGCACGGGAGCGGTCCCATCACCGGTTGCTGGTAGCGACCCGTGTGCCTGTGGCTCGACGGTTGTGGATGCCGAGGCCGCAAGGGCCACTCGCATGGCCATCGTGGCAGTGGTTTCGTGGCTCGCAGAGGCACGGGGCTCGGGGGCCGCCGTCATCGGTCTCGGCGGCACGGATCGATCAGGCCGGTTGGTGGCCGGCATCGCGATCGTTGGCGGCGAAGCTTGTTGTACTACCGACGACTCTGCCGGTCGCTCCACCATCGGCAACGGTGCATCCGGCGCAGAGGATACCGCCCGCGGCAGCGTGACATCGACACTGGACGGCGGAACAGTTACCTCGAGCGGAGCATGGGCATATTCGCGCGGCTCGACGTGCCGCTCGGGTGCCGCACGGTTCGGCGCCAAAGGCCCTGCCATGGGCGTTTGCCGAGCTGGTGTCGGGTCGTGATGTGCCGGCGAGTCGTCGTCGGTTGCCGGCATCGCCATGTCCTGCCACGCGAAGCCGTCGGCCGCGAACGGCAGCGAAGCGTCGGAGCGCACCGTCGTGGCGATGCCGGCGGCGCGGGCGGCTAGGCGGCGCAGCAGGCCCTTCATGCGGATGCCATCGCCACGTAATTCGCTCGCCGCACGGCCCCCAGGCCGAGGATCTCGGCCTCGGTCCAGCCGTAGGCCCGGGCCAGCAGGTCAACCTCGCGCAGCAGCGCGCGCGCGTGCGCTTCGATCTCATCCCACAGCAGCGAGCCGGCGTCGAGCTGTGCCTGTACGGCGTCACCGCAGGCCGGGCAGTGCAGCGCGAGCACGATGTCGGCATGCGGGTCCAGGGCCTCTAGCGCGGTCTCCGCCCCGGCCAGCGCCTCATCGTCCAGCGCCTCCCTGTCGTCCTCGAGCATGCAGCGCGCGAGTAGCCGGTGCGCCGCACGTTCGGTGTCTGTGTCGCTGGCGACCGCGGCAAGGTCACGCAGGCTCGGCGCCCGCAGCAGCCGACCGCCCACCTCGACTGCGGATGGTGCCTCGAGGGATGGGGACAGCAGCGGCGCCAGGTCCAGCTCGAAGCCGAGCCGTTGGCCGCAGCGCGCGCAGTCTGTGTGCCCGGCGAGGTGCGCGCCGAAGGTCGCCACACGCAATTCCAGCAAGCTCTCGGTGACCGTGCCCAGCGGCAAGTCGGCAATTGCCTGTGGTGGCAGATCGGGCCGTGCCGTGGCGCACAAAAGCGCTGCCCGATCCAGCGCGTGTAACGCCTCGCCGCGCTCCCACAGGGACAGGGTCCGGCCGGCCGATAGGGGCTGCATCATCAGGGCTCGCTAAAGCTTGGCTCGGCCGGCTCGACGACGTCGTAATCGCGCTCCCAGCCTTCATTCTCGAGCTTGATCGTCTGGATCGCGACTGCGTTTGCATTGGCGTCGAGGTCGGGCAGGGCTTGGCATTCGGAGACCCAACAGCGGTATACCTTGTAGGCGAGCGCGAGCTGGCCGGCCTCGTTGTACACCTCGAGGATGATGTCCTTGCGGAAGTCCTTCAGCGACACCTCGGCGCCGAGCCCGGAGCCGTAGTTCCAGACCTTGTTGGCCCACTTCTCGAATTCGGTATCGTGCGTGACACCGCGCTCGAGCGTGATCGCTTCGTATTTCGTGCGCCCAGGTGACTTGCGTGAGGTCGACGGGTCGCCGCCTTCGCGGTGCTCGACCATCTCGGTAGAGCGCTTGAGCGCGCCGACCTTGGAGATGCCGGCAACGTAGCGCCCGTCCCACTTGACGCGGAATTTGAAGTTCTTGTAGGGGTCGAACCGAGTCGCGTTGACACTGAACTGGGCCATGACGTTGCCTCGCTCATCAGGTGGGGATCTGGCCAGCCATTTGCTGGATCTGGATGACGACAAACTCCGCCGGCTTCAGCGGCGCGAAGCCGACGATGATGTTGAGCACGCCGAGGTTGATGTCGGTCTGCGTCGTCGTGTGGCTGTCGCACTTGACGAAGTAGGCATCGCGCGGTGTCGCGCCCTGGAACGCGCCCTGGCGGAAGAGCCCCTGCATGAAGGCCCCGACGTTCAACCGCACTTGTGCCCACAGAGGCTCATCGTTTGGCTCGAAGACGACCCACTGGGTGCCGCGGTACAGGCTTTCCTCGAGGTACAACACCAGCCGTCGCACCGGCAGGTACTTGTACTCGTCGGCCGATGCATCGGCACCGCGCAGTGTGCGCGCGCCCCAGACGACACGGCCGTTGACACCCATTGTGCGCAGGCAGTTAATGCCCAGCGGGTTGAGCTGACCATTTTCGAGGTCGTTGAGGTTGACCTGAAGATCCTGCACCCCGGTGAGCGAGGCATCGAGGCCCGCAGGCGCCTTCCACACGCCGCGCGCGACGTCGGTGCGGGCGATGATGCCGGCGACTATGCCGCTGGGCACGAAAGTGTCAACGCGGCTGTCGCGCAGCGGGTCGACAATGCGGACGCAGGGGAAGTACAACGCCGCATTGCGCGCCGCCGGGCCGATAAGGTTGAGGTCGTTGCGGCCGTCGATCGCATTGTCGACGGCACTATCGATAGAAACACCCCAGACCGGGTCGGGGTCGACGATCAGCATCGCGCGCCGCTCGACGCAGAGCGCCAGCGCCGCTTGGTAAACATTGGGGGGGACGGTCGTGTAGGTGGACGGGAAGCTGGTGGTGATGCGCGCCAGCGGCGGAATGCACAGCAGGTTGAACAGGTCGGCGCGGTTGAGCGCATAGATGCCGGTCTTCGGCCCCTGCCCGCCCAGCACGTCGTCGCCATCTAGCGGCGAGCCGTCGCTGCCGCTGCCGGCGTCAGCGTCGACCCAATTTACTGTGCGGGTCGAGCCAACGGTGGTGACGTTGGAAAGCGGTCGCACCGCGGGCATGGCGCCGCTGACGCGCGCGTAGCTCGACTCGCGCTCAAGCACGCGGGGCAGGTACCGCGGGTCATCCGAGTTGGAGGAGACCGCGCTGAAGGTTTCGATGACAAACTCCTCTCGTCCCGCGCGCGGCTGGTAGCGTATCGCGAGGTTGAAGCGCGTGTCGTCGGTGGCCGGCGGCGAGGTACGGGGCAACGCGCGGTCTGTATCATGGTCGACCGCGGCGGCGAGCCGATTGCCCCAGTCGCCGGCGCTTGATGCCTCGAGCACCAAGTCTTCCGACGGACTGCCCTCGCCGGCGAGCGTGATCGTGGCTGTGTCGGCATCCTCATGCGTCACGCGTACCACCAATGCCTGCGCACCGCCGTTGAGATAGAAGTCGCGCACCGCGTAGCTCATCGGGCAGTCGACTACCAGTCCACCGAAGCGGCGCTCGTAGTCGGCGAAACTCGTGAGCATCTGAGGATCGTCGGTGGGTCCGGCAGCGGCGCGGCCCACGAACGCTGTGATCGATGTCGCGACGCCAGCGATGGTGCGAACGCCACTGGGTACTTCTTGAATGTATACGCCGGGGTAGCTTAGTGCCGCTGGCATGGGTGTCCTCCAAGTGCAATGGCTAAAACATGCTGTCTCCGTCGTCGGACGGTATGGCAACCTCCACTTCTGCCCCGCTGGGAGGCGAAAACTTCAACCTGTCCGGGGCGGCATGGAGACCGAATGGGTGGCTCGTCGAGGCTGATATACATGCCCAGTGGGACCGGTTGACAGCGCTGAGAGTCAACATGGAGTGGTTGACCGGTCATCAGCAAGGCGGTAGTGCATCCGGCCGTCCGCGGCCGTGTTTGTCACGACAACTCCAAGGCTGATCAACCATGCCAATGCCGCTTCCACTAGCTCGGGCGATGCGGACGGCCCGCTCAACCACCAGTCGCGTATCCCTTCCAACGTGTCGGACGCGTGCGGACGTTTCCGCCAATATGTCATTAATTCCTTTGCCACCGCGTATTCGGAGTCAGATACATCCATCTACCACCCACTCTGGTAATGCCGTTCGAGATGCATACCTTGCGCCATTCCGTCGTCGGCGGGTAACTGCTTGAATCACAAAGGTGGACGTAGGCGGTTAGAAAAGGGGGCGGATGTATTTATCCAGGTAGCGGCAGCAAATCCGGTGCATGCGGGGCGGACAGAAATATCGTAGGCTAGGACACAAATGTCCTGGTAACCGGTTGAACAGGAGCCCGATGCGCCAGAAGTGGTGCATCCAGTCGTGTGTGGGTTGGATACGGCAGTGTCCGCCGCGTAAGTCTTCAGTCAACTCATCCGGAAACGGGATGCATCAATCGAGTGGCGCCTAAGCAGTTCGAACAATGCACGCCGGTTCTTTCGCGCTGCGCGTGCCGCGTGCGTAATATTGCCCCGGTTCTGCGCTAATAGTTGCTCGAGGTAGCAGCGCTCGAAACCTTCCACAGCGCGCGCCTTGGCTTCGCGAAACGACAACATCACGGGCGGTTCCGCGGTGGGTTGGCCGTCGAGCTCGATATCGGTAACCTGCAGGATCGAGCTCTCCGACAATACCACGGCGCGCTGCATGACATGTTTGAGCTCGCGTATGTTGCCAGGCCAGGTGTAATGCACCAGCCGATGCAGGGCGGCGGGCGAGATGCCAAGCAGGCGTTTGCCGGCCTCGCGGTTAGCCTGATCGAGAAAATGCGAGGCCAGCGCCGCTATGTCCTCACGGCGCTCACGCAGAGGTGGCATGATCAGGGAGAGCATGTGCAGGCGGAAGAACAGGTCCTCGCGGAAACGGCCGCTCGCCACGGCCATTCTCAGATCGGTATTGCTAGCGGCCAATACGCGGACGTCGGCGCGGTGCACGCTATTGGAGCCGACGGCGCGATACTCGCCGTCCTGCAGAAACCGCAGAAGCTTGGCCTGAGCGGCAAGCGGCAGGCTGTCGATTTCGTCGAGGAACAGCGTTCCCCCGCCGGCTTCGCATACCAGCCCGCTGCGAGTCGCGTGGGCGTGGGTGTAAGCACCGCGCACATGCCCGTACAGTTCGTCCTCCATCAACTCCGTCGGTATCGCGGCACAGTTGACCGCTACCCAGGGCCCACTGGCACGCGGCGAGCAGTAATGGATCGCCTGTGCGCAGACTTCTTTGCCCGTTCCGGTTTCGCCGAGCAGCATGACGCTGGCGTGCGAGCGCGCCATCGCACAAAGGCGTTTGAGCAGTTCTAGGAACTTCGGCGCATTGCCGATTAGCCGGCCGCGCAACTCCGGGTCTATCTTCAGCGCATCCTCTTGCGGATTCAACTTCGTTGATTGCGGTGGCAGGCTTCCCACGACTCGGTGCATACGCAGCAATATGTCGCTAGGCGATCCTTGAAGGTCGGCGAAGTCGAACGCCCCACAGCCCAGAAGCCGCGCAATACCGAGCGGCTCGACAGTGTCGGTAAGGACCATGATTGGCACCTTCGGGTAGGAACGAACGAACCGGTGCAACACGTCGCAACAGGTGTCCAATCCTGCTTGGTTGACCACCATCAGTACTGCGGATGACACCGGCTCACGGTTCTCTCCGATTGTGAAAGCCTCTGGCGGGCGGGAAACTGAGCACTGAAAAATGGGAGAGAGCATGTCGAGGGTAAGGGCGACACTCTTCGGATTGTCCAGAAAGAACATTACATCGAGCCCGTGACTCCCTATCTTGGTCTGTCCAGCGCACGATCGATGAGCCATACATTGCCCTCCATGCGTGATCAGTTAACCAAAAAAGCAATGACTTGTGACTATTTCTTTAACCTGTTGCTAACTTCACCACGGAGGCACTCCGCGCTTTACGCGGTCGCCCCGGAGCAATTCTCCAGCCGCAGCGCAGCCGATACAGATCGGCAATCAGGCACGGCTCGACGGCACCCGGAAGGTTGGTGAGGTAGAAGCAATAGCCCTTGGGAGTCGGCACGGCCAACTGCCGAGAGGCCGCGATCTCGCCACCGCGACCGACCTGCACCTGCGCGTCTATGACTTTGCCGTCCAGGCACAGCGCCTCCTGCTCCAGCAACAGGTCCAGGTCGCTGCCCTTGGCGAAGGTGCCCGTGAGGCTGCC
>CAYQDX010000154.1:0-4695 GCA_964416345.1 uncultured Ectothiorhodospiraceae bacterium
GCGCATGACGATGAGCTTGGCCGGCTGGCGGCTGCCGCGGGCGACCGAGAGCAGCGCGCCCATCTTGAGCTCCTCCAAGGCCCGGAGGTCGAGCACCTCCACGTCGAGGCTCTTGTGCAGCCTGCCCAGAGACCTGGCCTGCTCCGCCAGATAGGTGGGCGTGCACACATTACCCGGCAGATTGGCAAGATCCTTGGCGAGCTTGACGCCGGCGGCCACGGCCGTGCCCTCACGTATCGCCCGCTCACCGGCGGTCAGGTCCCGGCGGCTGGGCACGCTCAGCACGATCTTGCGCAGCGGCCGGCGGGTCTGGTCCTTCTTGCTCTTGAGCTGGTCGAAGCGATAGAGCGCGTTCTCGGTGGCCTCCACCGCATGGCGCACCTTCCAGTAGGCATCCCGTCCCTTGAGCGTGAGCTCGGTGAGGTAGGACACGGCCTCCATGGAGCCGGTGTCGTTTAGGGTGGTCGCGGCCTGATGGATGATCTTGCGGTACTGAATGTCGCCCAGCTCCCGCTCCCGGCCGCAGCCGACCAGCAGGATGCGGTCGGCCAGTGTGTTGGGCACGCTGTGCAGTAGCAGGGTCTGGCCGATCTTGCCCTCCAAATCGCCGCGGCGCAGCAGGTTGGACAGATAGCCGTCGGTCACCTCGTCCAGGCGCTCGCATACCGCCGAGAGGCGGCGCGGCTCGAACACCCCGACCACCACGCACGCGGTGCGCTGCTTCTCCGCTAGACCACTCTTTACACTGAATTCCATGCTCTCAGGTCTCCTGCAGACATTCGTGTCCTGGGTGTGGATAATGGATACGGTTGCCGTCCGCCGCGCCGGCGTCGGACTCATCACGGAGGTCCCGGCACCAGTACCAACTATTCCCCGCCGGGGCTTGCCCGTGTCCACAAATCTCTCGAATTTGTCCGCATAGTGTAGCAAACGTAGATTTTCAGTCAAAAACCCAAGTTTTCCCTACCCGGGCAGGCCCTTGATCGTATTTCGCTACATCGGCCGGGAAGTGCTCGGCACGCTGCTGGGGGTCCTCCTGGTGCTGCTGCTGATCTTCCTGAGCAATGTCTTCGCCCGTTTTCTCGGCGAGGCCGCCTCCGGGGAGATACCGCCCCACGCCATCTTCGCCCTGCTGGTGCTCAAGATTCCCAGCTACCTGCTGATGCTGCTGCCCCTATCCCTCTATATCGGGGTGCTGCTGGGGCTGGGACGGCTGTATCGAGACAGCGAGATGATCGTGCTGGCGGCCTGCGGCTATGGTGTCGGCCGCCTGCTGCGTGGGGTGCTCGCAATATCGCTGCTGGTCGCCGTGCTGGTGGCCGCGCTGAGCTTCGACATGGCGCCGCGCACCTCCGAGCGACGCTACACCTTGCAGGACCGCATCCACGCGGCCACCGACATAAGCGACGTCATCGCCGGCCGCTTCACCGAGTTCGATGAGGGACGCCGGATCTTCTACGTGCAGGAGGTCTCCAAGGACCGCAGTGCCATGCGCAACGTGTTCGTCGGCATCTTCGGGCCCGGGGGCGGCGTGCGGGCGGGAGAGATGGGGGTGATCTATGCGGCCAGCGGCCGCCAGCAGGACGACCCCCGCACCGGCGACCGGTTCATCGTGCTCGGGCACGGCTACCGCTACGACGGGCGCCCGGGAAGTCCGGAGTACAAGATCGTCGCCTTCGATCAATTTGCAGTGCGTATCGAGGAGAAGGCGGTGGCGGGGATCCAGCACAAGCGGGATGCCACGCCGACGCGGGAGCTCTGGCGGTCGCCGGATCGAAGGGATGCGGCCGAGCTGCAGTGGCGGATCTCCATGCCCTTGTCCACGCTGCTGCTGGGCGCTTTGGCCGTGCCCCTGAGTCGCACCGCGCCGAGGGAGGGCCGCTACGGGCGGCTGTTCCGAGCCGTGCTGGTCTATGTCATCTACCTCAATATGATGGGAGTCAGCCGGGCCTGGCTGGAGGATGGCATCATCCCCGGCTGGGTGGGCATCTGGTGGCTGCACCTCATGGTCGGACTGGTGACGCTGATACTGGTGCTGCGCCAGGCCGGCTGGAGCCCCCCGTTTGCCGGGAGCCGCCGGACGTGAAGATCCTGGACCGCCACATCGGCCGGGCCGTGGCCGGCGGCACCGCGATCGTGATGCTGGTGCTGCTGGCGCTGGAGAGCTTCTTTGCCTTCGCCCAGGAGCTGGGAGACGTGGGGCAGGGCAGCTACACGGTGGGTGCGGCGGCCAAGTTCGTGCTGCTGGCCATCCCGGGAAGTCTCTACCAGCTCTTTCCCATGGCGGCCTTGCTCGGCACCATCTTGGGGCTGGGAGCACTGGCGGCCCAGAGCGAGCTCATCGTCGTGCGTGCCGCCGGGGTGTCGCTGTTGCGCATCGCTGGCTCGGTCATGCGAGTGGGTGTGCTTATGATGATGCTGGCCACTTTCATCGGCGAGCTGGCGGCGCCTCCCGCCGAGCAGCTTGCCCAGCGCAGCCGGGCCATCGCCAAGACCGATCGAATCAGCCTCAAGACCGGCACCAGCAATGGCTACTGGGCCCGGGACGGCAGGAGCTATATCAACATACGTGAGGTGCTTCCCGGGGGGCGCCTGGGCGGCATCTACATCTATGATCTCGATGCCCGCCACCGCCTGCGGATGGCCACCTATGCCGAGCGTGCCGCTTACGAGGATGGGCGCTGGCAGCTGGAGAACCTCGCCCAGAGCCTCATCGGGGAGGACAAGGTTACCACCCGCTACACCCGGCGGGCGCCTTGGGAAACCCTGCTCAGCCCAGCCCTGATCGACGTGGTGGTGGTGCGCCCTGAAAGCCTGTCGGCCTACGGGCTGCACGAGTACGTAGACTACCTGGAGGAAAACGGCCTGACGGCCAGCCGCTACGAGCTGGCGTTCTGGTTCAAGGTGTTCCAGCCCATCGCCACCGGCGTGATGGTGCTTCTGGCGATCCCCTTCGTGTTCGGCCTGCTGCGCTCGGGCAGCCTGGGACATCGCATAGTGGTGGGCACGCTGGCGGGCTTCGGCTTCCACCTATTCAGCCGGGTGTTCGGCCACGTGAGCGTGGTATTCGACCTCTCCCCATTTCTGGGTGCGAGCTTGCCGACCCTGGTGGCCGCGGTGCTCGCCGTCGTCCTCATGCGTCGGGTGCCCTAGACGACCTCGGAAGGCGCCGATCCCCGCTACTTCGGCAGGCGTACCACCCGGGTTCCGGTCCAGGCGTCGTGCCAAGTGCGGCGCTTGGGGTCGATTAGCGCCCAGGCATAGCCCAGTCCCAGGCAGCCAGCCGAGAGGGTGGCCGCCAGCAATCGCGAGAGCACGACCACCCAGTTCAGACCCGTGCCGTCGGTACGCTCCACCCGCAGCCGCCAGGCCCGCATGCCCAGGGTCTGGCCGCCGTGGGTCCAGAACCAGCCGAAGAACAGGTACCACACCCCCAGCAGGTAGGCCCGATACGCTGGATGGTGGGGTGCGATGGCCTGCCCATGGGTGAAAAGGAGCAGCATGGCAGTGGCGACGGACAGCGCGGCAGCCACCAGGAGGCCGTCGTAGACCATGGCCAGCAGGCGCGGCAGCAGTCCCGCCGGGGAGGGACTCTGAGGGCTCTCGGCCGTCATGGTGTCTCCCGGGATGCCGACGATGTGGTAAATTTCCGCCCCCGCGCCGCCGCGCGGGACAACGGTGAGGGAGAATGGATCATGACTAGCAGCACACTCGAATTCGAGGCATCCGTGGTGGCCGCCGTCACCGAGACCGGCGGTGCGGTGACCATTGCGCTCGCGCCCGCAGTGATCCACCGCTCGGAGGGCATTGCCGGCGTCGATCCGGGCACCCGTTGGACCCAGCAGGCCGAGCTCGTATTCACCGAGGCGGAGCTCGACGGCGCGCCGCCGACGCTACCCGCAGCGATGGCGCGCGGCAAGCTCCGGGCCGGGGTCTATACCTATCTGGATATGCTGCCGGTGCCGACCGTCGGCATCGGGCCCGCGGCCTTCGAGCTGAAGTTTGTGGATGGCAGCCGGCTCTCGGTGTCTGGCGAGACCGTGACTCTGCGGCTCCTCGGCGACGCCAAATATGTCGAGCATACCAATCTTGCCTGATGGGGCGGCGGCAGATCTGGGAGTCGGTGGCGCTCCCTAGGGGTTTCGAACCCCTGTTACCGGCGTGAGAGGCCGGCGTCCTAGGCCGCTAGACGAAGGGAGCAATACTTCGCCCCGAAACGAAGGATGGTATTATACGCGGCCGTGAGTCAGTCTCAAGTCGAATTCGCTGACTGGGAAAGGTAAAGAACATCGACAGTCCCACCGTCATTCCCAGGCCGCAGCACGTCATCTCCCGCTCCGCGGTCAGCGAGCACGCTCTCAAGGTACTCTACCGCCTGAAAGGTGCGGGCTACGAGGCCCATCTGGTGGGCGGCGGCGTACGTGACCTGCTCTTGGGGCGGGAGCCCAAGGACTTCGACATCGCCACCAATGCGCGGCCGGAGGAGGTGCGGCAGCTGTTCCGCAACTGCCGCCTGGTGGGCAGGCGGTTTCGGCTGGCTCATGTGCGCTTCGGAGAGGAGGTCATCGAGGTGGCGACATTCCGGGCTGCCCACGACGGCGAGGATGTGGAGGGCGAAGGCGTGGTCGAGGACGGCCGCATCCTGCGCGACAACGTCTACGGCACCCTGGAGGACGACGTATGGCGCCGGGATTT
>CAYQDX010000154.1:4705-9189 GCA_964416345.1 uncultured Ectothiorhodospiraceae bacterium
TTTCACGGTCAACGCGCTTTACTACAATGTGCGCGACTTCTCCGAGGTGGACTTCACCGACGGCATGAGCGACCTCAAGGCCGGCGTGCTGCGCTGCATCGGTGACCCGGAGGCCCGCTACCGCGAGGACCCGGTGCGCATGTTGCGGGCGGTGCGGCTGGCCGCCAAGCTGGGTTTCCGTATCGAGCCGGCGAGTGAGCTGCCCCTGTTCGAGCTTGGTGCCTTGCTACGCGGCATGCCGCCGGCGCGGCTGTTCGACGAGACCTTGAAGCTCTTTCTCGGCGGGATCGCGGTGCAGACCTTCGAGCTGCTGCGCCACTATGGACTGTTCGGCCAGCTGTTCCCGCAGACCGAGACGAGCCTCAGCCGGGAAGTGGATGGCTTTCCCCTGACCCTGCTAGTGCAGGCGCTGGCCAACACGGATGGGCGCGTGGCCGAGGGCAAGCCGGTGACGCCGGCCTTTCTGTTCGGTGCATTGCTGTGGGAGCCCATGCGGCGGCTGGCCGTGGAGCACGAGGCCAGCGGCATGGATGCGTTGCACGCCTTGCAGGTGGCCGGGGACAGCGTGGTCGCCCGGCTCAACGAGCGAGTGAGTCTGCCTAGGCGCTTCAGCCTGCCCATGCGGGAGATCTGGCAGCTACAGCCCCGCCTCGCCGTGCGCCGCGGCACGCGGTCACTGCGCCTGTTGGAGCATCCCCGGTTCCGCGCCGCCTACGACTTTCTGATGTTGCGTCGGGAGGCCGGAGAGCCCGTGGGCGAGCTCTGCGAGTGGTGGACCCAGCTCCAGGCCGCCGACGAGCAGCAGCGCCCGGCGCTGGTGCGTCAGGGCGGGGCTCGGCTCGGCCGACGCCGGCGACCGCGGCGGCGCAAGCCTGCCGCCGAGTGACTGCTGTCGACACACCCGGGGAGACGTCCGCCTACGTGGGACTGGGCAGCAATCTCGGGAATTCCATCGACCGGGTCTGTAGGGGCCGCCTCGGGCTGGCGCAGCTGCCCGGCACCCGCTTGCTCGCGTTCTCCAGTCTTTATCGCAGCGCTCCGATGGGTCCTCCGGGTCAGGATCCGTATATCAATGCAGTGGCCGCTCTGGCCACGAGGCTCGGCCCCCAGGAGTTGCTGCGCCAGCTCCACCGCCTGGAGGCCGCCCACGGTCGGACCCGGGACGGCGTTCGCTGGGGGCCGCGAACCCTGGATCTGGACCTGCTGCTCTACGGGGATCGGGTCATCGAGACGGCGGGGCTTAGGGTTCCCCATCCCGGTCTGGGGCAGCGCAGCTTCGTGCTCTATCCCCTGAGCGAGCTGGCGTCCGAGCTGCGAATTCCGGGTCGCGGGATGGTGCGCGAGCTGGCCCGACGGTGCGGGACGGCGGGGCTGGAGCGGTTGGCCGGGTCCTGCTGAGGGGCTCGGACAGGGTCACGGCCAAGCTATAATAGGCCTTGGCCCATCGCCGGGAGCGGTGCCTTGATTACCCTCACCAGACTCGCCAAGATGAAGCGCGACGGCGAGTAGATCGCCTTCCTGACGGCCTTTGACGCCTGCTTCGCCGGCCTGCTCGATGCGGCCGGCGTGGAGATCCTGCTGGTGGGCGACACCCTGGGCATGGTCGTTCAGGGCCGCCATTCGACCCTGCCCGTGACCCTGCAGGACATGGCCTATCACGTGGCCTGCGTCACGCGCGGCAGGCGCAACGGCCTCATCGTCGCCGATCTGCCGTTCATGAGCTACGCCAGTCCCGGGCAGGCGCTGGAGAGTTCGGCGCAGCTCATGCGCGCGGGTGCCGAGGTGGTGAAGCTGGAAGGCGGGGCCATACAGCTGGAGACCGTGCGCCAGCTCACGACCCGTGGGATCCCGGTATGCGGCCATTTGGGACTGCTGCCCCAGTCGGTGCACAAGCTGGGCGGTTACAAGGTCCAAGGGCGCGATCCGGCTGCGTACCAGAGCATCGTCGACGACGCCCGGGCGCTGGCTCAAGCCGGGGCCGATCTGCTGGTGCTGGAGTGTGTGCCCCCGGGACTCGCCACCGAGGTGTGTGCGGCGGTCAGCATCCCGGTGATCGGCATCGGCGCAGGCGCCGGCTGCGACGGTCAGGTGCTGGTGCTGTACGACATGCTGGGGATGACGACTGGGAGGCGGCCGCGCTTCGTGCAGGACTTCTCCGCCGGTGCCACCGGGATCCCCGACGCGCTGCGGCGCTATGTTCGGGCGGTCAAGGACGGCAGCTTTCCCGGCCCCCAGCATGCCTACGAATGAGCCTCGGTGCCTGCATGCTGCCTAGCCTCCGGCGCCGGTGGTGGCCATGCGCACGGTGACCACGGTCGCCGGGCTGCGTCCCCTCATCCAGGAGTGGCGTGCCCGGCATGAGCGCATCGCGCTGGTGCCGACCATGGGTGGCCTGCACGCCGGGCACATGCGTCTCGTCGAGCGCGCCCTCCAGCTCGGTGACCGGGTGGTGGCGAGCATATTCGTCAATCCGACGCAGTTCGCGGAGGGTGAGGATTACGGGCGCTATCCCAGGAGGCCCGCCGAGGACGGCTTGCAGCTGGCGGAGAGCGGGGTGCACCTGCTGTTCAGTCCCGGCGTCGAGGAGATGTATCCCGGTGGCCTGCGAGGGGTCGTCCGGGTGGAGGTCCCGGGGCTGGGGGAAGCGCTCTGCGGCGCCAGCAGGCCGGGTCACTTCAGCGGCGTGGCGACCGTGGTGGCCAAGCTGCTGAACGTCGTCCAGCCGGACGTGGCCCTGTTCGGGGAGAAGGATTTCCAGCAGCTGCTGGTGATTCGGCGCATGGTGCGCGAGCTGTGCTTTCCCGTCGACATCGTGGGGGTGGCGACTTGCCGCGAAGAGGACGGGCTCGCCATGAGCTCGCGCAACCGCTACCTGTCGGCCGAGGAGCGGCGGGTCGCGCCCGGCCTGTACCGGGTGCTCTGCGAGCTGCGGGACCGCGTGCTCGCGGGCAGCCGGGACTACCGGCGGCTGGAGCAGGCCGCGGAGCGGGACTTGCACAGGCTCGGCTTCAGCCCCGACTACGTCAGCGTGCGCCAGCAGAAGGACCTGGCGCCGCCGGCACCCGCCGCCTCGGCCCTCATCGTGCTTGCGGCGGCGCGCTTGGGGCCTGCCCGGCTCATCGACAATGTTGCGTTTGCGTTGAACACAATGACCCAGTAGCCGATAATATCAGCCACCTGCAATGTGGCCAGGCCGGCATTGCTTTGAGGCAGCAGCGCTGACTGGCCTATCCTTGAACCTGCGGTGTGCCGCGAGTTCTGGCTAGCTTACCCGGGGCTCCGGCTCCGCACCATGTGCCTCATCACCACCCGACGGAATATCAGGAACGGGCACCATGCACAACACGATGCTCAAGGCCAAGCTGCATCAGGCCCGCGTGACCCACGCAGAGCTAGAGTACGAGGGCTCCTGCGCCATCGACGGTGCGCTGCTGGAGGCTGCTGGCATCGCCGAATACGAGCAGATTCACATCTACAATCTGCGCAACGGCGAGCGTTTCATCACCTATGCCATCCGGGCCCAGAACGGCTCCGGCATCATCTCCGTCAATGGTGCGGCGGCGCACAAGGCGGCTCCCGGCGATCGGGTGATCATCTGCAGCTATGCGCTGCTCAGCGAGGCCGAGATGGCCTCCTATCGCCCGACCCTGATCTACCTCGATGCGAAGAACCGCATCCTGCGCTCGGGCCATTCCATACCCGCCCAGGTCGCCTGAGCTCAGCCGGTGTTGCGCTGCCCGTTGGCGATGGCATTGATGCTGCGCAGCAGCGGCGGGAGCCATCGCTCGCGCTCTTCGGCGCTCCGCCCGGGGTCGCGATAGCGTCGCAGCAGCGCCCCCTGGATGTGACCCAGAGGGTCTAGATAGGGATTGCGGCGGCTCAGTGACAGGCGCAGGGTGGGGTCTTCCTGGAGCATCAGCTCGATGCCGGCCACCTCCAGCACCTGGGTGACCGCCCGCTGGTATTCCGCACGAATCATCTGGTAGATGCGCTGGCCCGCCCCGGCATCGGTGCAGAGTGCGGCGTAATCCGCGGCGATGTCCATGTCGGCCTTGGCCAGGGACATCTGAGTGTTACGCAGCAGGGCATTGAAGAACGGCCACTCCCGGTACAGGCGTTGGAGCTGCTCCAGCCCCTCCGGGGTACGGTTGCGCCACTGCTCCAGTGCGGTGCCCAGTCCGTACCAGGCGGGCAGGGTGTGGCGCGACTGCGCCCAGCCGAACACCCAGGGGATGGCCCGCACGGAATCCTTGGAGCGATCCTGCTGCTTGCGGTGGCTGGGCCGTGAGCCGATCTTCAGATGTTTGACCAGATCGATCGGCGTGGCCTGGCGGAAATAATCGAGGAAACCGGGCGTCCCCTGGACCAGGTCCTGGTAGAAGGCGCGGGAATCGTCGGCCAACCGCTCCATGGCCGCCTCCCAGCGCGGATGCTCGTCAGCGAACCGCTCGTCCGGGGACGGCAAGCATTCGGCGGCAATCACG
>CAYQDX010000155.1:0-4532 GCA_964416345.1 uncultured Ectothiorhodospiraceae bacterium
CCTGGCCCTCAACGACGCCGTCATCACCAAGACGGCACTGTCGCGCATCATCGACCTCGAGACCTTCGCGGCCAACGAGCGGGTGACTACCTACCACGCGGACGGTCTGATCGTCTCGACGCCGACGGGCTCCACCGCGTACTCGTTGTCGGCCGGCGGCCCCCTCCTCATGCCGGGCCTCGAGGCCATCGTGCTCACGCCCATCTGCCCGCACTCCCTCACCCAGCGACCGCTCGTGCTGGCCGCCGATGCGGAGGTCGAGGTGGTGGTCCACACCCTGGGCGGGGACGCCACGATCACCATCGACGGCCAGGAGGGCATGGAGCTCGAGGACGGCGATCGGGTGTCGATGCGACGCTCGCCGCACCCGGTCGACATCGTCGCGTCCCCCCGTCGCAGCCGCTTCGAGATCCTGCAGACCAAGCTGCGCTGGGGGGAGCGGTGATCGGATCCCTGCGCGGGGTGCTGCGGGCCAAGCACCCGCCATTCTTGCTGCTCGATGTCCAGGGCGTCGGCTATGAGATCGAGGCCCCCATGAGCACCTTCTACAAGCTGCCTGCGGTGGGCGAGGAAGTGACTCTGCACACGCACCTCATCGTGCGGGAAGACGCCCACCTGCTGTACGGCTTCGCAGAAGCCTCGGAGCGGGCCCTGTTCCGGGCGTTGATCCGAGTGAGCGGCATCGGCGCCAGGCTGGCCGTCTCCATCCTCTCGGGGATGGAGCCGGACGCCTTCGTGCGCTGTGTGCAGGACCAGGATGCCGTGGCGCTCACCCGCTTGCCGGGCGTGGGCAAGCGCACCGCGGAGCGGCTTATCGTGGAGATGAAGGACCGGATGGAGGTCGGGTCGGCGGCGCAGCTGCCGGGGACTGCCGCGGCGGCAGGCAGCGTGGGCGCGCGGGGCGATCAGGACGAGGTAGAGGACGCATTGAGCGCCCTGGTGGCCCTGGGCTACCGGCCCGCGGAGGCCACGCGCATGGTGCGGGCGGCCGACGCCCAGGGGCTCAGCAGCGAGGAGATCATCCGCCGTGCCCTGCAGGCCACCATCAAGTAGCCCCGGAGCGCGCCGGCGATGATCGAGCGGGATGCCCTGGTCGGTCCCAATGCCACGGCAGAGGATGCCGCCCTGGATCGGGCCATCCGGCCCCGGCGCCTGGTCGACTACGTGGGCCAGCCCAAGGTGCGCGAGCAGATGGAGATCTTCATCCGGGCCGCGGCCGGGCGGGGTGAGGCCCTGGACCATGTGCTGCTGTTCGGTCCTCCGGGGCTGGGCAAGACCACCCTGGCGCACATCGTCGCCCACGAGCTGGAGGCCGGCCTGAAGCAGACCTCCGGTCCCGTGCTGGAGCGGCCCGGGGATCTCGCCGCGCTGCTCACCAACCTGCAGCCGCGGGACGTGCTGTTCGTGGACGAGATACACCGCCTGAGCCCGGTAGTGGAAGAGGTGCTCTATCCCGCCTTGGAGGACTACCAGCTGGACATCGTCATCGGCGAGGGCCCCGCGGCCCGCTCCATCAAGCTGGATCTGCCGCCCTTCACGCTGGTCGGTGCCACCACCCGGGCGGGGCTGCTGACCTCTCCGCTGCGGGATCGCTTCGGCATCGTGCAGCGGCTGGAGTTCTACTCCACCGAGGATCTCACACGGATCGTCAACCGCTCGGCAGGTATCCTGGGCGTCGGCGTGGATGGGCAGGGCGCCTATGAGATCGCCCGCCGCTCCCGCGGCACCCCGCGCATCGCCAACCGCCTGCTGCGCCGGGTGCGGGACTACGCGGAGGTGCGCGCCGATGGCCGGGTGACCGACGCGGTCGCCCGCGCGGGCCTCGACCTGCTGGAGGTCGACAGCCAGGGCTTCGACGTCATGGACCGCAAGCTGCTCGGCACCCTCATACAGAAGTTCTCCGGCGGCCCCGTGGGCATCGACAGCCTGGCCGCCGCCATCGGCGAGGAGCGCGGCACCCTGGAGGACGTGGTCGAGCCCTACCTCATCCAGCAGGGCTTCATCATGCGCACCCCCCGCGGCCGGGTCGCTACCCGCCACGCCTATCTCCATTTCGGTCTGACGCCTCCCCCCGGCGAGGGTGCCCCCGCCCACGGGGACCTGTTCGGGGACCCGTGAGGCGGGCGAGCCTGTCGCCAGCAACATGGGAATTCCGGGATTATGGTATCGTGAGCGAATTTTCGTGGCCGGTCCGGGTCTACTACGAGGATACGGACAGCGGCGGTATGGTCTACCACGCCAACTATCTGCGTTACATGGAGCGCGCCCGCACGGAATGGCTGCGCGATCTGGGGGTGGAGCAGGATGCCCTGCGGCGCAGCGAGGGCGTGCTGTTCGCGGTGCACTCGGTCCGGCTCGAATTCATCCGTCCGGCGCTCTTCAACGACTACCTGCAGGTCAGTGCGATCCCGGTCAAGTGGGGGCGGGCGAGCGTGGCCTTCGAGCAGCACATCAGGCGGGGCGAGGAGCTGTTGTGCGAGGGGGTGGTCAAGGTCGCCTGCCTGGACGTCGCGAGCTTCCGGCCGCGACCTATTCCTCGGGTGATTTCAGCGGAGATTCACGGTGACGACTGACCTGTCCCTCATGCACCTGGTGGTCAACGCCAGCCTGTTGGTGCAGCTGGTGATGCTGCTCCTGCTGGTGGTGTCCGTAGTGTCCTGGGCCATGATCTTCAACAAATCCATCTCCCTGAAGCGCGCGCGTAAGGCAGCCAACGGCTTCGAGGAGCGCTTCTGGTCCGGGCGCGACCTGACCCGCCTTTATCATCAGGTATCGGGGGAGAAGGCCGAGCCCCAGGGCATGGCGAGCATCTTCGAGGCCGGCTTCCAGGAGTTCGCGCGGCTGCGCCAACAAACCGGAGTGGACCCACGCGCCATGCTCGAGGGCGCCCAGCGAGCCATGCGGGTCGCGCTGTCGCGCGAGGTGGACGCCCAGGAGGCCAATCTTTCGTTCCTCGCGACGGTGGGCTCCACCAGCCCCTACGTGGGACTGTTCGGCACTGTCTGGGGCATCATGAATTCCTTCCGGGCGCTAGGCAACGTGAGCCAGGCCACGCTGGCGAACGTCGCCCCGGGTATCGCGGAGGCGCTGGTGGCCACGGCCATGGGCTTGTTCGCTGCGATTCCGGCGGTGATCGCGTATAATCGCTACTCCAACCAGGTCGAGCGGCTCATCAACCGCTACGATGCCTTCCTCGAAGAGTTCTCCAGCATCCTGCAGCGCCAGGCGCATCTGTAGTGCTCCACCACGACGCATGCGCTTTCAGCCGGACGAGGGGCAATCAGCCAGGACTCTAGATGGCCTACCTAAGACACCGAGAGCGCAATCGCCCCATGTCGCAGATCAACGTCGTGCCCTACATCGACGTGATGCTCGTGCTGCTAGTCATCTTCATGATCACTGCACCGCTACTTTCCCAGGGGGTGCACGTCCAGCTGCCGCGGGTGTCCTCGCAGCCCATCACGCCCGGCGGGCGGGAGCCCATGATCGTCAGCGTGGACGAGGCGGGAAGCTATTACCTCAACCTGGGCGACAAGCCCAAGGAGCCCATAGACGCCGCGACCCTGGTGCATCGCGTGTCGGCGGTGCTGCGGACCCAGCCCGGTACCCCCGTGCTGGTGCGGGGCGACGCCGAGGTGAGCTATGGGGCGGTGGTGCAGCTCATGTCCCTGCTGCAGGGGGCCGGGGCGCCGAGCGTCGGCCTGCTGACGGAGCCGCCTCCGCCCATCCGCGCACGGTGAGCATCCGAGCGTGGCCTCGCTGACCGAATTCTTCGACCGGTTTCGTGCGGGCGTCTATGCCGTGCTGGTGCACATCGTGCTCATCGGCATGCTGATGTTCGCCGTGGAGTGGCACCATGACCCGGGTGCCCCGGCAGGTAAGCCGGAAAATATCGTGCATGCCGTGGCCATCGACGAGCATCGGGTGGAGCAGGAGATGGCCCATCTCAAGCAGGCCGAGGCGCAGCGCAAGGCCGCCGAGGAGGCCCACCAGCAGCAGCTCCGGCAGGCCGCAGAGGACGCGCAGCAGGCCCGGGAGCAGGAGGAGCAGCGGCTCGCCAAGCTGGAGGCCGAGAAGAAGGCCCTGGCCGAGGCCCAGCAACGTCAGGCGCAGGCCGAGCAGGCCCACCTGGAGGAGCTGCGCCGCCAACAGGAAGCCGAGCAGCAGCATTTGGCGACCCTGCAGGCCGAGAAGCTCGCCCGCGAGCAGAAGGCCGAGGAGGAGGCCAAGCATCTTGCCGACGAGCGTGCCAAAGAGCAGCAGCGGCTGGATGAGCTGCGCCGGCAGCAGGAAGCCGAGAAGCAGCGCCTAGCGAAGGTTGAGCAGCAGCGCGCGGAGGCCGAGCGCAAGCACCAGGTAGAGCTGCGCCGGCAGGCGGAAGAGCGCAAGAAAGCCGAGGAGGCGGAGAAGGCTCGCCAGGCGAAGCTAGAGGCGGAGCGCAAGGAGGCCGAGCGCAAGAAGGCAGAGGCAGCCGAGGAGGCTCGCAAGGCCAAGCTGGAGGCGGAGCGCAAGGAGGCCGAGCGTAAGAAGGC
>CAYQDX010000155.1:4632-6603 GCA_964416345.1 uncultured Ectothiorhodospiraceae bacterium
GCTCGCAAGGCCAAGCTGGAGGCGGAGCGCAAGGAGGCCGAGCGTAAGAAGGCAGAGGCAGCTGAGAAGGCTCGCAAGGCCAAGCTGGAGGCGGAGCGCAAGGAGGCCGAGCGTAAGAAGGCAGCGGAGAAGGCCCGCAAGGCCAAGCTGGAGGCGGAGCGCAAGGCGGCCGCGGCGCGCCGGCGGGCGGAGGCCGAGGAGTCTCTGCGCCATGAGCTGGAGCAGGAGCAGAGTCTACTGGCACGACGGCGCGCGCGCGAGATCGACCGCCTCGAAGGCATTTACAAGGACAGCATTCGGCAGAAGGTCGAGCGCAGCTGGCTGCGGCCCCCCAGCGCGAGCCGCGGCCAGACCTGTAAGGTGACCGTGGACCAGATCCCGGGCGGTGACGTGGTCAAGGTGGACGTTACCCAGTGCACCGGAGATACCATGTTCCAGCGCTCTGTGGAGCAGGCCGTGCGGCGCGCGGCGCCCTTGCCGGCGCCTCCCGAGCCGTCTCTGTTCGCGCGGACCATTGTTTTCGATTTCAAGGTCGAGGATTGAGCAAGGTGATGTTGCAACGCATTTCTGCTTGGCTAATGAGCGTCCTGGCACTGGCTGCGGTCACCGTGGCTCAGGCGGGTGACGTCCTGGAGATTCAGATTACCCGAGGCGTCGAGAGCGCACTGCCCATCGCCATCGTCCCCTTCGCCGTAGAGCCCACCGGGCCGCAGCCCCCCCAAGACGTGGCGGCCATTGTCAGCGCGGATCTGGCCCGCAGCGGCCTGTTTGCGCCGGTGCCGGAGCGGAACCTGGTGTCGCGCCCCCGCGAGGCAAGCGAGGTGAACTTCCTAGACTGGCGCCTGCTGGGCGTGGACAGCCTGCTGATTGGCCAGGTGCTGGCCTCCGGTCCCGGCGCCTACGACGTGCGCTTCCAGCTCTTCGACGTGCTGCGTGGCCAGCCGCTTGCGGCCTACAGCGTGCCGGCGACGGACAAGACCCTACGCCTGGCGGCCCACCACATCAGCGACATCGTCTACGAGAAGCTCACCGGGGACAAAGGCGCCTTCGCTACCCGCATCGCCTACATCACGGCCTCCGGGGCAAGCGACAGCCGGCTCTACGAGCTGCACGTCGCCGATTCCGACGGCTACGATCCGCAAACCATCCTCAGCACCTCCCAGCCGCTGATGTCGCCCGCCTGGTCGCCCAACGGGGAGAAGCTGGCCTACGTGTCCTTCGAGCAGGGCCGGGCGATGGTGTATCGCCAGGCGATATCGACCGGACAGCGGGAGCTGCTGGCGTCGTACCCGGGCCTGAACACCGCGCCGGCGTGGTCGCCGGATGGCACCCGGCTGGCGCTGACCCTGTCTAAGGACGGCAACCCCGAGATCTACCTGCTCGACCTGCGCACCAAGGCGCTGCAGCGGGTCACCAACAATCTGGCCATCGACACCGAGCCGGACTGGGGGCCGGACGGCCGCTCCCTGGTGTTCACCTCGGATCGCGGCGGCCAGCCGCAGATCTATCGGGTCGGCATCAGCGGCGGACGTCCCGAGCGCCTGACCTTCGAGGGGAGCTACAACGCCTGTCCCCGCCTGTCGCCGGACGGCCGCATGTTGGCCATGCTGCATCGCGGCGGCGATGGCTTCCACATTGCCGTGCAGGATCTCGCCTCGGGCTCGCTGCGGGTCCTCACCGATACCCGACTGGATGAATCGCCGAGCTTCGCCCCCAACGGGAGCATGATCATCTATGCCACCGAGGCCGGGGGTAAAGGGGTCCTTGCTGCAGTGTCGGTCGATGGCAGGGTCAGCCAGCGCCTGGCCAGTCACGAAGGCGACGTGCGCGAGCCGGCATGGTCACCGTTCGATACGACTCATTGATTGTTACCAGGAGAGAACATGAACGCATCGATGTTGTTGAAGCTTGCCGTGCCGGTCTTGGTGGTCTTCGCCATGCTCGGCTGCGAGTCCACCGGGACAAAGGGCG
>CAYQDX010000155.1:6703-9160 GCA_964416345.1 uncultured Ectothiorhodospiraceae bacterium
GGCGCGGCCGTGGTCGAAGGCGGGCAGCCCACCGGCGGGGCGACCGCGCAGGGTGTGGGCCGCCCCGGCCAGTTCACCAGCGAGGAGCTCGACAACCCGTCCAGCCCTCTGGCCAAGCGCGTCATCTATTTCGATTTCAATAGCAGCGTGGTGAGCGAGGCCGACTACGACACGGTCGCGGCCCACGGCCTGTATCTGGCCGATCACGCCAGTGCAGCGCTCACCGTCGAGGGCCACACCGACGAGCGGGGCTCCCGGGAATACAACCTGGCCCTAGGTGAGCGGCGCGCCCAGGCCGTGCGTCAGATCCTGATGCTCCAGGGAGCCAGGGATTCGCAGGTACAGACCGTGAGCTACGGCGAAGAGCGCCCGGTGGCGCTGGGCCATGACGAGTCCGCCTGGCGCCTGAATCGGCGCGCCGAGCTGGTCTACAGGTCGAAGTGATAATGGCGGGTCTGAAGCTCGTTGCGCCCGCCGCCATCCTGGCCTTGACCATGGCAGCGGCGGCCCAGGCGCAGACCGGGGGATCGGTGGAGGCGCGGCTTTCCCGCGTCGAGCGGGTGCTGGAAAGTCGCGGAATGTTGGACCTGCTGCGTCGCGTGGACAGTCTGGAGCGGGAGGTCCAGCAGCTGCGCGGCGACATCGAGCACATGTCCCATGACGTGGACAGCCTGCAGGGACGCCAGAAGGACATGTACCTAGACCTGGACCGCCGGCTGCAAGCCTTGGAGCAGGGGGGTGGGACCGCTTCCGGAGCCGGCACCTCGTTGCCGCCGGAGCAGACTGCTCCGACGGCACCGTCCCAGCCACCGGACTCCGGCTCCGACTACTGGCGGCCGGAGCCCGCCGCGGGCACGTCGCGGGGCGGTTGGACGGACCAGGAGCAGTCCGACTACGACCGGGCCTTCGCCCTGCTCAAGGACAGCAGGTACGATCCGGCCATCCAGTCATTTCGCCGGTTCCTGCAGGATCACCCCAGCAGCGACTACGCGGCCAACGCCCAGTATTGGCTGGGTGAGGCCTACTACGTGACCGGAGCGTACCGGGAGGCGATCACCGAGTTCAACAGGGTGTTGTCGGGCTATCCTGGCAGCCCCAAGGAGCCCGATGCCCTGCTGAAGATCGGCTTCAGCGACTACTCCCTGGGCAAGTGGAGCGATGCCCGCCGAGCATTCCAGGAGGTGGTGACCCGTTTCCCCAAGACTACCGCGGCGCGCCTGGCGCAGAACCGGCTCCAACGCATGGGTCTTGAAGGCCATTAGAGTTCGCGCGGGGACGGGCTGGAATGGGGCCGTCCTCGTCTGCCCCGACCTCGCTGCGGCAGCCAAGCCGGGAGGTCTCCACAGGGCTGTCGGAGTCGCGGGCCGATGAGCTCGGACGCGGATCGCCCGCGGCTGCGCATCACAGAGATCTTCTACTCCCTGCAGGGCGAGACCCGCACCGTGGGCCTGCCCACCGTATTCGTCCGCCTCACCGGTTGTCCGCTGCGCTGTAGCTACTGCGACACCACCTATGCCTTCACCGGCGGCCAGTGGATGACTCATGCCGAGGTGCTGGATCGGGTGGCGGAGCATGCGCCGCGCTACGTCACGGTCACCGGCGGGGAGCCCCTGGCCCAGCGCGGCTGTCCCGCCTTGCTCCGCGCCCTCTGCGATGCGGACTACGAGGTGTCCCTGGAGACCAGCGGTGCTCTCGACGTCGCGCCTGTGGATGCGCGCGTGTGCATCGTGCTGGACCTCAAGACTCCCTCCTCGGGTGAATCCGAGCGTAATCTCTACGAGAATCTGGAACGACTCAAGCCGACCGATCAAGTGAAGCTGGTGGTCGTGGATCGCGCCGATTACGAGTGGGCGCGGCAGGCGATGGACCACCACCGGCTGCCCGCGCGCTGCGAGGTGCTGCTGTCCCCGGCCTACGGCCAGCTGCCCGCAGGCACGCTTGCGGATTGGATCCTCGAAGACCGACTGCCGGTACGGCTGCAGATTCAGCTGCACAAATATCTCTGGGGTGACGTGGCCGGGAGGTGAGTGTGGGCGAGGCGCAAGCAGCCGTCGTACTAGTCTCGGGCGGCCTGGACTCCGCCACCACATTGGCGACAGCGCGCGACCGCGGCCTCGCCTGCCATGCGCTAAGCTTCGACTACGGCCAGCGCCACCGCGCCGAGCTGGCGGCCGCCACGCGGGTCGCCGGCATGCTGGGAGCGGTGGCCCATAAGGTCATCCCGCTGGATCTCCGGGCCATCGGCGGCTCGGCGCTGACCGACGCCGGCATCGCGGTCCCGGAGAGCCCCACCGAAGGCATCCCGGTCACCTACGTGCCGGCGCGCAACACCGTATTCCTGGCCATCGCCCTGGGGTGGGCCGAGGTTCTCGACGCCCGGCACATCTTCATCGGCGTCAACGCGGTGGACTACTCCGGGTACCCAGACTGCCGCCCAGAATTCATCGAGCAGTTTCA
>CAYQDX010000156.1:0-9156 GCA_964416345.1 uncultured Ectothiorhodospiraceae bacterium
ATCGACCGGGTGAGCCTGTTCGCGCTGATTTTCTCCATCGGCATCCTCGTGGACGACGCCATCGTCGTGGTGGAGAACATCTACCGGCGCTGGCTGGAAAAGGGTCAAACCGACGCGGACACCGCGGTCGATGCCGTGCGCGAGGTGGGCAACCCCACTATTCTGGCGACCTTCACCGTTATCGCCGCGCTGCTGCCCATGGGATTCGTCACCGGCATGATGGGTCCGTACATGCTGCCCATCCCGGTGCTGGGCTCTGTGGCCATGCTGTTCTCCCTGATGGCGGCATTCGTCTTCACGCCGTGGCTCGCACTGCGTCTCAAGCCAAGCATGAAGTACCTGCGGCGGGCAGAGGCGAGGGAGCACTCCGGTGGAGAGCGCCTGGAGCGAATGTTCCGGCGTATTCTAGTGCCCCTGATCGAAAGCCCGCTCAAGGGCCGCTTGTTCCGCATCGGTATCTGGACCGCATTCATGGCGTCCTGCGCCATGTTCTACACCACCGCCGTCACGGTGAAGATGCTGCCCTACGACAACAAGCCGGAGTTCGGGGTCGTCATCGACATGCCGGAGGGCACGGCGCTGCCGGTGACGGCAAATCTGGCTCAGGAGCTCACGCAACAGATTCTCAAGATTCCGGAGGTCACGGCGGCTCAGACCTACGCGGGCGCGGCCAAGCCTTTCGATTTCAACGGGATGGTGCGCCACTACTATCTGCGCGGGGAGCCTTGGCAAGCCGACATTAATGTACAGCTGCTGCACAAGACCCAGCGCGAGCGCTCTAGCCACGAGATCGCCAAGAGCGCCCGCGCGGCCTTGACCAAGATTGCCCACCGCGAAGGTGCCCGTATCACCGTGGTCGAGATGCCGCCCGGTCCGCCGGTGCTACAGTCGGTGGTCGCCGAGATCTACGGCCCCGATGATTGGACACGGCGCCAGGTCACCACCAAGATGACCGAGTTTTTCGAAAAGGCCGAGAGCATCGCCGACGCCGACAATTACATGCAGCAGCCTTTCCAGTATTGGCGCTTCGAGGTGGACACCGAGAAGGCCGTGCGCCGCGGCATCTCCGTGGACACGGTCAATCGCAATCTCGACATGGCGCTGGGCGGCTACAAGCTCGGCGACATCAAGCGCGGCTCGGTGCTCGAGCCCACCTACATCGTCATGCAGGTTCCGCTGCAGGTTCGTGCCCAGATCACTCGGCTGACGGATCTGCCCATCATGTCTGACAGTGGCCAGACGGTGCCTCTGGGCGAGCTTGGCCAGTTCGTTCAGGTGCCGGAAGATCCGCTTGTCTACCACAAGGATCAGCGGCCTCTCGAGTACGTGGTCGGCGACGCGGTTGGGCGCCTCGCCGCCCCGATCTACGCTATGTTTGAGGTGGAAGACGAGCTGAAGCACTACACCACCCCGGATGGCGTGGTGATGTCCGGGGACTACCTGGGGTCGCCGCCGGACAACGGCAAGTCCGCGTTCGAGTGGGGCGGCGAATGGACCGTCACCTATGAGACCTTCCGTGACATGGGGCTCGCCTTCGGCGCCGCGCTGGTGCTGATCTACATATTGGTGGTGTGGGAATTCGGCAATTTCCGGGTTCCTCTCATCATCATGGCTCCGATCCCGCTGACGCTGTTGGGCATCATCCCGGGTCATTGGCTGCTCCACGCCGAGTTCACGGCCACCTCCATGATCGGGTGGATTGCGCTTGCCGGCATCATCGTGCGCAACTCCATCTTGCTGGTCGATTTTTCGATCCACGAGATCAAGCGTGGCACTTCCCTACAAGACGCAGTGGTGCTTGCGTGTAAGACTCGTACGCGGCCCATCATGATCACCGCGCTGGCTTTGGTCTGCGGCTCCTTCGTGATTCTCACCGACCCCATCTTCCAAGGCATGGCGATCTCGCTGGCATTTGGTGTCATGGTATCGACGTTGTTGACCCTGCTGGTAATCCCGCTCGGTTGCCTGCGTGCCGGCAAGGCGCTGTTTCCGTCGGTGGCAGCTCAAGAAGCTGCTGCGGGTGAGGCGGTCCCCGTCGGCGGTGGTCCGGCGGTGGCTCCGGCCGGCACGGGAGGCTCCCTTGGATGGGTGCTGTGGGGCAAGCTGGTTGGAGTGCTCACCATGGTCTTCTACCTGGTGCGCGCCATCCTTATACTCGCGTGGCAGGCCTTTAGGGGCGTGCTGAAGCTGCTGGGTGTGGGCCGCGCGAAGCCCCCGCCACACAAGCCCGCATCGTCCTCCCGCGGCGGTGGCAGCGGTGGCAGCAAGCCGCCCCCCGGCAGCGGCGGCGGGGCAGCTGTGCTGGCGACGGGTGGAGGGCAGCTCACGGTCGAGCCGCGACCCGCGGCCAAGGCGGCCGCGGTGGATGCCGTGGTCGCACAGCGGGATGTGGCGACGGTCGAAGAGGCAGAGGCCATTGAGAGCCGCCGTGCAGCGGAGGCCCAGGCCGCCGAGCAGGCCCGCCGACAGGCCGAGCGCGAGGAGGCAGAGGAGACGCGCCGGGCCGCCCAGGCCAAGGCGGCGGAAGAGGCGCGCCTGAAGGCGGAGCGCGAGGCAGCCGCGGCGTCTCGCCGCGCTGCCGAGGCCAAGGCGGCGGAGCAGGCACGCCAGGAGGCCGAGCGCGAGTTTGCCGAGGAGTCCCATCGCACGGCCGAGACCACGGCGGCAGAGTCTACGAGTCTGAGGGTGGAGCGTGATGCCGCGCAGCAGGCGCGCCGGGCCTCTGAGGCCACCAACGCGGTTGCCGGGGCGGAGGCTCATCCTGCCGAGAAGAGTAAACCCGCCAAGGAGCAGGATCTCGGAGCCTCTTCCCAACAATCGGGAAACGTTCGGGATGGCGCCTCCAGCCGTGCCGAGGACAAGACTTACCCGGGCGGACTCGCCGGACGTGCATCCTCGTCCCGAAAGACGACCCCCGCGGCACCCAGGTCTGCCAAGACGAGCGCCGCTCCCGCCGCTACGGCGCAGGGGGCGACCCAGGCCGGCGAAGCCGCGGTCGGTCCTCGGCCAGCAGTCGACCGGTCGGAAGATCGCCGAGGCGGACGTCGGGGCATTCGTCTGAAATCGAATCTGTCCAAGGAGCCCGACGGCCTGTGAGTCGCGCGTGGGGATTCCGGCGGGCCCCAGAGAAACGCGCCGTTTCCCGCGGCTGCAACGGTTGGGCGCAGAGGTCTCGATGGGCGGCGCAGGGTCTTGAGCCGCCTCCATGTTGAGGCAGGCGCGGTGCCTCACTCCCACGTCCGGCCGGCGGTGCCGCGCGCGGGCCTAGAGAGCTCCTCTATGGAAGCCGATTCATGATTGCGTTCTCCGGACGGGCTGCGGTCCTGCTGGCTCTCGTCACGCTGACCTGGGCGGCTGGGGCACAGACTCCGAGCTCGAGTGTCCAGGAGGCGCCTCCTCTCGGCGAGGCATCCCCTGAGAGCGCCCCCGAGGCGGCAGAAGCCTCGGCACCCGTGTCTCCATCCGAGCCTAGACCCGAGACCCCGCCTGGACAAGTGACGCCCGTGGTCGCCGCGCCGGCCAAAGCCCAGGAGCGGTCCGGGCACGCCGCAAAGCCGCAGGCCACCCAAGCGGCTGTCTCCGCGACCGCAGCTTCCACACCGGCAACTTCCGCACCCGCATCGACGCCTGCGCCCCCGTGGGAATCCGGTCAGACTCCTCCACCTTGGGCCAGTGACTTTGGCACCGCTGCCGTGCCAGGGAGCGCCGCGAGTCATCCGCCTGCCCAAATGCCCGAGGCTCCGTCCGCATGGCCGCGCCCACCCCTTGAGTCCCAGTCCGCGCCGAGCTGGACCACGACTCCGGGACCCGGGGTCGGACGGCCGTCGGGGAGCTACAGAGGGTGGCAGGCTTCGGCGCCGTCGAGCTCGCCGACATATTACGGGACTCAAGGCTATGCTCCCCAGAGCCCCGGGGGGAGGGCTTCGGCGCCCTACCAAGGGACCCGCTCCACATGGAGCGGCGACCCATCCCGTGGCTGGAGCACCCAAGAGCCATCGCGTGGGGGCTATGGTCAGTATTCCTACGGAACCGGGCGGGGCGTTGTGCCTTCCGTGAGCGGCGTGCCCGACTATGGGTGGTCTACCCCGAGTGGTCGGTCAGGTCAGGCTGCCTCCGGTCGAATCCCGGACTATGGCGCAGACGCGCGTTACGGCTACGGGGGCTACGGCACTGGTCAAACGCACCCGCCGGCGTACGGGCAGGGACACGCCTATGAAGGGCCGTGGATGGACACCTGGAATCGGGGGAATCCATCTGCTCGGGAACCTTGGGGACGCTGGGGGGGGGCGACCGAATATGAAGGCGCGCCAGCTCCCTACGGAGACGCCCCTACCGGATACGGGAGTGCGCAGCGTGAGTATGGCGCATCCTCCGGCGGCTATGGCGGCGCGACCTATTGGGGTGCGTCCAGCCGCTACGATGGGCTAGCACCCCAGGCCGGATACGACGCTGGGCTCAGCCCGTACCGCAACGCTGGGACCAACGTTCCCGTTGACGGGATGATGCCTCGCGCGCCTTATGACGGCACTCCCCGGTCCCAACCGTACCATGCGCCCCATTCCAACACCTGGCAGGACTTCGGTCCAGGTGGCGCCAGTGGGGACCAGCCACCGGGTGCGACAGGTTTTCCACAAGCGGGATACGGCTACGGCGGCGGTAGCCCGCGCGGAAGCGGCACCTCTCCGCCTTACGGCTACGAGGGACCCGGCTCCCCCGCATTTGGCGGTCACCCCGGGATGTGAAGACCACATGTCGCCGGATCGGGCGTCGAATATTGCGAGTTTGCGTTTCGAGTGGTATCGAGCCGAGATGTGCTCTGGTAATGTGTGCAGCTCTTTCCCTGCTCGGGGCTGGTCCCGCCAAGGCCTGGAACGGCGCGGACGGTCCTGGAGGCTGGACGGGAGCCTATGACTATGGTGCCGCAGCGCCTGGGGCGCATGATCGCTCGTGGGAAGGGTTCCAGGGCAAGCATATCGACGACACGGTCGCGAGCTCCGGCAGCCGGCAGGGGCATACTTGGGGGCAGATTTTGAAGAACCTTGGATCCCCACACCCTGGGAGTACCCGGGCTCGGTGTGGAGTCCTTGGATGTGGGGCGGCAGTCCATGGCGATCACCTTACGGCTGGGGATCACACTTCGGTTGGTAGTGACCCCGCGGGCGAGGTCGTGCCCTAATTGCTAGTACTAAGTACAGGAGACTAAGACGTGAAAAGACTGTCTACCTTGATCGCCGCTGCGGCCCTCGCGGGCGCTGTTGCAATTCCCCTGCAGTCCGCCGACGCCTGGTGGGGTGGGCCTTGGGGCGGTGGTGGTCCCTGGTCCGGTATGGGCGACGGCTGGGGCGACGGCTACGGCTCCGGTGACATGGATTTCAACATGAGTGCGCACGGTAGCGGCTACGGCCGCGGCCATGGTCGTGGCTATGGCTACGGCTACGGCTATCCCTACGGTGGTGGCTGGGGCGGTCCCTACGGCTACGGCGGCTATCCTGGCTACGGCGGCTATCCTGGCTACGGCGGCTGGGGCGGATATCCCGGCTTTGGCTACGGCGGCGTTCCCGCGGTCGTAGCACCCGCTGCACCCGCTGCGTCCAGCAGCAAGTAAGGTCTGCGGGCCGGGGGGTGCGCGCAAGTGCACCCCTTTTTTGCGGAGCCTGTGGCGGGGGTCCAGGCCACCGTGTCGGACGCGTCCTGTGTCTGGTGACGTCGGTCGGCCCGATCGACTGGCCGGATGGCCCCCGCGATTCGGATACCCACAGGAGTCTCGATAGATGCGCGCATTGTTAACTTCATTCTGCGCTGTTGCGGGCGTCATGCTCGCGTTTCAGGGCCAGGCGGCCGCGCCTGTGCAGTTCTCCGCCGACACAGTGCAGACATCGCCCCAGGGCCAGAGCACCGGCAAGCTGTATATCAGCAACGGGCGTACGCGCACGGAGCTGGAGCAAGACGGCCATCGGCTGATTCAAATCGTGGATCCCAGCCAGCAGGTGTCGTTTACGATCTTTCCCGAGAATCAGAGCTATATGGAGCGCCGGGGCTCGGTGCCTCCAGCCGGAGGACAGACTCAGGCGGCCCCCGCGAACCCGTGCCAGAGTATGCCTGGCGCGAGCTGCCGCTCGCTGGGCCGGCAGAATCTGGCAGGACGCACCGCCGACGGTTGGGAGATCACGGTCAAGCGCGATGACAAGACCCTGCATGGGACGGAATGGATCGATGTCGAGCGAGGCGTGCCGCTGCGGCAGGAATTCGAAGCTGGACCGAAGTCAGAGCTCAAGCTCGTCGGCAAGGACACGGTGGATGGTCGCCCGGTTGAGAAGTGGGCGCTATCCATGACCCAACCGGACGGGAAGACCACTCGCTCGACGCAGTGGTATGACCCGGCGCTGAATCTGACCGTCCGAGAAGAGTGGCCGGGCGGCTACGTGCGGGAGCTGCGCAACATACGCGTTGGTCCCCAGCCCGATGATCTGTTCCGGGTACCGGCCGGCTACCACAAGGTCACTCCGCCCAGCGGCCAGCAGCAGCCAGGCCAATCCGGCGGCGCTCAGCAGCAGGGCAGCGGTGGCCAGCACTAGTGGCGGAAGCGGAGCCGCTAGAGGCTCGTCACGGTCATGGCGCGGCGCCGCGCCGAGAGTATGCTGCATACGTCCCGCCCAGCGCCGCCCCGGAGGCCGGACTCGCGCGTAGATGCGGGTCACTGGTGGAATCTCGAAGAGGAGGGGGAAATGGTCGGCAATGGCGGGTTGGCTGAGGGGCGCCGATGATTACGGTCGTAGGTAACCTGAAGGGGGGATCCGGTAAGAGCACCGTGACCTTCAATATTGCAGTGTGGCTGGCGATGGTCGGGGAAACCGTGGTTGCCTATGACCTGGATCCCCAGAGCACACTGAGCGACGTCTCGGAGGTAAGGGCGGAGGAAGGGTGTGAGCCCTCCATACGCGTGTATCGGGCGCGGGGTGACATCGTTGAGCGGCTCACCAGCCACCAGGGGGAAGTCATCGCCGATGTCGGAGCTCTGGACCTCGCCGGGATGAAGGAGGCTCTGGGTGTGGCCGATCGGGTGCTGATACCGGTCGCCCCCAGTCAGGCGGACATCTGGTCGACCCAGCGTTTCGTCAACATCGTCGCCGGAGTGGAGCCCACGCAAAAGCGCAACCGTGAGGTTCTGGGCTTTATCAACCGCGCCGACACCCACATCTCCATACGTGAATCCGACGAAGCGGAGGAGGCTCTGGCACACATGCCCAATCTGCAGCTGTTGCAGGCTCGCCTGGCCCAGCGCACGGCGTTCAGACGCTCCTTCAGCGAAGGGCTGGGCGTGTTCGAGCTCGAGCCCGGCGGCAAGGCGGCGGAGGAGTTCGGCTCGCTCATGAGCCTCCTTTATCCCAAGCTCGCGAGGACGAAGGGAAGGAGGAAGAGTCATGCGCGAGAGGATACGTGACCGGCGCCTCTAGCCGTCTCGGGCAGCACGCTTTGTGCCAAATGGGGGTACCCCCCCAAAGGACAAATGGGGCACTTTGGCCTATACTTCTGCCACGGAGTCTGGGTCACTGATTGCCGACCAATACTCGGCAATTCATGCCAGCTCCCGCGATGTTCTTCCGTGGGGAGATAGGAGCCTTCTCCTCAGCGGATTGTAGTACACGAACGGCCAGGTCGCAGAGCGGTCATCAAGGGAGCTCGATGTATGCGTCGTGGACTTGGGTAGCAGCCAGGGTTAGCCGACCATGACCAGTTCCGACAGCAGTCCGCCGCGTGACCAGACTCAGGTCACCAGCGCGATGGCATCTCAGATCTCGCCATACGCCTCTGCGGAATCCATGGAGCGGTTCGCCCGAACCTTCGAGACCAGCGCCCGGCGCTGGGAGCTGGTGGTGTATCCTTCCCTGTTCGCCTTCATCATTCTAGCGGCCTATGGCTTCTATTTAATCTACAGCCTCACCTCGGATGTCGCATTGCTGGCCAGGAGCGTCGACACCAACATGGGCACCCATATGGAGCAGATGACCGGCAGCATCCGGTCCTTGTCGAACAACATGGATACGCTCACGTCCCGAGTCGAGCAGATGACCGGCAGCGTGGATCACATCTCGCAGAAGGTAGACACCCTGGAGCCCATGCTCACCAACATGGCTGCGATGACTCATGCGGTGCAGATCATGGCAGCCACCACCGACAACATTCGGCGCGACATGTCCGTCATGAACCAGAATGTGTCCCGGCCCATGTCCTTCATGAATACGTTCATGCCCTGGTAGCCGGTCAGTCCTCGGGGTAGCAGTGTCCTGACGGTCGGACCGCTCCGCGGATCGGCGGCTCCTCGCTCGACGCCTAGAAGTTGGGCTTCTCCGGCGCCTCTCGGAACATTCGGACGCTGGCCAGAATCTCTTCCTTGGCCGCCTGAGCGTTCCGCCAGCCTTCCACGCGAACCCACTTCCCCTCGTCCAAGTCCTTGTAGTGCTCGAAGAAGTGCGCAATCTGTGCCAGCAGAGTGGGTGGCATGTCCTCCGGGGCCTGGGCGCGCTGATAGATGCTGCATAGCTTGTCTACCGGGACTGCCAGGACCTTGGCGTCGTCGCCTGACTCGTCTGTCATCTTCAGCAGACCCACCGGGCGACACCGAATCACCGAGCCGGTGATCAACGGCACCGGGGTTACCACCAGGACGTCCACGGGATCCCCGTCGGCCGACAGCGTGTGGGGCACGTAGCCGTAGTTGCAGGGATAGTGCATGGCTGCGCTCATGAACCGATCCACGAACATGGCCCCGGTGGTCTTGTCCACCTCATACTTCACCGGGTCCGAATGTGCCGGTATCTCGATGATAACGTTGATCTCGTTGGGCACGTCACGCCCGGAGCTCACTTTGTCAAGATTCATTGCAGCTCTCTGCGACTCGAACCTGAAGGGGCCGCTGACTATAGCAGTGCTGGCAACGTGCAACCGTGCCTCGGCCCAGGCGGCTCGGGCTCGACGAGCCCGGCTCAGACCAGTAGGGGCACGATCAACAGCGCCACGATATTGATGATCTTGATCAGCGGGTTGATGGCCGGACCTGCGGTGTCCTTGTAGGGGTCGCCGACGGTGTCACCGGTCACTGCCGCCTTGTGCGTCTCCGAGCCCTTTCCGCCCAGATTGCCGTCCTCGATGTACTTC
>CAYQDX010000157.1:0-9138 GCA_964416345.1 uncultured Ectothiorhodospiraceae bacterium
CGACGGCGGTTATGCCGTGAGCAGTTTCCGCGAAGTGATGGAGGAACTTGGAACGATGGACGACCTCGCGGCGCTCGCCACGGAGCTTCGTTACCGCGGCATTTCACTGGTGCTGGACTTCGTATTTAATCATACGTCCGACGAGCACGAATGGGCACAGCGCGCCCTGGCGGGAGATCCGGAGCACCAGGCGTATTACCGCATGTATCCCAATCGGGAGATGCCCGACGCGTTCGAGCGCAGCATGGGCGAGGTGTTTCCCGACGATCGGCCCGGTGCCTTCACCTACAGGGCCCGCATCAGGAAATGGGTCTGGACGACTTTCTACAACTTCCAATGGGATCTCAACTACGAAAACCCCGCGCTATTCACCCGCATGATGGAAGAGATGCTTTTTCTCGCCAACCAGGGCGTGGAGATTTTGCGCTTCGACGCCGTCGCATTCATCTGGAAGCAGTTGGGAACGAATTGCCAGAATCTTCCCGAGGCGCACTGGATCATCCAGGCGTTCAACGCACTTGCGAGCATCGCGGCGCCCGCCATGGTGTTCAAATCCGAGGCCATCGTACACCCCGACGAGGTCGTGAAGTACGTCAGCATGGAGGAATGCCAGCTTTCCTATAACCCGGGCCTGATGGCATTGCTTTGGGAAGCCCTGGCAACAAGGGACGTGCGCGTCCTGCGGCGCGCCATGCAGCACCGTTTCGAGTTGCCGCCGAGCTGCAGTTGGGTCAATTACGTCCGGTGTCACGACGATATTGGCTGGGCGTTCGCCAATGACGACGTGGAAGCCATCGGCTTCAGTCCCAACGAGCACCGTCGATTTCTAACGAAGTTCTACACCGGGAAGTTTGAGGGCAGCTTCTCGCGCGGCGCCCCCTTTCAGGAGAATCCCCAGACCGGGGACGCCCGCGTCTCGGGCACCTGCGCCTCTCTCACGGGTATCGAGAAAGCGCTCGGCGAGGATGACGAGAAAGAGCTCGAGCTCGGAATCCGCCGCTTGCTTCTGCTCCACGGCATCATCATCACGATCGGCGGTATACCGGTTATTTACCTCGGGGACGAAATCGGAACCCTGAACGATTACGGCTACGAAGCGGATGCGGAGAAGATCGGCGATTCGCGCTGGTTGCACAGGGGCAATTTCGACTGGGAGCGTGCCGAGCAGCGTCGTAATTCGGAAACGGTACCGGGACGTATCTACATGGGGCTGCTGCGCCTCATCCAACTACGCATCCAGAATCTCGCGTTCACCCGTGGGGAAACAGAGATTCTCGACACCGGTAGCAAACACGTCTTCGGCTACTTCAGACACCACGATCAGAGCATGGTGCTAGTACTTGCGAATTTCACCGAGCAAGAGCAGCGCCTGGAGGCGCGCAAACTGCGGCAAATGGGACTTCGCAAGACGGTTGTCGATCTGGTGGCAGGTCACGCCATCACGGCGACCCGGGAGCTGATCATGGAGCCGTACCAATTCATGGTGCTGGGGCGCACGCTCTGATTGTCCATTAGCAGGCTGATGAATGATGCAGTTGCTCGGCTGACGGTGTGCGATGCAGGGATGCATCACCATCACCGCCAATCGGCGCCAGGCGGCCGATCGTTGCGCCCGGCGGGTGACCTCGGTGCCCTATGCCGGTCTGTGGGACGGCGCGCTCAGCATGAGCGCAATCGCACGCGAGCTGGGGTTGTCGGTGTCGCGCGTGAGCCGGCTGATCGCGCTCAATCGTCCGTGCTGGCCCTCTGGGTGCTTGACATGAAACTGCGCAGGCGCAAAATGAGCAACGTTTTACCACTACGCGGCCCTGAAGGGCCGTTGGATGTGTTTCCCCTCATCGACTTCATCTCCCTTTTCGTCGGTCATCAAGTTGAACAGTGGGACTCGCCATGTCGGTCTTCCATCACCTCACCACCGCTGAACTGGATCGAGTCAAGCAGCTTGCCGAGCCGGTGGCCTGTGCCACGGACGCGCGCATCATCAACGAAGGCGATGAGGCCGACTGCATCTACTTCGTGGCCGAAGGCTATGTGAAGGTCTACATCAATCGCTTCGCGAGTACTCAGGAGCTTAGCTGGATCGGACCCGGCCAATACTTCGGCGAAATGGGAGTGCTCAATAATCAGAAGCGGTCGGCCTCCATCGTCGCGGCTACCGATTGCCGCCTGCTGCGGGTCACCAAGGCAGATTTTCTGCGGATGCTGCGGGAAAGCCCGGAGTTTTCCCAAAGGCTTCATCGACTCCTTGCCGAGCGCACCGAAGAGCAAGTGCTCAAGCAGAAGTTGTTATCCACCACGGGCATCTGCGCGGAGAACCTGCACATCGGGATCAAGGGTGACCCGTCGATGCGGGAGTCTGCCTTTACCCGAGAACGGCACGACAGCGTAGTGGACGCGACGATGCCGGAGCTGCTGCCGCGAATCGAGGAGCTGCTATTGGTCCGCAGCGGCTACGAGGTGTTCATACACTTCAACAGCGGTGAGATCAGGATCGTAACTCTTTTCGACCCGTTTCATGAGGAGATCCACACTGCGGACAAGCTGCTGGATGAGGCCTATCTGGACACGCACTTTCCAGTAATCCACTACGAGCAGAAGGCCGACATCGTCCGGGCCACTTATGCTGCCATCGCCGCCACACCGGGTTTCGCCGCGGCCTCTTCCCGCCACCGCCATCTGTACGAGACCATTTACGCGCGCTGGCAGCCGGTGCCACCCGATGAGATCCGCGCGGTGCTGCGGCACCTGCCCGCTCTACGGCGCATTCCCAACTTCTACCTGCGCAACATTGCAGTCGGCATGGGTCACAATGCGATCCGCATGCAGTTCAACTGCGACGGCACCCACGTGGTCAGCACCAAGAGCTACACCCGCTTCGTCGAGCAGAATATCGCGCTCGATTGAGGCGCACGGCGATTCGAGTCCAGCACTCCAACATCCGCTGGCCCGCAACAAGCAGATCTCCTGGCTCCTCGGCACCGGCGAGGATTTCCGTTGTCCCATGAGGGAAGGTGGCAAACCCGACCTCGCGACCCGGCTTTCGCAGGGCTATTACTCTCGTGTGCTGGCGCGTGCCACCAATGACAAGGACGTATGCCAGGCGGTGCTTGAAGTCAAGCATCTGCTGAAGCGCCCGATCACACTCTTGCGCATCGAGCTTGCGAGTGGTGTCTACCGCGTCGGCTTCCGGGGCGGCCGGCGGGTAGACATCTACCGCTGGAACGAGGATCGGGAGACCCGGCTGGCGCGGGTCGGGCAGCTCCGTGTGCGCCAGCGACACTTTCCAAGCGGCTTAGGCGTTAGACTATGAAGCCGGCATGCGGAAGCAGCACGGCAGAGAATGGCTGTAAGTCATTGAAATAGTGCGCGCTTGGCACGCCTACTTCGCGGGTGACTCGGGCCGTCGCCACCAGGCGGAGCGGGATTGCGCAGCCATGAGGGCGCGTATCCCAATAGGGACTGGCTAGCGATGGGATTGACTGGGAGGTACGATGTCTGCGCAGACGAGTCGCGTGTTGATAGTGGAAGACGACCGAAACATCGCCTCATTGGTCGCGACCTACCTAGAGCAGGAAGGCTTCAGCACCACCACGGCCCACGACGGCGAGCAGGGGCTGCAGCTGGCCAGATCGTGTCAGCCCACGCTGGTGGTCCTGGACCTGATGCTGCCCAAGGTGGACGGCTGGGCCGTGTGCCGCGAGATCCGCGGCTATTCCGACGTGCCCATCCTGATGCTCACTGCCAGAGGCGACGAGCTGGACCGTGTTCTAGGCTTCTCGCTGGCAGCAGACGACTACGTGGTCAAGCCATTCAGTCCGCGGGAGCTGGTGGAGCGGGTCAAGGCCATCCTGCGCCGGGCGAGGCCCCAGGGCGCCACCGCGGAGGAGCCTTTGGTGCACGGTGATCTGGTGCTGGATCCGTCGAAGCACAAGGTCAGCCTGAAGGGTCAGCGGGTCTCGCTGACCCCCTCCGAATTCCGCCTCCTGCATGCCCTCATGAGCGCACCGGGACGCGCGTTCTCGCGCCAGGAGCTGCTCGACCATCTACATCTGCGCGGGGAAGTCGTCGTCGACCGGGTGGTGGATGTCCACGTCGGCAAGCTGCGTCAAAAGCTGGAGCCCGAGCTCTCCCGGCCTCGTTTCATCCTCACCGTGCGGGGCACCGGTTACCGTTTCGCGGAGGATTGAGCCGCGATGCGGGAGCGCCTGGTATGGAAGCTGCTAAGCATCAACATTCCCGTGATCGGCGCAGTAATCCTGATGGTGTGGCTGGCGATCGACTACCTGGCCGCGGACTATTTCATGTTCTTGATGGAGCGCTACCGGATCTCGCCCACCGAAGTCCAGGGCATGTTTCTGGACGCCGTGCATCGGTATTTGATCTGGGCGAGTCTGGGTGCACTGGTGCTGGCGGCGGGCCTGGGTTTTCTGCTGACGAGAAAGGTGCTGCGCCCGCTGTCCCAAATGACCGAGGTCAGCCGTCAAATTGCCGCCGGTGACTATGGCGCTCGGGTACGGGTGGCATCCCAGGACGAGATCGGCCGGCTGGGCAATGCGTTCAACGACATGGCCGACAGTCTGGAGCGGGTTGAGCTGATGCGCAAGCGTATCGTGGCGGATGTCGCACATGAATTGCGGACGCCCTTGACCAATATGCGCGGCTACCTCGAAGGGTTGCGCGACGGCGTTGTGCCCGTCGATGCCAAGATACTCGACATCCTCCAGAACGAGAGCATGCGCATGGTGAAGCTGGTGGAGGATTTGCTGGAGCTGGCCCGCGCCGACGCCGCCAAGGCCCATCTGCGACGCGAGGAGGTGTCGGTGAATGAGCTGTTGGCACAGGTGCTGGAGCTCACCGGCACCCAGTTTCGCGCCCGCAATATTGAGATCGAACGGGACTTCAGCAAGCTCGATTTGCACCTCAAGGCGGACCGCGACAAGCTGCTGCAGGCGCTGCGCAATCTCACCGACAATGCCTGCAAATATACCCCGCGCGGCGGCCATGTCCGGGTGCGCAGCGAGCGTGTCGCGGACGGAATATTGGTGACCTTCGCCAACACCGGCGAGGGTATCGCCGAGCAGGATCTGCCCCACATTTTTGAGCGCTTCTACAGAACCGAGAAATCCCGCTCGCGGGATCTCGGTGGGGCCGGCATCGGTCTGTCCATCGTCAAGCACCTGGTGGAAGCCCACGGCGGCCGAGTCGGCGCCGAGAGCCCCCCCGGCGAGACCCGCATATGGCTGCTCCTGCCGACCTGAGACGGCGCCGATCTTTACCAAACCTTCATAGATCCTTTAAGCGTCCTTTACAACGCGCCACTAGTCTAGCCCCGAAGCATCTGCACTTTGGGGTGCTTGACTAGGAGCTCTCACCGAGGCGGCGCTCAAACCCACCGGTCCTAGGCCGGGAGCGCAGTCCCCGATGAGATCTCCGAATTCGCTCTGGGAAGTGGCATGACGGCGTTTCGGCGCGCCACGTCCCGGTATTCGAGCTAACGGAGGACGTGAATGATGACGAAACACCACGGTGCCGCACTGGCCCTGGCCGCAGCCGGACTTATCGGCTGTGGGTCCATGTCCACGACAGTGGCCGACGACGGTACGGTGCACTGCTACGGCGTGAACAAGTGCAAGGGCTTCAATGGCTGCAAGACGGCCAACAACGCCTGCAAAGGTCACGCATCGTGCAAGGGACAGGGCTTTGTCAGCATGTCCAAGCACGCGTGTGATGCGCTAGGTGGCGAGGTCGGCGAGTAACTGCGCCGTGAGCACCCGCCAGCAGGGAAGTCGTGAGTGACTCTTAGGCTTTCCACACAATCATATTCTTGGAGACGACACATGAAACTGAGCAAGACCACCGGGGCCGCCCTGGCCCTCGCCGCCGCCGGCCTCTTTACCGCGGTTCCTATGACCGCCCAGGCCGGATCCGACTCTGACGTCCACTGCTACGGCGTCAACAAGTGCAAGGGACACAACGACTGTAAGTCCGCCAACAATGCCTGTAAGAGTCACGGGTCCTGCAAGGGCCAAGGCTTCGTGCTCATGAGCGAGGAAGCCTGTGACGCGGTAGGCGGCACGGTCCAGCCCTAAGACGTTGGGGAAACGCTGAACTGATCAGCGTTTCCCCAGCCCTATGGGCACGACCCGACGACCGCCTGCTCAGGGAGGGAGCACCCCTCCGTAGCGCCTTGGAGACTGACACCGCCGTGCTCGACACGCTGCAGACCACGATTTCCCCTGCGACGCCGCACCGACCCTTCCTCGGCTATGGTTTGGGCCTGCGCCCCGAATACTATGACACGGTGCTGCGCGAATCCCCGCAGGTGGATTGGCTCGAGATCATTTCGGAGAACTATATGGTCGGCGGCGGCAAACCGCTGCACTACCTGGACCGGATCCGCGAGCACTACCCCATGGTCATGCACGGGGTCTCCCTGTCCATCGGCGGCACGGATCCCTTGGACCTCGACTACCTGCGCGCCCTCAAGATGCTGGCCGAGCGAGTGGAGCCGGCCTGGATCTCCGATCACCTCTGCTGGACCGGACACGGCGGAAACCATTTGCACGACCTGATGCCCCTGCCCTACAACGACGACGCGGTGCGGCATGTGGCGCAGAGGGCACGCCAAGTCCAGGACTATCTGGGGCGTCAGATCCTGCTGGAGAACGTGTCCAGCTACGTGAGCTATCGCCACTCCGCGTTGAGTGAATGGGAGTTTCTGAGCGCAGTGGCGGAAGAGGCGGACTGCCTCATCCTGCTGGACATCAACAATATCTACGTCAGCGCTGTCAACCACGACTTTGCGCCCGAAGATTACCTGTATAGCGTGCCGAGGGAGCGGGTTCGGCAGTTCCACCTGGCGGGACACACCGACTACGGTACCCACATCATCGACACTCACGACCAGCCGGTGGTGACACCCGTGTGGGAGCTCTATGCCCTGGCGCTCAAGCACTTCGGCCCGGTATCCAGCATGATTGAGCGCGACGACAACTTCCCGCCCTTCGCCGAGCTCATGCAGGAGCTGCGCCAGGCACGCAGCCTGGGCGAGGAGATTCTGGGAGCACAGCGATGCTCGGCCTGAAGGAATTGCAGGGTGCTTTCAAGCGCCACCTGCTTGAGGCCGACCCTGCCATCGCCGAGCACATCGTGGGCAGCGGCGCGCTGGGCGAGGAGGCGCGGCTCGGAATCTATGCCTACGCCTACCGTGCGCGCCTGGAGGAGGCGCTCGCCACGGACTTTGGCGGACTGCAGGGCCTACTCGGCGAGGATGCCTTCCATGAGCTTTGCCAGGCCTATATCGACGCCCGCCCCTCCACCCATTTCTCCCTGCGCTGGTTTGGCGCCGGATTGGCGGAGCTCCTGGCCCAGGCGCCGGCCTATGCCGATCGCCCTCACCTGGCAGAGATGGCTGCGTTCGAATGGGCCTTGACCGAAGTCTTCGATGCCGCCAACGCGGATTGCGCGGATGCGTCCGCGGCCCAGGCAGTGCCGCCCCAGGCCTGGCCTACCCTGCGCGTCGCCCTGCATCCGGCGGTGAAGCTGATGAGGCTCGAGTGGAACACCCCGAGCCTGTGGCGCGCGGCGAGAGACGCCACGGAGGAGGCACCCCCATTGCGCGAGGAGCCCGGCGGCTGGCTGTTATGGCGCCAGGGGCTGACGACCCGCTACCGCTCCTTGGACGAGGACGAGGCCGCGGCGCTGGAGCTGGTTGCGGGCGGGGGTGACTTCGCCGAGCTCTGTGAGTGCCTGGAAGCCTGGATGCCGCCCGATCAGGTGCCGCTGCGCGCCGCCAGTCTACTGAAGACTTGGTTGGCCGACGGCCTGGTCCACCGCCTGGCGACCGATTAGCGCCAAGAGGAGCCGGAATCGTCTCCCGCTCCCCAGCAGGTAGTCAGAGGCTCAGCCGACCTGCGCGAAATCGATGCTGATGCGCTCCGGGGCGATCGGCCGGGGCAAGCAGCTGGCGAATGCGAGCTGATCGGGGTGGTCGCGATAGTTGGCCGCGGCCTTCTCGTGGGCAAACTCCACCAGCCAACAGTAACGGTACCTGGGTGTCTGGGTCACCGCGCAGCCGGTGACGACACGCCGCACGCCGGGGATCTTGGAAAGGATCACCGGTGAGCGGCTGCGCTCGCTGGCGGCCGCGATCGCCTCGAGGAGCTCCAGGCTCACCAGACCGAATGCCGCGACGGCATAGCCGTTACCGCGTATGTCTTCGCCCTCGATGGCCACCAGATCGGCCTTCGCGCGGGGAAGGCCGCGGTGGGCGAACAGGCGGCTGGCCGACCTCAGACGCACCCTGTCCAGGGCATTGCGTGTCGAGCGGGCGTTGGCGAAATGCGCCAGACCCATGCGCAGCGGGATGCGCTTGCACCGTAGACGCCGGACTTGCGTCTCATGCTGGCAGGTAGTACGGTATAACCGTAGCTTCGATATGGGAGACCCATATGAAGACCACCATAGAGCTTCCCGACGAGTTAATTGAGCAGGCCAGGCGTATAGCCCGGCAGGAGGGGGCCACACTCCGGGCGTTGGTCGAAGAAGGTCTGCAGCGCAGCCTCGAGGCTCGGCGGCGGGCAGTGTCTCGGCAGCTCGACTTTCCAAGCTACGGCGGCAGCGGGCTGACAGATGAGTTTCAGGGCGCACCCTGGAGCCGGATTCGGGATGAAATCTATCGAGAGCACGGTGCGTGATCGCCGTCGATACGAACATACTCGTCTATGCGCATCGCCCGGAGATGCCCTTCAACGAACGCGCTCGCCACGTGCTGGCCGAGGCAGTCGCGGGCCCGGAGCCCGTCTGTGTTCCTTGGCCCTGTGTCCACGAATTTCTCGCGATCGCTTCCAATCCCCGCATCTTCCGGGATCCCACCCCGATGGACGTTGCCTTGGATGCCGTAAAGCGCCTCCTTGCGAGTCTCTCCGGCGGATTCCTCGCCGAAGGTGAAGGCTACCTCGACGCACTCGAGCGCATCGCCCGGCCAGCCCTCCTGCAGGGTGCGCTCGTACACGATGCCAGGGTTGCCGCCCTTTGCCTTTTCCATGGCGTGCGTGTTCTCTGGTCTGCGGACAGGGATTTCTCTCGCTTCCCCGAGTTGGCGGTGATCAACCCGCTGACGAAAGGATGACGTACAGC
>CAYQDX010000158.1:0-9117 GCA_964416345.1 uncultured Ectothiorhodospiraceae bacterium
GGCGCGCGCGTGGTCATGTCCCTGATCAACAGGCCCGCCTACGTGGATCTGGTGCAGGGCAGCGAGGACATCGACATCGCCATTTCACCGCAGCAGGCCACCATCGGCAGCCTGCTGGCCCACGTGCGGCGCGGCGACGTGGCGGCGGTGCATTCCCTGCGTCGCGGCGCGGCCGAGGCCATCGAGGCGGTGGCCCACGGAGACTCCTCCACGTCCAAGGTCGTCGGCCGGCGTATCGAGGAGATCAAGCTGCCGCCGGGCACTACCATCGGCGCTGTGGTTCGGGGTGAGGATGTGATCGTGGTCCATCACGACACGATCATCGAGTCGGAAGACCACGTCATCTTGTTCCTGGTCAACAAGAAATACATTCCCGCCGTCGAGCGCCTGTTCCAGGTGGGAATCACATTTATTTAGGAGCCTGCCCGGACCATGCAGATAGCCGTGGTGCTGCGGGTGCTCGGGCTGCTGCTGATGCCCTACAGCATGACGCTGCTGCCGCCGGTGCTGGTGAGCTGGTGGCTCGAGGACGGAGAGTCCTGGCCCTTTCTCGTCGCCTTCCTGCTGACGGGGGCCACGGGCTTCGCCTGCTGGGCGTCGGTCGGGGCCCTGCGGCGAGATCTTCGGGTACGTGACGGGTTCGTGGTGGTGGTGCTGTTCTGGGTGGTGCTGGGGGCCTTCGGCGCGCTCCCATTCGTGCTCGGGCACAAGCTGCACATGAGCGCGACGGATGCAATCTTCGAGTCCGTCTCTGGCCTCACCACCACCGGCGCCACCGTCATCCTGGGCCTGGACCGGCTGCCGCCCTCCATCCTCTACTACCGCCAGCAGATCCAATGGCTGGGAGGCATGGGCATCATCGTGCTGGCCGTGGCGGTGCTGCCCATGCTGGGTGTCGGCGGCATGCAGCTCTACCGGGCCGAGACCCCCGGGCCCATGAAGGACAACAAGCTTACTCCCCGCATTACCGAGACGGCCAAAGCGCTGTGGTACATCTACCTGGGGCTCACCGTGGCCTGCGCCCTGGCCTACTGGGGGGCGGGCATGAGCCTGTTCGATGCCGTCGGCCACAGCTTCTCCACGGTGGCCATCGGCGGCTTCTCCACCCATGATCTCAGCATGGGCTATTTCGACAGCGCCCTCATCGAGGCGGTGGCGGTGGTGTTCATGCTGGTGGCGGGCATGAACTTCTCGCTGCACTTCCTCGCCTGGCGCTACGGCAGCGCTCGACCCTATCTGGGAGACTCGGAGCTCAAGGCTTACCTCACGGTGCTGGCCGTGGCGGCGGCGGTCGCCACGGGCTATCTCTACCTTACCGGGACCTTCGCCGATTTCGGCAGCGCGCTGCACCACGGCATCTTCCAGGCGGTCTCCATCGGCACCACGACGGGCTTCACCACCGCCGAGTATTTCGCCTGGCCCGGTTTCCTGCCGGTGATGCTCATCTTCGCCAGCTTCATCGGCGGCTGCGCAGGCTCCACCGGCGGCGGTATGAAGGTCATCCGCTTCCTCATGCTCTACAAGCAAGGCATGCGGGAGATCACCCGCCTGGTGCATCCCAGCGCCCAGATTCCCGTCAAGATCGGCGGCAAGCCCGTGCCGGAGCGGGTCATCAGCGCCGTGTGGGGGTTCTTCTCGCTGTACGTGGCGACCTTCAGTGTCATGCTGCTGCTGCTCATGGCCAACGGGCTGGACCAGGTCAGCGCGTTCTCCGCCGTGGCGGCCTGCATCAACAACATGGGGCCGGGTCTGGGTGCCGTCGGGCCCCACTACGGCACGCTGGGGGATCCTTCCAAATGGGTCCTGACCTTTGCCATGCTGCTGGGGCGCCTGGAGATCTTCACGCTCCTGGTGCTGTTCACCCCTGCCTTTTGGCGCAAGTAGTGGAGACGAAGAATCCTGTGAACGAGCAACAGCAGAAATGGGATGCCCGCTATCTGGGGGTCGGTGACGCCGTCCCCCATGCGGCCCGGGTGCTGGCCGACAACCTGCACCTTCTGCCCGCCACCGGCGTCGCCCTGGATCTGGCCTGCGGTCTTGGGGGCAACGCCCTGCTGCTGGCCGAGCGCGGCCTGCGGGTGGCGGCCTGGGATCTGTCCCCGGTGGCCATCGCCCGCCTGCGGGAGACCGCCGCCAGCCGCGCCCTCGCCTTGGATGCCGAGGTGCGGGACGTGCTGGCCGAGCCGCCGGCGCCGGAGTCCTTCCATGTCATCGTCGTGAGCCACTTCTTGGAGCGCGACCTGGCCCCTACGCTGGTGGCCGCGCTGCACCGGGGTGGACTGCTCTACCACCAGACCTACACCCGGGAGGGCCCTGGGGGCGTGGGGCCCAGCAACCCGAGCTTTTGCCTCGAAGCCAACGAGCTGCTGCGGCTTTACGGCGGACTACGGCTTGTGGCCTTCCGAGAGGACGGTGTGCTCGGCGATTTGTCCCGCGGCCTGCGCGGCGAGGCGTTGCTGGTTGCCTGTCGTCCCTGAGCGCCGGGTTCCCGCTGCGCTGGCGCCCGCCCAGCGCGCCGAGCTGCTCATGCAGCTGGCGGAGCTCGAGGAGGCGGGCGTTCCGGCGGATCGGGCATACGCCATCATCGGCTCTGGTGCGGCTTCCCGGGTGGCTCATCGTGCCTCCGCAGTGGCCTCGGCCCTGGGACGTGGCCGGCCGCTGGCTCTCAGCGCGGAGCGCGCCGGCCTGCTGACGCCGCTGGAGGCGCAGCTGGTCGGCGCCGCCACCCAGGTGGGCAGCCCGGCTGGCGTGTACCGGCGTCTGGGCGCCCGCGCCGAGCAGGACGCCCGCAACCGCTCGCGGGTGCGCCGGCAGACCTACATGCCCGCGGCGGTGCTCCTCGTCGCGCTGCTGGTGGCGCCGCTGCCGGCGCTGGTCGGCGGGCGCACGACCGTCGGGGCCTATCTGCTGGGACGCCTGCAGGTCATCGTGAGCCTGGGGCTGCTGGCCTATCTGCTTTCCGTGCTGGGACACCGGGCCGCTAGCGGTGCCCTCGGCCTGGGGCTGGCACGCCTGGAGCTGTGGTTGCCGGTGCTCGGCGCCCACCGGGTCAGGGACCAGGCGGGCACCTACCTGTGGGCGCTAGGCACGCTGCTGGAGGCCGGCCTGCCTGCCTTCGATGCGCTGCCTCGGGCCACGGCCACGGTGGGCAACATGGCGCTGCGTCTGGAGCTGGAGCGGGTGCAGACCGCTCTCTTAGGCGGCAGCTCGCTGGGTGATGCCCTGGGGGAGAGCCCGCGCTTGCGGTCCCTTTCCGGCTACGCCCTGGTCGGTTCCGGCGAGGAGGCCGGCCGCACCGCCGAGATGCTGCTACGCTGGGCTGCTCGGCTCGACGACCAGGCCAGCGAGCAGCGGGATCTCTGGAGTCTCTGGCTGCCGCGGCTGCTCTATGCTGTCGTTGCCGCCTGGATGGCCTACGGACTGCTGGCCGGCAGCGCGAGGCTCGCTGGTGGCAAAGCCGCCTTTCCGGCAGGCCAATTGGCTGCCGTGCACCGTGGCTCCTTAGACTGTCGCCACCAGGCCTGCAAGGGGATCGCCTATGGACCGACTCGCCAATTTCGAGGCCATGCTGGCCCGGGGCCAGGACAGCGCCTTGCTGCGATTCGCCCTGGGCGAGGAGTATTTGACTCGTGCCGAGCACGCCGTTGCTGCCGGCCACTTGGCCGAGGCGGTCAGGCTGGATCCTGGCTACTCCGCCGCATGGAAGCTCTACGGCAAGGCTCTGGCCGGGGCGGAGCGTATCGAGGAGGCCAAGGCGGCCTATGCCCAGGGCATCAGGGTGTCCGAGGCCAAGGGGGATCTGCAGGCCGCCAAGGAGATGAAAGTCTTCCTGCGGCGCCTGGAAAAACCTTCGGCTGCTCAGTAGATTGCCGAGCTGCCGGTCGGGTGGGTGCGGAAGCGTCGGTAGCTCCACTGGTATTGCTCGGGCAGCCGTCTGATGCAGGTCTCGGTGCCCTGGTTCATCACCGCGGCGCCCTGCTCGGGAGTGGCTGCACTCAGGCCCGAGGGCGCCGGCAGGAAGTGCACCCGGAAGCCTTGCCCTCGGGGCAGGCGCTCGGCATAGGCATAGACCACCGCCGCGCCGGTGCGCCCGGCCAGTCGCGGCAGCAGCACCTGGGTCCAGGCGGGCACTCCGAAGAAGGGGGCAAACACGCCGTTGCCGGGGGCGGGCTCCTGATCCGGTAGGATGGCCACCAGCTGAGCCTGGCGCAGGGCCTCGTATAGGGCACGCACTCCGCGGGTGTCGGTGGGCACCAGGCATGCCCCCATGCGCTCCCTGCCGTGGCGCAGCAGCCCATCGAGCGCGGCGACTCGCGGCGGTCGATACAGCGAGGTCATGGGATAGCGCGAGGAGCAGTATAGGCCCACCAGCTCCCAGCAGCCGAGGTGCGGAAGCGCCAGGATCACGCCCCGACCGGCCGCCAGGGCGCCCGTAATCAGCGCCTCGCCGGTGACCTCGCGCACCAGGGCGCAGGTCCGCTCTCCGGGCCACAGCAACACGGCGCCCGATTCGGTGAGGGTCTTGCCCGTCTCGGCCAGGCTGCGGCGCGTCAGCCGGCCGCGCGACCGCCGGTCCTGCTCCGCCAGACAGAGGGCGAGATTGACCCGGGTGATGTGGCGGGAGCGGGTGGGCATGGCGTATAGCAGCCAGCCGAGCAGCACCCCCAGACCATGTGCCAGCGGCAGGGGCATCCAGGCGCAGAGGCGCAGCAGCGCCTCCAGCATCCCGGCACGGCTCAGCGCAGCCACTCACTGCGACTCATGGGTGCTCCAGCCCCATGAGGGGACGCATGGCCCGCAGCAGGCTCTTGAATAGGGACTTGTTGTGGATCTCCTCATCGGCGAGCAGTCTCTTCATGTGCTCCCGCTCGGTGGGCAAGCGAAAACAGGCGGGGCAGCTGTCGGGCACCACCGGCAGGCCGGCGTCCTTGGCGAAGGCGGCGGTCTGACGCTCCCGCGCGTAGACCAGGGGGCGGATGACCCGGACGTCGCCCTCCTCGTTCAGGTAGTGGGCCTTCATGGTGCGCAGCTGGCCCCCGTGAAAGGCCGACATCAGCAGGCTCTCCGCCAAGTCGTCCAGGTGCTGGGCCAAGGCCAGCACGTTGTAGCCTTCGCGCCGCGCCGTGGTGTACATGATGCCGCGCTTCATGCGCGCGCAGTAAGCGCAGAAGGAGGTGCCCTGCAATCGGGTCTGGGCCTCCTCGGCGATGGGCTGCTGGCGATAGAAGTAGGGCAGCTGCAGCCCGGCCACCACAGGCTTGAGCGAAGCTGGATCGAACCCATCGATCAGCGGGTCCACGGTCACCGCAGCGACATCGAAATGGATGGGGGCGTGGCGCTGCAGGTGTAGCAGGATGTAGAGCAGCGACAGTGAGTCCTTGCCGCCGGAGAGGCCCAGCAGCACGCGATCGCTTTCGCGAATCATGTCGTAGTCGGCGATGGCGCGGCCGACCTGACGCAGCAGGCTCTTCGGCGGGGGGACCAGGCTGAACATGAGCGGGGAAGATAAGCGCAGCCATCATGCAGTACAAGTTCCGCAATGGGATGCTGGGTTATACTGCTTCTTCCTCGGGCGGCGCGGCCTGCGCGCTACCGCGCCACCCCGGTAGAACATCAATTGAACAATGAGGAGCGAGAGATGGCGGGGTTCTTTATCTTCCTGGTGATACTGGCGGTGGTCTGGCTGGTGACCGGGGTAAAGCGGGTACCACAGGGCATGGAATACACCGTCGAGCGCTTCGGCCGGTACACGACCACCATAACGCCAGGGCTCAATCTCATTATGCCCATCGTCGATCGGGTGGGAAAGAAGATAGTCATGATGGAGCAGGTGCTGGACGTGCCTTCCCAGGAGGTCATCACCAAAGACAATGCCATGGTCACCGTGGACGGCGTGGTGTTCTACCAGGTGCTGGATGCTGCCAAGGCCAGCTACGAGGTGAGCAACCTCGAGCTGGCCATACTCAACCTGGTGATGACCAATATCCGTACCGTCATGGGCTCCATGGACCTGGACGAGCTGTTGTCCCTGCGCGACCAGATCAACGCCCGCCTGTTGACCGTCGTGGACGAGGCCACCACGCCCTGGGGGGTGAAGGTTACCCGCATCGAGATCAAGGACATCACTCCGCCCAAGGACCTGATCGAGTCCATGGGCCGCCAGATGAAGGCCGAGCGTAACAAGCGTGCCGCCATATTGGAGGCCGAGGGCTTCCGGCAGGCGGCGATCCTCAAGGCCGAGGGTGAGAAACAGGGTGCCATCCTGGAGGCGGAGGGACGCAAGGAGTCCGCCTTCCGTGACGCGGAAGCCAGGGAGCGTCTGGCCGATGCGGAGGCCAAGGCGACGCAGATGGTCTCGGAGGCCATCGCCAAGGGCAATGTGCAGGCGCTCAACTACTTCGTCGCGCAGAAATACGTGGAAGCGCTGCAGAACATCGCCGCCGCGCCGAACAACAAGGTCGTCATGCTGCCGCTGGAGGCATCCAGCCTGCTCGGCGCACTGGGCGGCATCGGGGAGCTCGCCCGGAACGCCTTCGCCAAGAAGGAGCCCGGTGCATGACGGAGTGGCTGGAGCCGGTGCGGTTCTGGCACTGGTGGGTGCTGGGCCTGCTGCTGATCATCTTCGAGGTGCTCAGCCCGGCGGTGTTCTTTCTGTGGATGGGCATCGCCGCCGGGGTGGTCGGGCTGGCGCTCATGGCGATGCCCCAGCTGCACTGGAGCTACCAGCTCTTCCTCTTCGCGGTGGTCTCCGTGGCCAGCATCGTCGGCTGGCGCGCCTACCTGAAGCGTCATCCCACGGACACCGACCGGCCCACCCTGAACCGCCGCGGCGAGCAGTACGTGGGGCGCACCTTTACCCTGGCCGAGCCGATGGTGCACGGCCGGGGGCGGATACGGGTCGACGATACCATGTGGAAGATCGAGGGAGAGGACTGCCCGGCGGGCTGCCAGGTCAAGGTTGTGGGGGTGGATGGAGTGATTCTGAAGGTGGAGGCCTATGGCGATGGCTAGGGAAGGGAGCGAGGTCACGACCATTTCCCCGCAGCAGGCCTGGGAGCTAGTGCAGGAGAACCCCACCGCGCTGCTGGTGGATGTGCGCTCGGCGATGGAGTACTTGTTCGTTGGACACGCGGCGGGCGCCGTCCTCATCCCTTGGATCGACGAGCCGAGCTGGGTGGTGAATCCCAATTTCGTCACCGAGGTGCGCAAGCTGGTGCTGGGAGGCGTCAGCCGCGAGCCCGGCGGCTGCGCCCCGGTGGTGCTCATCTGTCGCAGCGGCAAGCGCTCGCTGGAGGCCGGGCGGCTGCTGGTCCGCAACGGCTTCACCGATGTCTACAATGTCGCTGAGGGCTTCGAGGGGGACCTCGACGAGCACCACCATCGCGGCACCAGAGGTGGCTGGCGCTTTCACGGCCTGCCGTGGGAGCAGTGCTAGCGACGCGGTGGCGAGGCACATCCTCGGGATCTCCGTCTACAACCACGACGGCGCAGCCGCCTTGCTCAAGGACGGTGGGCTGATCGCCGCGGCCGAGGAGGAGCGCCTCTCGCGCGAGTAGGACGAGGCCCGCTTTCCGGTCCACGCCATCGACTACTGCCTGCAGGACGCCGGCCTCGCGCTCGAGGGGGTCGATTAGGGCCGCGGAAAGAAATAGTCGTCCCAAGATTGCGCCGGATATGGGGTCGGATTCAAGGCGCGGCAAGGGGCGCATAGCCCGGACTATCCGCGGGGCCTGCGCTCTTTCCTGGCTGCCATGGCGGTGGTGGCTGAAGGAGAAGCTCTATCTCAAGGGCCTGCTCAAGCGTGAGCTCCCGGCGCTAGGTGGCATCAAGCCCGCCGCCCTGCCGCCGCTGGTGGTCACCCAGCATCACCAGGCCCATGCCGCCTCGGCCTTGATCTTCTGCGCCCAGGGCTCTGCGGTGGCGCCGTTCATCTATGCCCTGTTTTAGCCCACATTTCTCACCACCGCGGAATCCGGTGAAACCAGGACAAGATTGTGTCCCAGACCGCCGCTCTAAGCTGAAAGGGCGGTTGCTACAAGGCGGGGCCTGACCCTTGTCCTCGCTCTTCGGCGCCTTGTCCCACGACATTCCCCTCAAGCATGTCGCCACCCGCCAGTACGCCAGTGGGCTGGTCCAGAGCGAATATGAGATAGGTGAGTAGGCCAAATGAGCTCTGTGCCACGATGGCATTTGCCCGTTTCGGGACATCCGTCACTCAGCCAACGAAGCAATATCGCCGTAAGGGGAGCAGCGCCCCCATGTTGGGCCAGCCTGCTTGTAGCGTGCCGCTGACCAAAGCGAAGCGCACCATCCCCGCCTACCCCTGAGTAGGGCGGCGTTCCCCCTGTAGGAGCCGAGCCCCCTCGGCGATTCCCCGGCCGCGCTCCTGGTCCTTCGCCGCTTTCGTCGAGAACTGCGTGCGCCACCTCTCCGTGGGCAGGAATCTGCCCTACGAGCTTGTGTACAAAGACTTCTCCAAGACCAAGTACTCCACCGCCTGGACCGCCCTGCTGGAGGCCTGGCGCACCTTCACCACCCGCCGGGCCTGGATCGCTAGCGCCTGGGCCCAGCCCCGGTACGAACTGTGGCTGGAGGAAGACATCAACGCCGGCAACACCGAGGCCCCGGACTTCTACGCCAAGCGCTACGCCTACACCCGGGCCAAATGGATCGGGGTGGGCCGCGGCTGGATCGACCCGGTCAAAGAGGCCCAGGCCGCGCAGCTGCGCATGGAGATCGGCATCTCCACCCTGGAGGACGAATGCGCCGAGCAGGGCAAGGACTGGGAAGAGGTCCTGGAGCAGCGGGCGCGGGAGAAGACGCAGATTGAGGAGCTGGGGCTCGACGTGGCGGATCTGGAGACGATATTGGGGGTGGAGGCGCCGACGGATAAGGCGGCGGCGTAGACCAAGAAGTTCTCTCGCAAAGGCGCAAAGGACGCAAAGAAAGCAAAGAAAGCAAAGAAAGCAAAGAAAGCAAAGAAAGGCAAGTCTCTCACGGAGACGCGGAGTGCACGGAGATTCAGGCACCTACATGTCTGACTGGGTGAGTAGGCGGGAGCGGTGTCAGAGCTTAGGCTGAAGTTTGTGTTCTCTGTTGCCGCCTGGTTTCCCGGCG
>CAYQDX010000159.1:0-5001 GCA_964416345.1 uncultured Ectothiorhodospiraceae bacterium
CAGCTCGACCGAGCCATCGATGCCTACCGGAAAGGGTTCGAGGCTGACCCGCGCGACGCCTATCCGGGCATCAACGTGGTCACCCTGATGGAGCTGAAGACCCCGCCCGACGCGCGCCGCCACGAGCTGCTGCCGGTCGTGCGCTACGCCGTCCAGCGACGCATCCGCGCCGGCAAGCCGGACTACTGGGACCACGCCACCCGCCTGGAGCTGGCGGTGATCGCCCGTGACGCAGACGCTGCCGGCGCCGCCCTGGCGGACGCCCTCGCAACCATGCGCGAGGCCTGGGAAGGCGAGACCACGGCGCGCAATCTGCGTCTAATTCGCGAGGCCCGGGAAGCGCGCGGCGAGGCCATGGCCGAGGCGGAGTCCATCGAGCAGGCGCTGCTCCGACAGCGAGCTTAGCGTGGCCCCGGCAAACTTGGGGTGCGCAGCGGATCCACCAATAATCCGCAGACGACGGTGGATCCGTCGCTCCGCTCCTTGATCCACCCTACCATCGGCCTGCATGCAGACGACCGATGGGAAAGGAGCCCAGCAGACTTCCTGCTCCGAGGGCGGCGCGTCGCCACCGGCGTTGGCACGGGCGCGAGCGGCCTACCGGCATCGGGACGCCGGGCAAACGATGGAGATGTAGGGTGGATCAAGCGCAGCGGATCCACCAACAATCCGCAGACCATGGTGGATCCGTCGCTCCGCTCCTCGATCCACCCTACTATCGGCCTGTATGCAGGCGATCAGTGCGGAGGGAGTCCGGGGCTTTCGCCTGAAGCTGCCCACCCCGGACTCGGCCGTCCTGGCAATGCTATTTGGCGCTCCCGTCCCTGCGAGACCAGGACACGCCTCAGAATTTACCGATGGACTCTCTCTTACGTGAAATTTTTGTTGTTGCTTTCAAACCAAAAAATCGGGCGGATTTCCTGCTCATTGCTAACCCAGGAACGCCTTGATCTTTGCCGACATCTCCGGCGTCCTGAGATAGCCATAGGACTTGTGATGATTGCGCTCCTCCGGCTGGTTGGGCTTGTGGTAGTCGTTGAGCACCAGGTCGTCCCTCACGCCCACACCCGCGTCGTTCGCCTCGTAGTCGTCGGCCAAATGGGGATCGGCGGCGACGGGGTCCTTGCGGTCCGCGTGATTGATCCAGGCGCCCGTGACGATGGAGGGGGTGCGTACACGAGCGTCGTAATGCTGGCGCTCTTCGCGGATCTTCTGCATGACGTGTGGAAGTCCGAGCGGTGAGCCGATGGTGACAAGCTCCTTGACCGCCACCTCACCCGGCGCCTCGCGCCCCAGATCCCGCAGCGCGTCATAGGCGATGATCGAGCCCATGGAGTGGGCGATGAGCATGATCTCCTTATCCTTCTCCGCCAGGAGCGCCTCGCGAAGCTCACCGCGCAGGACCTGCGCGGCGACACCGCGCTGATCGTTGCGACCGAGGATCTTGCGGTCTGCGTCGTAGTAGAACGCAAGATTCTTCAGCAGCTTTCCCATGAGCCAATCCGCCAGCGCATCCATGCCGAAATGCTGCTTGAGCTGATCGACAGCGCCCCCGACGAGACCGCGGCCCCAAATGGGGACATCGTCCATCCAGCCCTCCTTGTAGGCCTTGAGCGCCCCGTCGTCGGCGGGTGCGTAGGGCTCGTCGTTATAAAGCGTCGAAGTTAAAATTCTCCTCGTCGTGCAGCGGATTCTTGTAGAGCAAGTCTGCCCAATAGACCAAGCGCAAGTCGAGCTGGGGGTTGGAAATCTTGAGATTCTTCTCGAGCCCCTCGGCGATCGCCTTGCGCCAGGCGTCTGCAAGGACTTCTTTCAGCGGCTTGTTGGCCAGGCCGTGGATGCCGATGATGATTTTGCTCATGGTGTTTCCTCCATGGTGATCCTAGGCGGGATTTGGCGGCTCTCAATTGACAGGCCAGCCGCTTGCAGGCACTGCCGAGCAGACTCAGGCGCTCCGGCGTGGGGGCACGCTGACTCACGGCGCTCAGATCCCGGATGGCACGCTCGATCTCTTCGATCAGGCCCTGACGGCGGTCCTCGACGCCGGTCTCATCGGCTGTTTCGCGCATCTCCCGCCAGCGCTCGCCGCAGAGCCTCACCCGGAGGTTGGCGCACTGCTCAAAGCCCGTACTGGGCAATCGCCATTCTGTGCCGACAGGGCCTTTCCCAGCCATTCGACGGCCTCGGTCCAGGCGCCGGTCTCCCCCCAGGCGAAGCCCAGCGCCGCCGCCACGTCGCCACGGGCGAGCCACTGGCTGCGAGCCTTATCAGACACGCCCTCGAGCTTGGCGACAATACCGCCGCGCAACTTGTCCAGCGCCTCGGCGTTCTCGCCCTTTTCACGCACCCGCATGCGCACCCATTCGCCGTAGTTGCTCAGCTCGGAGACCAATTCCGCGGGCGTGTGGTAGGTCTTGGCATTGCGCACGCCGGATTCGCTGCCGTCGCTGCTCAGCACGTAGCCGGGGTCTCCGTAGCATTGATACGCACTCCAGGTATTGATGCTGGGGAAACGCACCCAGATCTCCTCGTGTGCGGCACGCACCGCCTGGCCGAAAGTCTCGCCTTTGAGCATGTGGGTATAGAAACTCAGGGCAAACACCTCGGCGGCGCCGTCGTCCACCGCACCAGGCCGGCGGCGATGGCGGGCGGGCGTTTGCCTTGGCTCCACCGATCCTCGAGCAGGAGGCCAACCTCGTGGCCGAATCCCAGCCCGATCCAATTGGGTAGAACGGTGCGCTTTGCTGCGCTCAGCACACCCTACGGCCGGCTCCACGCCTCAGGCCATCACCGCGCTCAGCAGGGCCATGCGCACGAACACTCCGGCACGGGCCTGAGCGAAGAACGCATTGTGCGGCGAGTCGTTGATAATCGTGCTGAACTCCGGGAGCTGCCGCTGCGGGCTCAGCAGCATGAGGTTCGGCTTGAAAAAGCTCTTGAGCTCCAACATGTCCATGCGGCTGACGCTGTGCTGCTGCCTCAGATGGGTGTAGATGACATCCAGCTTGGGCACAATCTTTTCGAGGCCCTCCATGACGGTGTCATGGGGACGCAGCTCGGTCATGGTGCTGATGCGCAGGCCGGCCTGCTCCAAGGCTGCGCGCTGGCCCTCGCTGAAATACAGCTCCACCCGCTCGAGCAGCACGATGTGCTCGACGATTTGGGGGAACATGGCGAGCGCGAGCAGGAGACTGCGAATGCTGTCCGTGTTGGCCGGCGTGCCGAAGATGCCGATGTGCAGGCGCCGCTCCGACGGCACCTCGCCCTGGGCGAGATCCGGGCGCCACTTGAGAATCGTGTACAGGACGGTCAGCGCCTGGGTCGGATCCTCGTCGTCGCCGGTTCCGGCATTGATCAGGGGCACCTGGGAGTGCTCCAGCATGTCTTGCAGGATTCCTGTCCTAGGGGTGCTGACCACCGCAAAATCGCAGTAGTTGTTGTTGAGCGCCGCAATCTCTGTCGGGTCCCGCTTGCTGCGCAGGATCTCGTACACCGCATCGCCGAGATCGAGATAGGCGCCGCCCAGAACGTGCCAGGCTCGCTTGAAGGCAAGCTGGGTCTCGGGGCGAGTCTCGTCGATGAAATTCCCCCCCATGACCTTGCAGGCCATGGTGGCAATGGGCTTGCGCATGCCCGCCTCACAGGCTGCCGCCCGGTGAAAGAGCTGCAGTATCAGCTCGGGGCCGAAGTGGCTGATGGAAACGACGTGCTTCCCGCTCAGCTCGGCCAGCAGCTTGGACCGATCCGGGATGGCCTCCACCAGGCGCTTGGCCGTGGCCGGATCCGCCACCTCGTGTTGCCGACCCGCTGGGTACGCCAGGGGCGCGGGGAACGTGTAGGCTGACATGCTGACTCCTTCGATGACGTGCGACGCCGCTGATTATCGCTCGCGTGAGAACGCTTTTCCTGGCGATTCAGTGGGCTGCGAAGGATGCCCCGGCCAGGCTCACTGCTTTGAAGGCCGTAGAGTATACCAGAGCTGCCACTGGGGGTAGCCGACGGGATTGCCGTCGCGCTGCCGCTTACGCCGCCTTGAAAGAAGCGCCGGCCGGAGCCTCCAACCGGCCAATGCCAGGAATCGCCATTGCTGGCGGGGCCTCCTTGCCCCAATCGAGGAGTGAGCGTGAGGGAGTGTCGGCCCTCAGGCGTAGGCCGGCGGGAAGGCCTGCTCGGGGTTCTCCAGGGGGCCGCTCTTGCCCCAGTAGGGAAAGAGCTTGCGCAGCTACGCGACGATGGGCGGCACCGCCTCGATGAGCTCGCCCATCGCCTCCATGAGACGCTGCTGCACCCCACTCATGGTCAACCTCGGACACCCGGAGGAGGATCCGGAGCAGGAGCTCTATTCGGTGCGCTTCGAGAGCGCGACCGGCGAGCTGGGACCGCCCATCGGCTGCTGGCCCGAGAAGCTCACCGACCAGCCCTGACTGCTCGCCAACGGAGGCCCGCCCCGCCATGCCCTGGAATCCCGAAGGCGCGGGACCGTTCGTCCCGGTGAGTCCCAATGGACCGTACATGGAGCTGGATTCCATATGTGCCCCCTTAACCGAACTTTCTCCCAGGGGGAGAAGGAGTCGGAGGGGCGGAGACTGGGGTTTCGTTGAATTCCCCTCATCCCAGCCTTCTCCCGGAGGGAGAAGGGGCCCGAGAGGCGGAACTTGGACGTCTCTTCCCGCTATCCCTCCATCACCTCGACCCGGGCCATGCGTAGCAGATCCAGCTCGGCAGGTCGCGGCCCCAGGCCGTCACGGCCTCCACGAACCACCGTCGCTTGCTCGGTCTCGGTATCGCTCGACTCCTGCTCAGGCAGCCACGGCGCTGGCGGCGTGGGTGTGGCAGTCCTTGGGGCAGACCCGGCTGCACGCACCGCAGCCGATGCAGTCCATGGCATCCGAGATGGTCATGACCATGGCCATGTCATCGTCGAAGCCGTCCTCGTACTCGTCGTCGTAGTCCTCGTCCATCTCGCGCTCGACGAGCTCGAAGACGCTGCGTGGACAGACC
>CAYQDX010000159.1:5101-9067 GCA_964416345.1 uncultured Ectothiorhodospiraceae bacterium
GCAACGGCCGCAGCCGATGCATTTCTTCTGGTTCAGCTCGACCACGAACGCGGGCGTCCAGGCGGCGCCGCCCCGGGTGAGGCCGGTGATGATCTCGGACATTTTGACGGCTCCTAGTAGAAGGCCCTGACGCGCGCCACGGTGACCTCGTCCGGATCGCCGATGGCGGGAATCTCGCGCTTGCGCTCCTTGGTAAGCACGAAGGGATCCAGGATGCGGGTGGCGGGCCAGCCCTCGTAGGTTCCGTAGGAATCCAGGGCACGCATCTGGCGGACCATTTCCTGAATGAAATCCGACTCCATAATCGGATCGTCCTGATGGAGTGCCACAGTGGCTTCAGTCATGTCGTCTCTCCACGAATATGGCGTTGTCGAAAACCTAGTATCGGCTCGCCCCGGCAGGGTGGCGCTCCAACACGATGGGCTGATAATTGCCGCTGCTGCGGCGTGAAAGCCGATGCACCCCATACAGCCCTGCGGCCAGCCCGGCCATGCCCCACAGGCCCGCGGCAGCGTCCTGACACCCCAGGGCCACCGCCGCCAGGGCGCTCAGCAGCATCGCCAGCAGCGGCAGCAGGTAGACCGTGAGGGAGACCCGCAGCAGGGTGTCCTCCTCGATGCCGAGCACCAGCTCGTCCCCGACGGCGGCCTGCATGCTGTTGTCCAAGGGAAAAGGCGCCCGGCCCCGGCCCAGCAGACCCGCCAGCACCCCGGTCCCGCAGCCGGCACCGGCCGCGCAGTGCCCGCAGGCGGACCGAGTCTCGGTCTGCACCCAGGCGGTGCCGTCGGCCACCGCCACCACCCGGCCCGTCGCCTCAAGCATGCTGGCGCCTCACTCGGTCCAACCCTCCGCCTCCATGGCGTCGAAGCGCTTCTGGGAGACGGGCGTCTGGCGCGCGATGGCCTTGGCCAGCCAGGCCGACGGCCCCTGGCGCAGCTCATCCCGCAGAGACTCCAGGAGATCGGACACCGGCGCCCCCTCGCTCACCCGCACCGGCTGGACCCCCAGGCTGAGGAGCTGACGGATGGCCGAGGAGCCGACGGCCTGACAGTACACGGCGGCACAGCCGTGCAGGGCCTCGAGCTTCGCCTGCAGCTTGTCCTCGTTGCCGTCCTGCAGCTGGCCGCCGAACTGCAGCACCTCTGCCAGCGTCGACTGCTCCGGACCCACGCCATAGACGGCAAAGGCGCGGGCCGAGCCGAAATGCTGGTCCACGCGCCGCAGATCGGTGGTGGCGAAGGCCACCTTCAGCAAGGCTTCCATAAGGACTCCTCTTTCGTCCGAGCTCACCACCCGGAGTCGGCGGTCGATGGCCATTGGATTCCTCGGCAGCTATTGCACGGGCGCCGGATGCGTCGCTCCCGCGTCCAGCTTCTGGGCGTAGATCGACCGATACGGATGAATCTCGTGTCGCTCGCTCTTCAGCAGCAGGTTGGCCAGATCGAACAGGGCCTGACGGGTGCCCCGGTAGCCGATCCAGGCGCGCTGATAGCCGCCGATGAGGTCATAGAGCGGAAAGCCGGCGCGCAGCAGCGGCAGCCCCAGACGCTCGGCGCTGGGCGCGGCATGGGAGTTGCCGATGACCAGCTCGGCGTCCTGCTCCCGCGCGAGGCGCTCCAGATCCTCGAGATCCCCGATCTTCACCTGCGTGAGCGGCAGCTCTTCCAGCGAATGCGCTCGGGCGGATGTCACTGCCGCCACCACCTCGGCGCCCATTCCCGCAAGCAGCGTGGTGTAGGCGCCCAGCAGATCGGGGTCTGCCGCCACGGCGACCCGCGCCAGGCCGATCATGAAATGGGTGTCCAGCATGGCGTCCTGGAGCTGCGCGCGCTGCCGCTCCAGCCGGGCCGGCACCGGTCTGCCCGAGATCTCGGTCAGGGCCAGCAGCAGGGCATCATTGGCCTCCAGGCCCAGGAGAGAGGCGAAGCGGTAGTCCGGCACCCCGGTGCGCGCCTTGAGCCGGTCCGCGGCATGGAACATGGACGGTCCCACCACCACCGTGGCGGCGGCATCCCCGAGGGTCGCCAGCTCCGACAAGGGCGTGCCGCCTATGGTCAGCGGGCTGAAGTCCTGATCCGTCAGGTGGCCGTCCAGGGAATCGGAGAGATCGGGGACCAGCACCGGGCGCAGGCCGAAGGACTCGATGAGATCCTTCAACACTTCCAGATCACCCGGGGTCAGGAACGCCCCCGGCAACACGTTGACCTGCCGCGGCCGCCGGCCCGGCCGGGTCTCCGCGCTGGCCACCTCGGGCACCAGGGTCTCCACCATGGCCTGCACCGCCAGGGCGTAGCCGCTCTCGAGGCAGCCGCTGAAATCCGGCGTGTTGACCGGAACGATCTGCACCTCGGCGTGCTCGGGATGCTGCTCCCGGAACATGCGCACCGTGCGTTTGATGTCCGTGCCCTGGGTCTCCGAGAGTCCGGTGGTGAGCAGGCCGATGACCGCCGGCTTGGATTTGCCGGCGATGGTCGCCAGGCCTTCCACCACGTTCTCGTCCGCGCTCATCACCGTGCTGACCTGATCCATGGCGGTGGTCTGCAGCGGAATGGGCTCGCGGAAATGGCGCACGAAGAACACCTTGGCGAAGGCCGTGCACCCCTGGGAGCCGTGCAGCAGGGGTATCGCGCGCTTGAGTCCCAGGAAGGCGAGCGAGGCTCCCACCGGCTGGCTGGATTTCAGGGGGCTGACCGAGAGGGCCTTGTTGCGCTTGACGATCTCGACCATCTCAGACCCTTCCCACCGAGAGCGCCTCACCCAGCGCGGGGCTGGCCCACGGCGCCGGCTTGCGCAGGGCCGGCCAGATGGGACTCTCCAGAGTCAGCGCCAGCTGGCGCACCAGCTCCAGCATGCCCTGATAACCGGCGTAGCCAAACTCGCGCTCCTGGTTGATATCCAGGAACGGCAGCCGCGCCTTGAGTGCCGTGTACATGTTGCGACCGCCGGCGATGAGGATGTCCGCCCGGTACTCCTTGACGATGTCGAGCAGCGCCCGGGGATTGCCATCCTCGATCATCTTGGCCTCCGGTCCCATCAGCTCGCGGATGCGGGCCTTGTCCTCCTCGGTGGACTTCTTGGTGCCCGTGGCCACCACCACCAGACCCAGATCCTGCAGCGCCGAGATCACCGACCAGGACTTCACGCCGCCGGTATAAAGCAGCACGCGCTTGCCCCGCAGCCGGTCCCGCCAAGGCGCCAACTGGGCGTGGATGCGCGCCTCCTCGCGGGCGATCAAGGCCTCGGTGCGGGCGCCGAGATCCGGGTCGGCGATGATGCGCGCGATGTCGCGCAGCGCCTGCGAGGTGTCGGTGATGCCGTAGAAGCTGCCCTCGAGCCAGGGCGTGCCGAACCGCTCCTGCAGCTTGCGGGCGACGTTCACCATGGCCTTGGAGCAGACCATCATGTTCACTTCCGCCCGGTGCATGGTCTGCACCTCCCGGAAGCGGGCGTCTCCGGAGAGCGTGCACAGCACCCGCAGGCCCAGCTCGTCGAAGAGCGGCAGCACGTGCCAGAGCTCGCCGGCGATGTTGTACTCGCCGATGAGGTTGACATCGTGCACCTCGATATCCTCGCGCCTTGCGCCCTCGGGCAGCGGATCCGGCTCCCGGCTGCCGACCACGTGCTTGACCATGGTCTCGCCCGCGATGCGGTTGCCGAGATTCTTGGTGCCGTAGAAGCCCGCCGCGTCCACCGGCACCACCGGCGTGCCCCAGCGCTGGGCGGCGGCCTTGCACACCGCCTCCACGTCGTCTCCGATCAGGGCGGGCACACAGGTGTTGTAGACGAGCACCGCCGCGGGCTTGTGCTCGTCAACGGCCTGCTTAATGGCGTGGAACAGACGCTTCTCGCTGCGCCCCATGATCACGTCCTGCTCGGTGAGATCCGTGGTCATGCCGATGCGATACAGGGTCGGCCCGCTGGAGCGCGTGCCCCGGTTGTCCCAGGAGCTGCCCGCACAGGCGATGG
>CAYQDX010000160.1:0-9053 GCA_964416345.1 uncultured Ectothiorhodospiraceae bacterium
GATCTGCCCCCGGTCGATCTTGACATGATAGGCACCGATATGCTGGGTAATTCCACCTGCTTCTCCATCGGTTATCCGTGTCTTGGTCTTGCGGATAACATCCAGCAAGGAGGTTTTTCCATGGTCCACATGGCCCATAATGGTCACCACCGGCGCCCGCGGCTCGGACTCGCCGGTGTAGGCGGCCGCTTGGGTGACTTCCTCCTCCAGGGCATTCTCTTTGAGCAGCTTGGCCTTATGGCCCATCTCCTCGACCACGATGGTCGCGGTCTCCTGGTCGATGACCTGGTTGATGGTGACCATAGTGCCGAGCTTCATCATGGTCTTGATGACCTCGGTCGCCTTGACCGTCATCTTCTGGGCCAGCTCGGCGACGGTGATGGTCTCGGGGATACCGACCTCGCGCACGATGGGCGCGGTTGGCTTGGCGAAGCCGTGCCGTGGCTGAGCCACAGTGACAGCCTTGGGGCGGGCCTTCTTCTTGCGCCGCCCGGCCTTGTCGGCGGAAACGTGCAGCTCCTGGCGACCGTATTTGGTGGCGTCCTCCTCGCGACGCTTGCCCTTGCGCTCCTTCTCGGGGCCCTTCTTCTCTTTCTCCTTTTCCGCCGGTGCCGTCGGCGTGGCGACGCGGCGCTGGGCCTCGGCCTCGGCTTGGGCCTGCTTGCGACGGGCCTCCTCTTCGGCCTTTAGACGCGCCTCTTCTTCCTCGGCCTTTAGACGCGCCTCCTCCTCGGCCTTGAGGCGTGCCTCTTCCTTGAGCCGCTCCTCTTCCTCGCGCCTGCGGCGCGCCTCCTCCAGCACCGCCTGCTGCTCGGCCTCCAGCCGCTCGCGCTCGGCAGCCTCGCGAGCCAGGCGGTCGGTCTCCTCTGCGGCCACCAGGCTGCGCTTAACATAGGTGCGGCGCTTGCGCACCTCCACACTCACGGTCTTCGCCCGACCCTGGCCACCGACACGCAGCTCGGTGACCGTCTTGCGCTTGAGGGTAATCTTTTTCGGCTCCGCCAGACATCGGACCTCGCCGCCGCCATGGCTGCGGCGCAGGTGACCCAGCAGCTCCACCTTCTCCTTGTCGGAGATGGTGTCGTCGGCGCCCTTGCTCGGCAGACCCGCTTCGGTCAGCTGAATGAGCAAACGGTCGACGGGGATACCTACCGCATCGGCGAACTGTCGAATCGTTACCTCAGACATCATTATCTACCCCTCCGGCGCGCTTACTCGTTCTCGAACCAGTGTGCGCGCGCGGTCATGATGAGCTGGGCAGCGCGCGCCTCCTCCAGTTCCTCTATGTCTGCCAGGTCATCGACCGACTGCTCCGCGAGATCCTCGCGGGTGGTAACCCCTCGACTCGCCAGCTGGTAGGCCAGGTGGGTATCCATGCCTTCGAGATCCAACAGATCCTGGGCAGGCTCGGCCGTGTCGAGCTGCTCTTCACTAGCGATGGCGCGCGTCAGCAGCACGTCCTTGGCCCGGTTGCGCAGCTCCTCGACAATCTCTTCGTCGAACTCCTCTATGGCGGCCATCTCCTGTGCAGGCACGTAGGCCACCTCCTCAATGCTGGAGAATCCCTCTTGCACCAGAATCGTGGCCACCTCCTCGTCCACATCGAGCTGCTGCATGAACATCCCCTGCAAGGACTCGGACTCCTGCTCACTTTTCTCATCCGCCTGAGCCTCGCTCATCACGTTGAGCTCCCAGCCGGTAAGCTGGCTCGCCAGGCGCACATTCTGGCCGTTGCGTCCGATGGCCTGAGACAGCTGCTCTTCTGAGACGGCGATGTCCATGCTGTGGGAATCCTCGTCGACGACGATGGAGACCACGTCTGCCGGCGACATGGCATTGACTACGAACTGCGCCGGGTTGTCGTCCCAAAGCACGATGTCGATGCGCTCGCCTGAGAGCTCGTTGGACACCGCCTGCACCCGGGAGCCGCGCATGCCGACGCAGGCTCCCACCGGATCGATGCGCTGGTCACGCGAGCGCACCGCAATCTTCGCCCGCAGCCCGGGGTCGCGGGCCGCACCCATCACCTGGATGAGTCCCTCGCCGAACTCCGGCACCTCGATCTTGAACAGCTCCACCAGGAACTCCGGGCGAGTTCGACTGACGAACAGCTGTGGGCCGCGCGGCTCGGAGCGCACGTCGTAGAGGTATCCACGCTGGCGGTCCCCGGGACGCACCGACTCCCGGGGAATCATGTCTTCACGGCTGATCAGCGCCTCGGCGTTGCCGCCGAGGTCGAAGATTACGTTGCCCCGGTCCACGCGCTTGACGACGCCGGTCACCAGCTCGCCCATGCGATACTGGTAGGCATCCACGATGAGCGCACGCTCGGCCTCGCGCACTTTTTGGACGATAACCTGCTTCGCCGTCTGCGCCGCGATGCGTCCGAAAGCGATGGACTCCATCGGCTCCTCGACGTAGTCCCCCGCATGCACGTCGGGATCGCGCGCACGCGCCTCCATCAGAGTCAGCTGCTTGTCAGGCTGCGACTCCGCGTCACCCTCTTCCGGCTCGGCCCCGTCGGTGACCAGCCAGCGGCGAAAGGTCTCATAGTCCCCCGTCGTGCGATCAATGGCTACCCGAACGTCGATCTCGTCACCGTGACGCTTCTTGGTCGCGGTCTCCAGGGCCGCCTCAATGGCCTCGAAGATGATCTCCTTGTCCACGCCCTTCTCGTGGGACACAGCATCCACGACCAACAAAATCTCTTTGTTCATTTCGACAGCCTCGCCACCATCCCAATGGCCCGCGCATCACAGCTCAGGCACCAAATTCGCTTTGTCGATCTTCGCCAGGGGCAGCGCGACCTCGACTCCGTCCACCAGCAGCAGGACCTGATCGCCTCGCAGGCCCTGCAGCAGCCCCGAGAAGCTCCGCCGGCCTTCCATCGGCTGAGTCAGACGCAGCCGCACTGGGTGTCCGGCAAACCGCTGGAAGTGCTCCGCATTGAGCAGTGGGCGATCCAGCCCGGGAGAAGACACCTCCAGTACATACTCGCCGGGAATCGGGTCCTCTACATCCAACAAGGCGCTCACCTGGCGGCTGACCCGCTCACAATCGTCCACGGTGACGCCGTCGTCGCGATCAATATACAGCCGAAGGATCGAGTGGCGACCGTGCGGGACGTGCTCTACGCCCACCAGCTCGTAGCCCAGCGCCGCCACCACTGGGGCGACCAGCTCTTGTACTCGACCCATGGTGCACCCGAAAACAAAAAGTGGGCGCAAACGCCCACCATCGTCACCCCGAAGGGATCTCAAACGTTGCATTATAGCGTCGAGGCTCCACGATAACCACCGCCGACGCCCCGCTGCACCCGCCCGCTCTCCGGCCGACGCCTGCGCAACAAAAAAGGCCCCAGCGGGGCCTCCAGTACTCCATGACGGGATGTTGGCCCGTTCCGGCTACACCTCAAGCAAGGCCAACCAGCCACCGCGTCTGCGGAACGGGATTATATGAGCGAATTGTGCATTTTGCAACAATGAGTTAGCGGCAGCCACGAAAGGGCTCAGCCCGCCCCTCACGCCCGCCGAGGATGAGCTGGCGGCCTTGGACATTCCCACCGCAGCGAGCCGGAACGGCTCGATGCCGTCCGGATCGGCCCGGCCCCATGTTATCCGAGCTTGGCCGCCAGCCGGCGGCGGCGCCGCCGATGAGCCGCATTCTCCGGATCCAGGACCAAGAGTTGCCGTGCCCAATCCAGGGCCTGCTGAATATCATGAGCCATGTGCTCGTGATACTTGGCCAGGCGCTCGCAAGCGACGGCATTGCCCCGACCCGCCAACCTCTCCCACAAATCCAATGCGGCAGCCCAGTCGCCGCTACGCGAGCGCAGTCGCGCCAGCTCCAGCAGCCCGTCCGACTCCAGGCGATCACGCTGCCGCTCCAGATGATTCCGCGCAGCGGCGATCTCGCCGCGCTGCAGGTGCGCACGCGCCAGCGCCAGGGGGTCAGCTTGTGGATGCCCCTCGGCGTAGACCTCCAACAGCGCAGGCAGCAGTGCGGCGAGGCTCATCAGGTCCCAGCGGTTGTGCTGCACAACGGCAGGCAGGCGTCCGAGATCCCCGCGGCGCAGGAAATCACGCCACACGGCGGGCACCTCGGCGCCGAGCAGATCCCCCCGCCGCCGGAAGCCGAGCAGCTGCCGCTCCATGGTCTGCAGACGACAGTCGCTCCAGCGGGAGGCGAACGCCCGCCGTGCCGAGTGCAGCAGGTCGAGATGGGGCAGTCGCGCGACCGGGTCCTCCATGCCGGCCAGCCGCAGCCGCCCGGAAAGCAGGGGCATGTCGAAGCTCTTACCGTTGAAGCTCACCAAATGGGCGGCGGCCCCTAGGCGCAGGACGACGGCCCCCAGCAGGGCGGGCTCGCCTGCGAAACGGGTCAAAAGCCATTGCTCCACCGCCAGGCTGTCGCCTTCGAGGAAGGCCAGCCCGACGAGAAAGGCCACGGTCCCCGTGCCACCAGCCAGCCCCGTGGTCTCCGTGTCCAGGAACAGGAGTCTGCCCGGCTCCTGGGGCAGATCGGCCAGCGGCGTCATGCCCGCACTGTCCTGCAGACGCCGTAGACGCACCCGTCCGTGGGCACTGGATATGGGCGTCCGCCACCCCAGCCGGATGAGGCCGGGGTCCACCACTTCGCCGCCCAACTGGCGGGCTACCACTTCGTCATCGTGGAAGCTCAGGCCCGAGCCAGCGGGCCGGGGCAGGCGCAGCAGCCGCTCCACCCGCTCGCGAAAAGGCATCTCGGCAGTGCCGCAACCCGGCAGGGACTCACCGCGCAGCCGACCCAGCCGGCTGCGCAGATCACCGCGGCCGCTGCTCACCGATAGGCACCGGCGAGGGCACGGTCATCACGGCGTCTCCTCGCGCTTGGCGTTGACCAGGCGACCCACCAGGGCATCGAATCGGGTCGTCGCCTGCCAGCCCAGGTCCCGCAGGGCCTTGGATGGGTCCGCTCCGCTGTAATACAGATCCGAGGGCCGCAGCAGCTCCGGATTGGCCCGCACGTGCTCTCGCCAGTGCAGTCCCACCCTAGCGAACACCCGCTCCAGGAATTCCTGCAGACTGTGGGACTCCCCGGTGGCAATCACGTAGTCACTGGGCTGTTGCTGCTGCAGCATGCGCCACATGGCGTCGGCATATTCGGGCGCGTAGCCCCAGTCCCGCCAGATATCCAGATTGCCCAGCTGCAGCACCAGACGCTCTCCGCGCGCGAGATGCACGGCGGCGGCAACGATCTTGCCGGTGACGAAGCGCTCCGGCCGCAAGGGAGACTCGTGGTTGTACAGGATGCCCGAGCAAGCATAGAGGCCGAAGGCCTCGCGGTAGTTGGCGGTCGCCCAAAATCCGGCGGCCTTGGCCATGGCATACGGACTACGTGGATGAAAGGGCGAGGTTTCCGTGCTACGGGCGCCAAAGTCCACCTCGCCGAAGCACTCGCTGGAGCAGGCGTTGTAGAAGCGGGTGGGTGCCTTGAGGTAGCGCAGCACTTCCAACACCTGAATGACCCCGATGGACACGCTCTCGAAGGTCTCCATGGGCTGCTCGAAGGACAGACCGACCGAGCTTTGCCCGGCCAAGTCGTATATTTCGTCCGGCGCGACCCGGGTTACCACCTCCAGCAGCGTGCGGAAATCGTGCAGCGACGCAGAGTGCAGCTGCACGGCATCCCGAATCCCCAGCCGACCCAGCCCCCCGAAATGCTGGGTCGCGGCATCCCTGGACGTGCCGTGCACCTCATAGCCCTTGCTCAGCAACAGTTGAGCGAGGTAGGTGCCATCTTGTCCAGAAATCCCTAGGATCAATGCAGTCTTCGCCACGTTCCCTTTGCCTGAGTGCGCCTGGCGTCGTGCAATCCCGGCAGGATAACGCGGAGGCCAAGGCGCGTGCCGCCTGGGAGCTTACTCGCCGCCTAGCCCGCGAATCCGTGCCGCCTCTCGCCTACCTTGCTCGTACTGGCGGGCGTAGTAGCCCTTCATCTTCTGAAAATCAAAGTCTAGCAGGGTGCCGCCGGCCTCGAAGTGCTGCACGAGCACCTTGCCCATCGCGTAGCAAATCGCACCGTTTGCCACGGCCAGCGGCGCGACCGCCCCCAACAGCCCCAATCGAATGGTGAGCCGCCCCAGAGAATTGGCGAGCAGACTCGAATATGTGCCGCCTATCAAGGCGGCGACCACGGCCTTTTGCCCGCCGCTCCAGGTAATCGACGTCATAGAGCCCGCGCAACGCCTTGACCATTGCGCGCTGGATGGCGGAAACCGCTACCAGCTCGACGACGGGTAGGGGCAGCACCGCGCGGCTGGCGGCGGTGATGGTGGTCTTGCCGGTGCCGCCCTTGAGGTTGACATGGGCGATGACGCGGAATGCATAGTCGAAGCCCCGTGCATCGAGGGCCGTGCGCACCGCCTCTGGGCGGATGCCGGCGCGGCCACCCGGCAGGCGGAGCATCTGCCCGTCGCCCAGCGCGGCAAGCACCGAAGTCGCCGGCTGCGCCGTCAGCGCGCCCAGCTCATCCCCGGAAATCAGATACTTGGCTTCCAATGACACTGGATCGTGCGCCCCCCAAGAGGAAACCACCGAGGCTCGACAGGTACGCCAGCGTTCCGGCGCAGCCAAATCATATCAGGCCTACGACCGCATATCTCACCCAGTCAGCAGCAGTTGAAGGATTGGCGCAGCAGAGGCTACCCTCCGAGACTGCGGGCCACCCGGCGCTCAGCTGTGCCCGCCCTCGTCCCCATAGCGCTCGTCTTCCTGGCGCTGGCGGCTCGCGGCTTCTACTGCTCGACGGGATTCCAGCCGCTCCTTGGCCTTGGCGAGTCGCCGCTCGCGGGCACCTTCCCTCAGCTCGATGGTGCGCTCGCCAAACAGCACCTGCTTGAGGAAGCGAAAGGCGAAGCGCAAGAGCTGGTCCTCGTCGTCCAGCAGGCGCCGGAGCTCTTCGTCCTCGACCGCGAAAACCTCCTGGAAGCCGGGGCTCTGCACGAACTCGCGAAAGCTGTCCATGTCGTAGCTGCACATGTCGAACAGCTGAAAGCTGCGCCCGGTGGGCTTGCCGACGGTAGGGCCGCTGGAGCGCTTCTTGATGATGATGTCCCGCCATTCGCGGTTCATCTCGTCGTAGAGGTCCACACCCTGCTCCGCCCGGTATTCGGCAACGGTCTGGGTCTTGGGCTCGAAATGGCCCATGCAATGGGGCTCCTTGACCACAAAATAGACGTCCTCCACCACGGCCCCGTCCTTCTTGCGCACGCCCATGGCACCCAGGGCGTAGTAGCGGCAGGCAGCGGGGCGGTCCTCGTAGACGCTGCAGCCCGCCTCGGTCAGGAACACGCATTCGCTAGTGCCCGGCTTGGTCATGAGCTTGAGCCCGGGCATGCCGTGGTGGTCCATCTCGAAAGGCAGCGTGTGGCGTGCCACCAGCTCCCCGGCAACGATGCCCAGTCGGCGCTTCAAGCGCAGGATGTCATAGGGCGTCAGCGTGAAGTCGATGCTCTTGCAGCATGCGTTGAAGCAGGAGATGCCCTTGTGGCAGCTGAACTGGAAGCTGTCCTCGAGGCGCAGCTGATGGGGTTGGACCGGACTCTCGAAGGGCGCGTCCAGGCTGCCCTCGAAAGGCTCGTCGGCCAGCTCGTCGGTGAAATCGGTGTTCTCGATGGTCATGGCAAGTCCCTGTAGTCGATTGCGTGATTCTTAGGGCCCGGAGCACATCCGAGCACCACTGCAGTCTAGGGCTCAAGGCCGGGGGCCAAAAATATCCGGAGCCCGGCACGACTTGACGAAAAAGGCCGGGCACCCCTGCGGATGCCCGGCCTATCAGTCAGCCGGCTGCCGACTTAGACAGGGGAGCCGGGGTTAGAGATTCCCTTGGGCTCGCCCGCGGCGGGCTTGATGAGCTGGACGTACTGAACCTTCTTGAGACTCCACTCGCCGGTGTCCCGGTCGTAGTTGGAGTTCACGAAGCACTTCCAGTTCTCGTCGTCGACTTGCAGGAAGTCGGCCCGGTAGTAGTAACCGGGGTAGCGGCTCTCCTGGCGGAACTGAATGTGCTTCATGTGGGCGTAGGCGGCCAGGATGCGGTGGTAGTTCTCCCAGGCCCGCAGTAGCTCGTGCAGGTCCTTGGCACGCATCTTGACGGAGTCCTCACGGAGCATTTCCAGTTTGCGCTCGGCGACACCCAGCATGGCGGCGTTAGTCTGGTACATCGTGGATACACCGGCCACGTACTCGTCCATGATCTTCTGCAGACGGAACTGGAACATCTTCGGGGTAATGTAGTGCGGGTTCACGTCGATGGCGGTGGAGTAATCCTTGTGCTCCAGGAAGGTGCGCACCGGGCGGTAGATCTCTTCCACCAGGTCTTCCACGCTGCGGGCCAGCTCTGGCTTTAAGTCTTTGTTCTCAATGACGAACTTGACCATGGCCTTGGCGGCGATGCGACCCTCGGCATGGGAGCCCGAGGAGAACTTGTGACCCGAGGCACCCACACCGTCACCGGCGGTGAACAGTCCCTTGACCGTCGTCATCCGGTTGTAGCCCCAGTGATAGTGATCAGGCACACCGGGCAGATCCTCGGGACCGGAGACCCAGATGCCGGCGCAGCCGGCGTGTGAGCCCAGCAGATACGGCTCGGTGGGCATCAGCTCGGACATCTCCTTGTCCGGCTCGATGTTCTCGCCGGCCCACACGCCGCACTGGCCGATGGTCATGTCGAGGAAGTCTTCCCAGGCTTCCGCCAGCAGGTGCTGCACTTCCTTCGGGGTCATGTTCTTCGCGAGGTTGGCGAGCGCCGTCGGCGTATCCATCAGGATCGGGCCGCGGCCGTCGCGCATTTCCTGCAGCATGACGTGGTTACGCAGGCAGGTGCCCGGAACGCCCTGGCCGTACTTGCCGAAGCGCTTCTGGTCCTTGATGACGTCGCCGCGCAGGGCGTTGTAGTCCTCGCCCGCGCCGTTCATCACCTTGGCCTTGAACAGCAGGAACCACGCGCCCACCGGACCGTAGCCGTCCTTGAAGCGGGCCGGGACGAAACGGTTTTCCATCATGGTCAACTCG
>CAYQDX010000161.1:0-9027 GCA_964416345.1 uncultured Ectothiorhodospiraceae bacterium
GAGAACAAACGGCAATTTCTGGAAGTGAATCCGGACGTGCTGGAGCAAGTCGATCCGGTCTTCTTCGGCGACACGCGCCAGGCAGCGTTCAAAGCGCTGGGGCTCAATTGAGCTGTCGCCATGTCGGGTTTCTGGGCAGGCTGAGAACAGCACGTATCGGGGTCTGTCCGTAACGTACTCTAAGTCATAGGCTAATGCGGGTGATTGGCGCCGGTGCAGGAGACCAACCCTGTGGGTATCCTCGCGGCGCTGGTTGAGTCACTGGAACGTGGGTGCCGCTGTCGCCTTGTTCGACCGGGCAAGTCATGTTCGGTCACGCTATGAGCCAAAGCAGGCTGGCCAGTTTGGCCAATTATTCGGAGGAGATTGGTGGGCCGAGGGGGATCGAACCCCTGACCTTCGCATTGCGAATCCAAAGCTCGCTTCTAGAGTCCGTTATGTTCAATGAATTAGCGCATACGGCCCCACGCTAACGTGACTCCACGTGACACACTTGTACGGCACGTGACTGGAGTGGATCACGATCGAGTCACGTTGTTTCTTGGTTCTCATGGCTCGGAGAGGGTGACGGAAATCGGGAAGTGATTGCTGAAGGCATTGGAGTTGGTGTCATCTTTCCGCCCGTAGGGCCTCGGCACTCACGATTACTGACTCCAATTGTGCTTGAAATTACGGACCCACCTCATGCGCCGTGACGCTCATCAAGAGGATGGGGCACAGCGGAACCGTGCCCAGCGCCCAGCTGGCGGAAGACGTGTCGGCCGTCCTGGCGCGTCTTAAGGCTGCCGTCGCGGCGCATGTGAATGAACCGCTGGACCCCCAGGGCAGCGCCCCGCGGAGCGACGACGAAGACCAAAGCGTCAGCCTCACGCATCGGGCATTGCCCTTGATCTAGATACTCACGGCCGCCGCCGCGGGGCGTGAGCATGTCATGTGGGACGACTGTTCGTTTCGGGTGGCTTCGTGACAGCGCTGCGAGCCCAACGAATCGTCTCCGTGCGGGGCTTCTACTCCAGGTCTCAGACGGCCGTGCCGAAGCAGGCTCCCACACCCGCGGTGATTGCCATTGCCAGCGCACCCCAGAAGCTTACCCGCCATGCGCCCACCAGGACGTTGGCGCCCCCGGCCCGTGCGGCGATGGCGCCCAGCAGGGCCAGGAAGATCAGCGACATCCCCGATACCGATGGAATCAAGGTGCGCCCGGACGCCAACGCTGTCGCGGCCAACGGCAGCGCGGCACCGACCGCAAAGCTGGCGGCCGACGCCAGGGCGGCCTGGATCGGCCGTGCACCGAGGGTCTCGGAGATGCCGAGCTCGTCGCGCGCATGGGCACCGAGTGCGTCGTGCGCCATTAGTTGTTCGGCCACCTGCTCCGCCAGGCCCGGCTCCAGGCCGCGGGCGGCATAGATGGCCGTCAGCTCACGGCGTTCGGCGGCCGGATCCCGTTCGAGCTCGGCGCTCTCACGCGCCAAGTCGGCACCCTCGGTATCCGCCTGCGAGTGGACCGAGACGTACTCGCCGGCGGCCATGGACATGGCCCCGGCCACAAGCCCCGCAATGCCGGTCAACAGTACGGTGCTGTGACCGGTGCCCGCCGCCGAGACACCGAGCACGAGGCTGGCGGTGGAGACGATACCGTCGTTGGCGCCGAGCACGGCGGCGCGCAGCCAGCCGATGCGGTCGGTACGGTGGCGTTCGGTATGGTGTCGCAAGGATGTCATGGTGACAGGGTGCAGCCACTCAGTTTGCGGGACGCGAGGGCTGGCCGACGTTCAATCTCCGATCTGCTCCAGTGCCGCGATGCGGTCTGCCAGGGGAGGATGGCTGCGGAACAGATTCGTCAGCCCCTGCCCGATTCCGCCGGCAACGCCAAAGGCGGCGAGCTGCTCGGGCAGGTCATGGGGCTCGTGTACGGCCTGCAGCCGTCTCAGGGCGGCGATCATCTTGTCGCGCCCCGCCAGCGACGCGGCGCCGGCGTCGGCGCGATATTCCCGTCGGCGGGAGTACCCCATGACGATGGCGGTCGCGAGAAACGACAACAGGACCTGGGCGACAATGGAGGTGATGAAGTAGGCGGGACCGTAACCCCGCTCGGTCCTGAGCACCACCCGGTCGACCACGTGGCCGATCACCCGGGAAAGGAAGATCACAAAGGTATTGACGACGCCCTGGAGCAGACCCATTGTCACCATGTCGCCGTTGCGGACGTGGCTGATTTCGTGGCCCAGGACGGCCTCCACCTCATCGTCTTTCAGGCCGCTCAGCAGGGCGCTGCTGACCGCCACCAGGGCCTTGTTGCGGTTCATGCCGGTGGCGAATGCGTTGGGCTCGGATGAATCGAAGATACCTACCTCAGGCATGCCGATGCCGGCGTCGCGGGCGAGACATTCGACGGTTCGCAGCAGCCACTGTTCGGAGCGGTCAGTCGATGGGCCGACAATGCGAACGCCCATGGTGCGTTTGGCCATCCACTTGGATAGGGCCAGCGAGACGAACGAACCGCCGAAACCGATGATCGCCGACATGATCAGCAATGCGTTCAGGTTCAGATCCACGCCGTTCTGCTGTAACAAGCCCTCGATGCCGAACAGGCGGAAGGCGACGCTGATGAGCACCAGCACCGCCGCATTGGTGGCAAGAAAAAGAGATATTCGCAGTATCATGTGGAACCTCCTCCAGCACCGGAGATGGCTGTTACGGCCGCGAGGTGTCGAATTATCGAGCGAACCGCCTCGTCGTGCGGCACCGGGCCGAGCTCGTAGTCCACGTGCCTTCGGCACGGCCACCAAACGCGAGGGCACGGGGGATCGGCCGCCACGATGTGCGGGAATGTCGGCGTGGCTTTCCGTGAATGGGACGGCATGGCAGCGGCCACTTCCTCCGCCTGCCGGGAGAGTCCGGGCGCAGCTGGTACGTTAGCCGCGTGATCAGGCGCGGTCTGTACGGTTACGTACATAGCTCCACGCTCGTCCGGGTCTTGGTTGCTTCCGGCGTGGGCTTCGAACGGCTGTCGGGATCAACCTTGACGGTTGTTGGAGATCCGATCGCAGTATTCCTGGAGGTGATCCGGGATCTCCTCGGGACACATGCCGCACGCCCGGTTTCCGGGTAACGCGAAATCGATGAACTTCGGGTACGGAAGGTCCATGACCTCCATGATGTCGACGAACGCCTGTATGCGCCTGCCACCGCCGAGGCGGGGGTTGCGCTGCATCTCCTGGGCGATACTGGAGACGCAGCGCCCCTCGTAGTCATGGGCCGGGTAGACCAGCGTCTCACCGGGCAGAGTGAACAACTTGTCGTGGATGCTTCGGTACAGGGTCGCCGCGTCGCCGCCCTGGAAATCGGTCCGGCCGCAGCCATCGATCAACAGGGCATCTCCGGTCAACGCCCGGTCCCCCAGGAGGTACGCGTGATGGCCGTCGGTATGTCCGGGGGTGTACAGGGGATCCAGTCGGACGCTCCCGAGCACCAGTGGCTCTCCTTCCCGGATCGGGCGATCGACACAGCTCAGCGCGTCGATGGCGGGGTGGGCGATGGCGCTTCCGGTCTCCCGCCGCAGGTGCGAGGCCGCGGTGATGTGGTCGGCATGGACATGGGTGTCCAGGGTGGCGGCCAGTCGCAGCCCCAGGTCCTTCAATACCTCCAGGTCGTGCTGCCACGCGGGCAGCACGGAATCGACGAGGATGGCCTGGCCGGTGTCCTCGCATGCGATCAGGTAGGTATAGGTGCTGGAGACGGGCTCGAACAATTGACGAAAGATCATACCGACGCTCCTGACGAACGGGGGGACAAGAGCAACCCTACACGCCCGCGCCGCTGTCGCGGGAGTGCCGTCTCGGCGCGCCCGGCCGACCACACACTTCTCTTTGCCGAGAGCGTGCCGCTTTCAACCCGCGCCTAGCGCCGCAGTGCGGACATTGCCCGCCGGATTTGGCCCCAATGACTGGAGCTTGACGAGAGCCGCCTTCGCCGTCTGTCTGCTTGCGTACATAGCTGGCGATCGGAAGTCTACCCTGGGGTGCGCTGGGATAAGGGTGGCGATCCCTATGCCGATAAAAAACCAACCCGGTGCTGCCGCCGACAGATCACAGCTCGTTGCTCCGGTCGCGCCGGGTCAGCATCACTCGCTTTCCCAGCGGCCCTCCCCCATGTCACCCCCGGTCTGACCAGATATTCCAATGCCCCGTGAAATCCGCATCGGTGTGAACGGCATGACCTGCGCGTCCTGCGTGGCGCGCGGGGGGCATTACCCATGCGTTTCCGGCCGGGCATGGTCCTATGTGCGTCACCGTACGGACCGCGCAAGATCATACGATTAGCCTTGTGTGTGTAGCCGCAATTTCCTGGGGATCGGTCCGAGTTGTGCAATCGGCTCCCTCGATATCCGGTCGTTGTGGGATCGATTCACGCGGCGAAATGCCGGCCGCGGGCGCGATGTATGTCCGATTGGCAATTCCGCCACCCGCCTCACGAACGAAAGACGCTCGAAATGAACTGGAATATCGTCCAAGGCCACTGGAAACGGATCAAGGGCAAGCGTGGGCAAGGTAAAGTCGCAGTGGGGCAGGCTCGCCGGTGATTGCGGCAAGGTGACTGCCGGGAACGGTGACGTGGTGGCGGAGAAGAGCCAGGAGACTCATGGGGGCGCGCAAGATGGAGCCGAGGCGCGGATCAAGCGGTTCGGAGAGCTCAAGAGGAATTGATGTCCTTGGCGTCCTGAACCGAATCGCGGAGCGGGGCGCTGTGCCGTCGCTGCGGCGACTTCGTCACAAGATCGTGGAAGCGATGAACGATACTCCGGCCACGGTGCTTCTTGTCGAGGACGATCCCGCCGATGCCGGCCTCATCCAGGCGGCGCTCACGGGTGGGGACGAAGGCGCGTTTCGTGTGGAAAGGGTCGCGCGGCTGTCCGACGCGCTCGAACGCCTGGGCAGGGATGATATCGCAGTCGTGCTGCTCGACCTCACACTGCCCGACGGCCAGGATATCGCGCTGTTCGACCAGGTTCTCGCGGCTGCCCCCTGCGTCCCGGTTGTGGTCCTGTGCGCAGCGGGCAACGAAGAAGACGCGCGCCAGGCCGTGCGGCGCGGTGCGCAGGACTACTTCGTCAAGAGTCATGTCGACAGCCACTGGCTACCACGAGCCCTGCGGTATTTCATCGACCGCAAGGCTACCCAAGACGCGTTGCGGAACAGTGAGGCACGATTCCGCGCGATGAGTGATGCCTCGCCGCTGGGTATCTTCGTTTCCGACCCGCGCGGCGGCTGCGTCTACACCAACTCGGCCTACCAAGCGATTTCCGGGCTCACCTTCGAGCAGAGTCTGGGCACGAGCTGGAGCAGGGTGATTCACCCGGAGGATCGCCGGCGTGTCTTTGCCGACTGGCGTGACGCGGCAACCGCTCGGGCGCCGTTTCGGACGGAGCTGCGCTTCCAGCGGCGAGACGGCAGCATCGTGTGGGCTCGCGTCAACAGCGCCGCCATGCTCGAAGGGATGGAGACAAACGGTCATGTGCACACGGTCGAGGACATCACCGAGCGCAAGTCGACGGAGCACGTTCTGCGAGAGGCGGAAGAGGCCTTGTTCGCGGAAAAGGAGCGCGCCCAGGTCACGCTCAACTCCATAGGCGATGCCGTGGTGACGACCGACCTCCAAGGCAACGTGACTTACCTGAATCTGGTGGCAGAGACGATGACCGGCTGGTCTCGTGAGGATGCGGTAGGTCGACCGCTTGCCGAGGTGTTTACGATCATCGACGGCACGACCCGCCAGGCCGCGCCTGATCCGGCACGGCGCGCGATCAAGGAGGACAGGACCGTGGCATTGGCCATGGACTGCGTACTGGTCCGTCGCGATGGGCTCGAGTCGCCGATCGAGGATTCTGCCGCGCCCATCCATAACCGGGATGGCCGGGTCGCCGGTGCGGTGATCGTCTTCCACGACGTCAACCAATCGCGGACCGTGGCACTGAAGATGACCCATCTGGCGCAGCACGATTTCCTCACCGACCTACCCAATCGGGCCCTGCTGACGGAGCGGCTCTCTCAGGCGATCGGGCTGGCCCGTCGGCATGCCCGACAGGTTGCGCTGCTGTTTCTGGACCTGGATGGATTCAAGCAGATCAACGACTCGCTGGGCCATGCGATCGGTGACCAACTGCTGCAGTCGGTTGCCGCCCGCCTGGTGGCGAGCGTGCGCAGCACCGACACGGTATTCCGCCAGGGCGGTGACGAATTCGTGGTCCTGCTGTCCGAGATCGAGTCGCCGCAGGACGCGGCCCACGTCGCCGAAACCTTGCGTGCTGCCCTATCCGTGCCGCACCCCGTAGGCGGACGCGAGCTTTCCGTCAGCCTGAGCATCGGTATCAGCGTCTATCCGGATGACGCCACTAACGCGGATGCCGTGATGCGCAACGCCGACACCGCAATGTTTCATGCCAAGGCGAGCGGCCGCGACAACTACCAGTTCTACAACACCGACATGAACACCCGGGCGGTCCGCCGGCTGCTCGACGAAGGCCGCCTGTACCGCGCCCTGGATCAAGGAGAGCTCCTGCTGCACTACCAGCCGAAGATCGACCTTACGTCAGGGGCAATGACCGGTGCCGAGGCGCTCATCCGTTGGTCGAGCCTCGATCGCGGGCTCGTCTACCCCAAGCAGTTCGTGCCGATCGCCGAAGCGTGCGGCCTCATCGTGCCCATCGGCCGGTGGGTGCTGCGCGAGGCCTGCAGGCAGCTCCAGGCCTGGTTGGACGCGGGCCTGCGCGCCGTGCCCGTGGCGGTCAACACCTCCGCAGTGGAGCTCAGGCACGGAGAATTCCTGGACGGCGTTGCCTCGATCCTGAAGGAAACCGGACTGGCGCCGGGCTATCTCGAGCTGGAGTTGACCGAAAGCGTCCTTATGCACGACGGCGGGTCCTCCGTATCGGTGCTTGAGGCCCTCAAGGCCATGGGGGTGCGGCTGGCGATCGATGACTTCGGCACTGGCTATTCGAGCCTGAGCTATTTGAAGCGCTTCCCCATCGACACGCTGAAGATTGACCGATCCTTCGTGTGCGACATCGCCTCCGATGGGAACGATTCCACCATCGTCAGCGCGGTGATCGCCATGGGCAGAACCCTCGGGCAGCGGGTCATCGCCGAGGGTGTGGAAACGCAGGAGCAGCTCGCGTTCCTCCGGACCCGGCAATGTGACGAAGGGCAGGGCTTTTATTTCAGTCGACCGCTGTCCGCCGAGGACTTCAGTCGATTGCTCGTCACCGGGAATGACGAACCGCCGGAGAGATGGCCGGGCTGAGAGGATGAGGACAAACCACAGCGGACGCGCGGGCGCAAGTGCGCCTCGCTGGTGTGATGGCGTGTTCAGTCCGCGCCTTGCAGGTTCAGGGGCTGGCGCCACGCGACTCCCCAAGGAGCGCATCACGAGGCAATCGAGATGTATAGGAGGACAACCCCTTCGACTTCTTGCTGGACGACTACGCGGTCAACCATCCGTTCGCCTATGCCGATGAGGAGCGAGCCGAACTGGCCCCGTTCTTGCCAATTGTGTACCCCGCCGATCGGCCGGCGGACCAGCCTTGGCTGGAGGGACAGGGCCCGCAAGGTCCCATGCCGACCTTTACGCTGCCGAACCGGATGAACGGCGAGATCGCCGGCCGGTTTCTCTACCAGTTGCGTGAGGAACAGGGCGTGCAACCGCCCGCGCTGACGTTGGCGCGCGGCAGCGGCTCCTGCCGCGACTTCGCGGCCCTATTCATGGAGGCATGTAGGCAACTGGGGCTGGCATGCCGCTTCGTCAGCGGTTACCTGTTCACGTTCGACACGGATGCGGGCAACGCCTCGACCCATGCCTGGACGGAGGTCTACGCGCCGGCATCGCTACCGACCCGCTCCAGGTGCCAAAAAGCTAAGAGTGACAACGACATAAATTCGGTGCGGATTGCTCCCGGGCACTATACCGTGCATAGCGTCGCAGTATCGACGCCCCACTTGTGCCTGACTCGGCGCTACCGCTTCACCCACCGAGATTCCGGTCGCGTTCGAACCTGCGCTCCCACCTCCGCCCGCTCCCCTGGCGCAGCGCTCCCGGCGACCGGGCAACGTCGAAAGCAACGGCGAGCGCACAAGTCGAGGCGCCAGGAATTCATGTCGTTCCGACGGGACACCCGATGGATCCCGATCGGCCTGGACGCAGAATTCGTCCTCTATCCACCCCGGGTGCATGACGGTGGCTCCGCCCGTGCCGGAGGGTGTAGGGCTGACAGGAAATGAAACGACCGATCACGTTGGTTTGCAACGAACTCTGGCCTTGGTGCCGTACGGTAGCCTGATGTGTGCTGCGGGCGCCGGTCTCGCCGCCGATATGGGCAACATCATGAACCCTTCCCAGTGGATGGGCGCAGGCAGAAAACGTTGCTGCCGCCCCTCCGGCACTCCGAATCAGGGTACGGACCGCGTGCCCCATAAGCACTGGCCCTGCGGCCCAGGCCAGCCGGCGGCTGTCCCCCGGCGCACCGGCATTGGAGACCTCCGCTTTGTGTGCCGCGCTCCCGTCACCAACGGCGACGAACGGTAGCGGCCTGGCTTCCAGGACCCGTGGCGACCGCCGAGTCAGCAACACGGCGTGCGATCGACCGCGCATCTCCCGGATAAGCCTGTGTACGCTGGCGCACAGAAGCCAGCGGGAGAGGGGAGTAGTGTCTAGACATGAGCTCCAGTCATCCGAATGCGCCGGCGCGGACCCTTACGGGTACGGGTCAAGGCCGCCGCATGCCGGGTGTGAGCACACGCTTTTGCAACCGAGTTAGGAAATCCTGATGCCATCGCAGAACAGCAACGGAGGTTGGGGCGGTCCCGCACGTGGCGGGGCCACCCCGCCCGATCTCGAAGACTTGATCCGGCAGGGACAGGGCCGGCTCAAGCGGATCCTGCCCGGCGGTAGCGGTGGGCGCGGCGCGATTGCGCTCGCCATCCTGGTGCTCGCCGGCCTGGGCGCATGGACGGCCTACTACACGGTTCCCAGCGA
>CAYQDX010000162.1:0-9022 GCA_964416345.1 uncultured Ectothiorhodospiraceae bacterium
GGCGAAGGCTTCATCATGCAGAAGCTGGAGGGCGACGGGCTGGTGTTCATGCACGCCGGCGGCACGGTGGTGGAGCGGGAGCTGGGTCCGGGGGAGGTGCTGCACGTGGACACCGGCTGCGTGGTGGCCTTCCAGGATGGCATGCAGTTCGACATCGAGAAGGCCGGCGGCATCAAGACCATGATGTTCGGGGGCGAGGGACTGTTCTTTGCCATCCTAAAGGGCCCGGGCAAGGTGTGGCTGCAGTCTTTGCCCTTCTCCCGCCTGGCCGGACGCATGCTGGCCGCCGCACCCCAGCGGGGCGGCAGTCAGGGCGAAGGCTCCATACTGGGTGGCCTGGGTAACCTGCTGGACGGCGACAACTGAAACGCCTCAGGTCTTGCCGGTGAGCCAGTCCAGGTAGCCCGGCACCCCCTGCTCGACGGTGAGCAGCGGTGCGGCATAGCCGGCACCGCGCAGGGCACCGATATCGGCCTGGGTATAGCTCTGGTAACGCCCGTGCAGATGCTCGGGGAAGGGGACGTATTCGATCTCCCCTCGGCCGTGCCACGCGACCACCGCCCGCGCCACGTCGTTGAAGGTCTGGCTGCGGCCCGTGCCCACGTTGTAGATGCCTGAGCATCTGGGGTGGTCCAGAAACCAGAGGTTGACCGCCACCGCGTCCCCGACGTAGACAAAATCGCGCCGCTGCTCACCGTGTCCGTAGCCGTCGCAGCCCTCGAACAGGTGGACCGTATCGCCTTGTAGGAGCTGGTTGTGGAAATGGTACGCGACGCTCGCCATGCCGCCTTTGTGCTGCTCCCGCGGACCGTAGACGTTGAAATAGCGAAAGCCCACCACTTGGCTGCGGGCGCCCGGCAGTAGCCGGCGCACGTATTGATCGAAGAGGACCTTGGAATAGGCATAGACGTTGAGCGGCCGCTCGTGGGCGCGCTGCTCGCGAAACTCCGGGCCGACCCCGTAGACCGAGGCGGAGGAGGCATACAGATAGGGAATCTGCCGCTGCAGGCAGTAGTGAAGCAAGGTCTTGGAGTAGTCGTAGTTGTTGCGCATCATGAAGCGGCCGTCCCACTCGGTGGTGGTGGAGCGGGCGCCTTCGTGGAATACGGCGTCAACCGCCTCCCCCGGGTCGGTGCCAGCCTGTATCTGGGCCAAGAGATCCTCCTTGTCCGCATAGTCCAGAATCTCGCAATCCGCCAGATTGCGAAACTTCTCCCCCTTGCTCAGGTTGTCGACCACTAGGATGTCGCTGCGGCCCCGCTCGTTGAGCCCCCGCACGATGTTGCTGCCGATGAAGCCGGCCCCGCCTGTGACGATGATCATCCGTCTGCTCCGTCCCCGTCGCGTCGTCCATCGGCGGCGCGGATGGTGCCTATGAGGTTGCTGGTGGAATGGCCGTCCAGATAGTCCAGCACCACGACCCGTCCGCCGGCACCCTGCACGCACTCGGCTCCTGCGATCTGATCGGAGCGATAGTCGCCGCCCTTGACCAGCACTCGTGGCCGCACCCGGCAGATCAGCCGCCGCGGGGTCTCCTCGACGAAGGCCGTGACCCAATCCACGCTCTCCAGCCCCGCCAGCACCCGCATGCGCTGGGCCAGGGGATTGACCGGACGTCCGCTGCCCTTGAGCCGCGCCACCGAGGCGTCGTCATTGACCGCGACCACCAGACGGTCGCCCAGCCGGCGCGCCTGCTCCAGGTAGGACACGTGTCCGGCATGCAGTAGATCGAAGCAGCCGTTGGTCATGACCACCGTCTCGCCGGCGACATGGGCCTCCTCCACCAGGGTGACCAGGGTATCTTCGGTCACCAGCTTGCCGGCGGAGAGGTGCGGCCGGTGCAAGGCCTGGTAGAGCTCGCTCACACTCACGCTGGCGGCGCCCAGCTTGCCCACCACGACCCCCGCCGCCACGTTGGCAAGCGCCGTGGCCTCCAGCAGAGATTGACCCGCGGCCAGCGCGGCCGCCAGCACGCCCACCACCGTGTCACCGGCACCCGTGACGTCGTAGACCTCCTGGGCCCGGGTGGGCAGATGCTCGGGGGTGCGCCGGTGCTGAAAAAGGGTCATGCCGCGCTCGCTGCGGGTCACCAGCATCGCCTCCAGCCCCAGATCCGCGCGCAGGGCCTCCCCCTTTGCCAGCAGCTCGTCATCGTTGCTGCAGGCTCCGGCCACGGCTTCGAATTCCGCCAGATTGGGCGTGACCACCGTCGCCCCGCGGTAGCGGTGGAAGTCCGTGCCCTTGGGGTCTACCACCACCGGCCTGCCGGCCGCACGGGCACCGGCGATGAGGCCCTGCACATCCCTCAGCGTGCCCTTGCCGTAGTCCGACAGCACCACGGCGCCCACACCACCCTGCAGCCCGGCCGCGCGCTCGGCGATGGCCGTGGACTCCATGCCGGTGAAGCCGTCTTCGAAGTCCAGCCGGATGAGCTGCTGGTGGCGGCTCAGCACCCGCAGTTTGGTGACGGTATGAGCACCCGGCAGGTGCACGAACTGTGGAACCACTCCGGCCTGGGCCAGCAGCTGCGCCAGCTCGCGCGCCGCCTCATCGTCCCCCGTCACCCCTAGCAGCTGCGCAGACGCGCCCAGGGAAGCAATATTCAGCGCCACGTTGGCGGCGCCGCCCGGCCGGTCTTCGGCCTCCCGCACATGCACGACCGGCACGGGCGCCTCGGGCGAGATGCGCGACGTCTGGCCGTGCCAGTAGCGGTCCAGCATCACGTCACCGATGACCAGGACGCGCGCGTGGGCGAAGTCGGGGATGTCGGGCTGCATGGGAATATCCCGAGGCTCGAGGCTAGGCTGCGGCACTATACCACAGCGCAGGGCCTTCCCCTTTTCGGGGCCGGCGTGCTTTTCAAAGCCGTGGCGTGCCCCTACCATGCCCCCGTGAGTGCCTCCCAGCCCTTCCCCTTGCGCCGGTTCCTCGCCCCCCGTCACTGGCCCGTGTGGCTGGCGCTAGGGCTGTTGCGCCTCGCCGTTACCCTACCCTACCCCTGGCAGTTGGGTCTCGGGCGCGCACTGGGGTGGGTGCTGCGGCACACCATGAGGCGCCGCCGCCACATCGCGGAGGTGAACCTCTCACTGTGCTTCCCCGAGCTCTCCCCCGCGCAGCATCGGCAATACCTGCATGAGCACTTCGTCTCCCTGGCCACCAGCCAGCTGGAGACCGCCATGGCATGGTGGCTGCCGGCCGGCCGGCTGCGGCCCTTGGCCCGAATCGAGGGCCTGGAGCACGTGCAGGAGCTGCACCGGCAGGGCCGGCCCATCATCCTGCTCGGGGCTCATTTCACCACCCTGGACATCGGCGGTCGGCTTCTTGCGCTGGAGCTGGCTTTCGACGTCGTGTATCGGGAATTCAAGATCCCGCTCTACGACCTGGTCATGCGCCGGGGCCGCGAGCGCTACCTGGGCCGGGTGATCTTGCGGGGGGACGTGCGGGCCATGGTACGGAGCCTGAAGGAGGCGCGACCGGTGTGGTATGCGCCCGATCAGAACTACGGCCGGGAGCACAGCGTCTTCGCCCCCTTCTTCGGCGTGCCGGCAGCCTCCATCACGGTCACGGCACGGGTCGCCCGCATGAGCGGCGCTGCCGTACTGCCGTTCTTCCAAGTGCGGCTGCCCGCGGCCCACGGCTACCGGATACAGATCCTGCCGCCCCTGGAGCACTTCCCCGGCGGCGACCCGGAGGCGGACGCGGCTCGGATCAACGGGGTCATCGAGGCCATGGTGCGCCAGGCCCCGGCCCAGTACCTCTGGGTGCACCGCCGCTTCAAGACCCGTCCTCCAGGCAGCCCGGGACTCTACTGATGGCGGGCGAGCCGGTGCAGCGCATCCTGCTGGTCACGCTGAGCAACATCGGCGATGCGGTGCTCACGACCCCGGTACTGGAGCATCTCCACGCCTTGTACCCGGCCGCGACCATAGACATCGCGGCGGATACACGCTCCAGCGCGCTGTTCGAGCATTGCCCCTATCGCGGCGAGATCGTGTCGCGCCACAGGGGCAGCGGCTGGCGCGAGACCCTGGCACTGATCCGGCACCTGCGCCGAGTGCGCTACGACCTGGTGGTGGATCTGCGCACCGACGGGCTGGCCTACCTGCTGCGGGCACGACGCCGCTGCACCAAGGACGGTGCCGCCACCGGCCACACCGTGGAGCGCCATCTGCGGGCGCTGGCGGCATTGGGACCCGGGCCAGCCGCAGCGGCCACTCGGCTGTGGCTGGGCGAGGAAGACCGCCGCTGGGCGGCGGCGGCCCTGGGCGATGCGCCCGCACAGCGCTGGCTGGCCCTGGCCCCTGGAGCCAACTGGCCCCCCAAGATCTGGCCGGCAGCAAGCTTCGCCGCCCTGGCAGGCACGGTCCGAGAGCATTTCGATGCCGTGGCGCTGCTGGGGGGGCCGAGCGACCGGGAGCGAGCCGAGATGGTCGCCGCCAACGCGGCCCTGCCATGCGTCGATCTCTGTGGCCGCAGCAGCCTGCTACAGGCCGCCGCTGTGCTGGAGCGCTGCCGGGTGCTGGTGGGCAACGACTCCGGTCTGGGCCATATGGCCAGCGCCGTGGGGACTCCCACCCTGACGGTGTTCGGCCCCGGACAGCCGGGGCGTTACCACCCCTGGGGCCCCTGGGCACGCTGGGTGGTGGCACCGGGGAAGTCGCTGGAGCGCCTGGCGCCGGAGGTGGTGGTGGAGCAGCTTCTGACACTGCTCGAGCGCCTGTCGTGAGCCGCAGCGTACACATCATCGGCAGCCGCGGCGGCGGCGGTGCCGAGGGCTTCTACGTGCGGCTGGTACGGGCTCTGGCGCAGGCCGGCGACGCGGTGACCGCGGTCTGCCCTCCCGACAGCGCGGTGGCAGAGAGCCTCGGCCCGGCGGTGCCCCGGCTCGCCATCCCCATGCGCAGCGTCTGGGACCCCCTGGCCCGCTGGCGCCTGCGACGTGCGGTGCGGCGCGTGCAGCCGGACATCGTGCAGACCTACATGGGTCGGGCCACCCGCCTGCTGCACCTGCGTTCCGGCCGCGGGCCGGTGCACGTAGCCCGGCTGGGTGGCTACTACGATCTCAAGGGCTATCGCCACGCCCACGCCTGGGTGGGCAACACCCGGGGAATCTGTGATCACCTGCTGGATGGCGGCATGCCGCCCGATCGCGTCTTCCATATCGGCAACTTCGTCGAGCCCCCGCCTCCGCCGGACCCAACGCGCCTGGCCGCGCTGCGCAATCAATTGAGGCTGCAGGCGCAGGCCCGGGTGGTGCTGGCGGTCGGCAGGCTGCATCCCAACAAGGGGATGGACGATCTGCTGGCGGCCTGGAGCGGGTTGACCAAGACGCACGCCGACCTGGGCTGGATCCTGGTGATCGTGGGAGACGGCCCCCTGCGGGAGCCGCTGCGGCGGCGCTGCGCCGAGCTGGGAACGGAGGCCTCGGTGCGCTGGGCCGGCTGGCAGTGCGACCCCGGCCCTTACTACGACCTGGCGGAGCTGCTGGTCTGCCCGAGTCGGGTGGAGCCGTTGGGCAACGTCATCCTGGAGGCCTGGTCCCATGGCCTGGGGGTGCTGGCGACCCGCACCGACGGTCCGCTGGAGCTGCTGGTGGAGCCTGGAGTGGGGATCCTGGTGCCGGCTGCGGCACCCGAGGCGATCGCCGCGGCACTGGGGGAGCTGCTGCGTGCCGGCCCCGCCGCCAGCGCGGCCATGGGACGGGCCGGCCGAGAGCGGGTGCAGCGCTGCCACAGCCCTGCGGCGGTGGTGACCGCCTACCACGCCATGTACGCACGGCTGCTCGGCCCGCAAGCCGTCCCAGGCCGGCCGTGATGAGCGCGCTCGACCCCCGGCAGCTACAGCCCAGGCGGGTGCTCGTCATCCGCCAGTCGGCCCTCGGCGACGTGGTGAACACCCTGCCGTTGCTGCCGCTGCTGCGCGAGCACTACCCCGGGGCCCGCATCGACTATCTCACCTCACCCCTGACCGCCCCGCTGCTGGCAGGCGATCCCTGCGTGGATGCGGTGCTCGTGCACCGGCGCTCGCGGCGACCCTGGAAGCTGCTGCCCACGTTGTGGGACCTGCGCCACGCGGGCTACGAGCTGGTGGTCGACCTGCAATCCTCACGCCACAGCCGCTGGCTGGCATGGGCGAGCGGCGCGCCGGTGCGCCTGGGCGGCCGCAGCGGCCCCTACTACACCCATCCGGTGCACCGAGACACCTCTGGCAAGCAGGTGTGTCGCCTGCTGGCGGAGCTGTTAGTGCCCATCGGCCTGGCGGGTCACCCCCTGCGGGCGCGCTTCCCGGATTCCGCGCGCTATCTGTCGGCCGGCGACGGCGTGCTGTCCCGCTTCGACCTGGGCGAGCGTCCCCACGTGGTGCTCAATCCGGGCCACAGCCCCCGCTGGGAGACCAAGCGCTGGCCGCACAGCCACTGGGCCTCGCTGGCCCGCCGGTTGGATGAGGCCGGCTTTGCGGCGGTCGTCAGCGGAGCCCCCGGCGACCAGCCGCTGGCACGGGTCATCGCCGAGGCGGCCCCCGTCATCGATCTGGCCGGGCACACCGACCTCTGGGCGCTGGCGGGTGTGATGGCCCGGGCCCGGGCGGTGGTGTCCACGGACAGCGGCCCCATGCACGTGGCGGCGATGGTGGAGACTCCAGTCGTTGCCCTGTTCGGTCCCACCAATCCGGTGCCCAGTGCTCCCTTCGGCACGGGCCATCGCATCCTGCACCACCGGCTGGCCTGCAGCTACTGCTTCAAGAAGCGCTGCCCGCTCGGCCATCACGACTGTTTGAACGAGATGTCCGTGGACGAAGTCTGGTCGGCCCTAGGCGAGCTGCTCAGAGCGCAATCCCGCGCAGGATGAGGATGTGAGGCAGATCCACCTGGGGATTACTTCCATCTAGAGGGTGTGACGGCGGTCGTAGTGGGCAAATCCTCGCAGCGGCCGCTGCAGGCCCCGGCCGAGGGCCAGAGCCTTGAATAGCTCGCCCATCTCCGAGGGCAAAGTCAGACGCTTGACCTGCTGCAACAAGTGCATCTGCTCGCGGCGATCGGCGACCGCCAGTGCCGCGCCGACCACATCCTCCAGCCCGCAGCCCACCAGAAAATGGGCCTGGGAGGTGTAGCCCGCAAGCGTCAGGCCCGCCGCCCGGGCCGACTGGGCGACCGCGCTGAAGTCGACGTGGGCGGTGATGTCCTGCAGACCGCAGAGTATCAGCGGGTCGGCGTGGCTGCGATGGCGATAGTGGCACATCAGGGTGCCGTCCGCGCGTTGCGGATGATAATACTCCGCCCGTGGAAAGCCATAGTCCGTGAGCAGCACGAGGCCTCGCTCCAGCGCATTGGCGATTGCGGCGATCCACGGCCGCAGCGCAAGGTTCAGCTCGGAGCGATAGCCGGGGGGCAGGTCGAGGCTCCGCTGCAAGCGCTCCAAGGCGCCGCGCAGCGGCTCGGCGGCCGGAGCGGCAAGCCAGTCGAGACGCCCCTCTACACACCACACCCCCAGCTCCAGAGGCCCTTCAGTGTCCAGCTCGAAACGATGCACCGGCATCGCATCCAGCACCTCGTTGGCCAGCACCAGGCCCGTGATGGGCCTGACCGGCAAACCGTCCAGCCATTGCACCCGGGATGCCAGGGCGGGAATCCGGTGCCGCAGGGTCTGCTGCTGGCGCTGGCGCAGCCCGGCGCTGAGCTCCAGCACCAGGTACCGCCCGGGCAGACTGTTCAGGACCTGCAGCTCCGCGAGCAGATCCGCCGCCATGATGCCGCTGCCCGCGCCCAGCTCCAGGATATCCCCGCCACCCAGGTCATCCAGAACCTCGGCACACTGGCGGGCGAGACAGCGAGCAAACAGCGGCGAGACTTCCGGGGCGGTGACGAAGTCCCCTGGCGGGCCGAGCTTGTGGGCGCCGGCGCTATAATAGCCGCGGCCCGGAGCGTACAGGGCCAGCTCCATGTAGCGGGCGAAGCTGAGCCAGCCGGAAGCCTCGGCGACCTCCGCGCAAATGGCCGCCTGCAGCGCCGCACTGTGGGCCTGCGCCGTCGCATCCGGCGCCGGCAGCAGTTCGGGCAGCCCCGTGCTCACGGGCCGCGCCCGGGCCTGATCGGGACGAGGAGCAGCATCGTGATCCTAGACCTCACGCACAAGGTGGCACTGGTGACCGGCGCGGCACGTCGGATCGGTGCCGTGATTGTCCGCGCCCTCCATGCCGAGGGGATGAATCTGGTGGTGCACTATCGCAGCTCCCACGACGCGGCGGCGGCGCTGCGAGACGAGCTGGAGGGTCTGCGCCCGGACTCGGTAGCGCTGGTTTGCGCCGATCTGCTGCAAGGTCCAGAGACGCTGGTCGAGGCTGCGCTGCAGCGCTGGGGCCGCCTGGACGCCCTGGTCAACAACGCCTCTACCTTCTATCCCACCCCCCTGGGCACGGTGACCGAGGCCCAGTGGGAGCAGCTGCTCGGCAGCAACTTGCGGGCACCGTTCTTCCTCACCCAGGCCGCCGGGCCTCACCTGGCGGCGCAGCATGGCTGCGTGGTCAACATCGTCGATATCCATGGGGACCGCCCGCTGAAGTCCTATCCGGTCTACAGCATCGCCAAGGCGGGGCTGGCAATGCTCACCCGGTCCCTGGCCCGGGAGCTGGGACCGGAGGTTCGGGTCAACGCCGTGGCACCCGGCGCCATCCTGTGGCCGCAGCAGGGCATGGACGATGCCGCCCGGCGCCGCATCGTCGACCGCACCGCCCTCAAGCGCCAGGGCTCGCCCGAGGACATCTCCGCCGCGGTGCTGTTTCTGATACGCGACGCCGCCTACGTCACCGGTCAGATCATCACCGTCGACGGCGGCCGCACCTTGAGCAATTAGTACTCCGTCCAGGTGATAATTGCGTATGCAGAGTCCCCCACAGGCCTCCAGGCAAGGCGCCGTCCGCCGCCAATGGCCAGCCCTTGGCAAGGGCGGCAACGCTGCCTGGAGGCCTGTGGGGGAGCTCCCTTCGGGCGGGCCGCAAAGGGGTCGCCCGCGGCGTTGCGTCTCTT
>CAYQDX010000163.1:0-9009 GCA_964416345.1 uncultured Ectothiorhodospiraceae bacterium
ATGGGGTACTCTTTGATGACTGCGCTCATGGCTTCCTCCCGCTCCGCGGGCTGACTTCGATCATGCGATCGAGGTACTTGCCTCCGATCCTCTGGTACTGCCTCTGGCAGTGATGCGCCGAGTGCGGATATCGAATCAGCAGGCGGCCTCATCACTGCCGGAGCCCTGCACGGGTGCATTGCCCGTGCCTTCTGGCCGTTATCTCTGCATTATCGGGGCCAACCAGAATTTTCGGTCCTCCGGAGGGCGGCATGAGGCGGCTCCGGCAGGCGCGCGGGAGGCCCGGAGCGTGTGCGCTGCTCCGGTGCTGTACCCCAGTAGGGCAGGCCTGATATCAAGAGGATGGCGCAGTGGTGATGACCGCGAGACGGTGCCGTTCGGCCGCGACGGCCGAGACGCCAGGGGCGCGATCTGCGCGTCCTGTCCAGCGACCGGCCTCGAGCGCGGACCGTAGATGCAACGCCAGCCACGCGCTGAAACTGCCTTGCATAATGCGCGGCTCACGCCACAAGGCGAGGCAAATGCCGCCTCATTGGCAGCCGAGCCGGCGAGCTCCGACGGCCGCCTCGCCGAGATTGCAGATCCGCCGGCCGGATGCTAGCGTGAGGCCCAGGACGCATCACGACCAATGAAGGGGACGCTGTGATGGCGCCGGTCGGGCTGCGGCTGGCGAAGGTGCCCCGCGCGCACCCTGCCGTGCCCTGAGGGAAGACAGTGGCCGCCCAAATCCAGTCCACCAGTCTCCCGCCGCGGCAGCGGGACAACCCGCGAGCCCTGCGCGGGCTGTTCAGCGTGCTCATCGGCTTCCTGCTGCTCGTCTATTGCGGCGCAGTGGTGCAGCAGTGGCACCAGGCGCTGCACAACGCGCGGACGGCTCTCGTGTATATGCGCAGCATCCTGGTGCAAAGCACCCGCGCCACGCTCACCAACCACGAGCTCATCCTGCGCGGACTGGGCAGCGAGCTAGTGGCCCAAGGCGCCCTGAGCGAGCCGGAGCGCGGCCGTGATCTCATCGAGCGCATGAAGTCCATCGATCCAGGCACGGCAGGCTTCGGCCTGGCCCGCCCCGACGGCCGGCTGGTGCTGGTCAGCGGTGTGCCCGCAGACCGCGCACTGCCCAATCTGCTGCAGATATCACAGTCTCGCGAGGGCTTTCAGAAGAGCATCGCCACCCGCCATATCCAGCCCGGGCGGCCCTATTACTTTGAGGTGCTGCACCGCTGGGTCGTCCCGGTGCGGGTTCCCATTTACGGCAAGGGTGGCGGGCTGGTCGCGGTGATGGCCTCGGGCTACGGCATCGAAGGCGGCACCGCTCAGTGGGCGCACTCCGACCTGCCGCAAGGCACCCACGCCTTTCTGCTGCGTGACGACGGCTACTTCCAGTACTTCCACCCCCTGCCCCCGGGGCCGCGAGAGCAGGTGCTGGAGAGCTACTACGGCAAGCCCGTGGGCCGCGGGATTCTGCGACAGCTGGCAGGCGTGCGCGGCTCCAGCAAGCTCACTCCCCCGGCGGGCCTGCGCGAAGGCGACGAGGCGCATTACGTGGCATTTGCCCGCATCCCGGAGTACGGCTTGCTTGCGGCGGTGATTACACCGGTGCGCGCCGTGCTCCTGAAGTGGGTCCAGCGTCTGGTGGTCCCGACCCTGCTGCTGCTCGGCTTCCTGGTCGTCAGTTTGTGGACCTACCAGCGGTCGCTGGCGAGACAGCGGGACTCCGATGCCGCGGTGATGCAGCTCTCCGCCTGGCAGCAGGCGGTGCTGGACGGGGCCGAGTACAGTATCATCTCCACCGATCGGCAAGGGGTCATCGTCAGCTTCAATGCCGCTGCGCGGCGCATGCTGGGCTATACCCCCGAAGCGGTGCTGGGCCGGATGAATGCCGAGCGGCTGCACGACCCGGCGGAGCTGGCCGATCGTGCAGCCGAGCTCAGTACCGAGCTCGGCCAGGCGCTGGCCCCCGGCTTCGACGTCCTGGTGGCCGAGGCGAGGCTGGGACGGGCGGACGAGCGAGAATGGATCTACGTCCGCGCAGACGGCAGCCGCCTGCCGGTGCGCCTGTCGGTGACGGCCTTGCGCGGGGCCGATGGGAGCATCAGCGGATTCATGGGCATCGCCGCCGATGTCTCCGAGCACCGGAAGGCCAAGGCCGACCTGCGGGACAGCGAGGCCCGCTACCGCACCCTGTTCGAAGGGGCAGGCGACAGCATCTTCCTCATTCAGGACGAGCACTTCGTGGACTGCAATCCCGCGTCCCTGGGCATGTTCGCCTGCACCCGCGAGCAGATGGTCGGCGCCACCCCGTTGCGCTATTCACCGCAGCAGCAACCCGACGGCAGCAGCTCGCGGACACTGCTGGGACAGCACATGAGCGCGGCCTTCCGCGGCGAGAAGCAGAACTTCGAATGGCGCCACCTGCGTCACGACGGCGCCCCCTTCGATACCGAGGTGAGCCTGAGCCTAGTGGAGATCGCCGGGGCGCCACATCTGCTCTCCACCGTGCGCGACATCAGCGAGCGCAAGGAGGCGGAGGCAGAGCTCGCCCGCTCCCAGAGCGCCCTCATCAAGCGAAACGAGAGCCTGGATCTCATCAACCAGCTTGCCGGCCGGCTACATGGCTCCCTGGACATGGAGGAGATACTGCAGGAGTCGGTCGCGGCGCTGCGGGGCCTCAGCCACGCGCCCCACGTGGCCATCTACCTGATGGAGCCGAATGGAGACCGGCTGCGCCTGGCGGCCAGCCATGGCTTCGATCGGGAGATGCTGCAGACCGGCGAGACTCTGCCTCTGCATGGCAGCCTGAGCGGACTGGCCCTGGCCAGCGGAGGGCCACTGGTGACCCAGGATGTGGCCACCGACGACCGGGTGGAGCCCCGGGTGCGGGCCGCGCTGGCGGCCGCTGGAATCCGATCGGGCGTAGTTCTGCCCATGATCGATCACGACAAGCAGCTCGGCAGCATCAATCTGGTCTATGCCGAGCATCGAGGCTTCGCCGCCGTGGAGCTGGAGACTCTGGTGGCCTTCAGCAACACGCTGGCCCTGGCGACCATCAATGCGCGCCATGTCGTGAGTCTCGCGTACCAGGCGAGGCATGACAGTCTGACGGGCCTGCCCAATCGCTCCCTGCTCCACGAGACCTTCGGCGAGCACCTCGTCGCCGCCGAGGCCGAAGGCGCCCATCCGGCGCTCATGCTGCTGGATTTAGAACGCTTCAAGGACGTCAACGACACGCTGGGCCACCATGTGGGAGACAAGCTGTTGGCACAGATCGGGCCACGTCTGGCCCACTCCCTGGAAGGCCAGCGCGCGCTCGTGTGCCGCCTCGGCGGGGACGAGTTCGCCGTGCTGATCTCGCCCGTGGGGGGCGGCGAGCAGGCCTGGGCCATCGCCCAGGATCTGGTCGAGGCGATTCAGCGGCCCTTCCTGGTGGAGGGCATGGCGCTGCAGATCGGCGCCACCGTGGGTCTGGCCCACTATCCCGACCACGGCAGCGACAGCCATGCGCTGCTGCGCGCGGCAGACGTGGCGATGTACCAGGCCAAGCAGGGAGCCTGCGGGGTGGCGGTCTACGACCGCAGTCTGGACTCCCACAGTCCGGCGCGCCTGGCACTGGCCGCGGAGCTGGTCGGGTCCATCTCCGGCGACCAGCTGCTGCTGCACTATCAGCCCAAGGTAGAGCTGTCCAGCAGGCGCATCGTCGGCTTCGAGGCCCTGGTGCGGTGGCACCATCCACGTCTGGGCCTGCTGCTGCCCGAGGCCTTCATGCAGCTGGCGGAGATGAGCGATATCATCCATGACTTTACCCGGCGGGTGATGGACCTGGCCCTGACCCAGATCGGCCAGCTGGAGGCCCTGGGCCATCCCCAGCCCGTGGCCGTCAATCTCTCTGCACGCAACCTGCGCGACACGCGCTTCGTGGCCCAGCTCGCGCAGGCCATGGAGTCCCACGGGGTGCCGTGGAGCCGTATGGAGCTGGAGCTGACCGAGACCGCCCTCATGCATGATCCCGACTACGCCACCGCGCTGCTGGACCAGTTGGCGAGCATGGGCGTGCGCATCGCCGTCGACGACTTCGGCACCGGCTACTCGTCCCTCGCCTACCTGCGGCGCCTGCCCATCCACGCGCTCAAGATCGACCGCTCGTTCGTGATGGACATGCCCGACAATCCGCAGGACACCATCATCGTGCGCTCCACCATCGACCTGGCCCACAATCTGGGGCTCAAGGTCATCGCCGAGGGCGTGGAGAGCGCCAGGGTGGTGGAGCTGCTCACGGAAATGGGCTGCGACGAGGCACAGGGCTATCATCTGTGCAGGCCGCTGCCCTGGGATGACCTTATCCCGTGGCTGGCCCGGGCCTGAGTCCTGGCGGCGGCACCATTCAACCTACAGGAGACGGAGATGGCCACATCGGATACGACGCTGGACGGCTGGACTGGCTGCCCCGAGCCTCTCCCCCAGCAGATCATCGAGCTGTACGACGAATACACCCATGTGCCGCTGAAGCGGCGGGATTTCATCAAGCGGCTGGTGCGGCTGGCCGGCGGCAGTGCCGCGGCCTATGCCATGCTGCCACTGCTGGAGAACAACTACGCCCAGGCGGCCGAGATCGCCCCAGACGACCCTCGCGTCCGGGCCGAGAGCGTGACCTATCCGGGGGCGGGCACGCAGCTGCACGGCTACTTGGCCCGCCCGGCGGATGCCACGGGCAAGCTGCCCGGGATCATCGTCATCCACGAGAATCGCGGCCTCAATCCTCATATTCAGGATGTCGTGCGTCGCCTGGCCGTCAAAGGCTACCTGGCCGTGGGACCCGACCTGCTCTCACCCCTGGGGGGCACGCCCGCCGACGAGGACAAGGCCAGAGAGATGATCGGGGCGCTGGATCGGGGCGCGGCCCTGGCAAGCCTGCAGGCCACCTTGCGCTACCTGGAGCATGACCCACGCTGCACCGGGAAGGTGGGCTGTGTGGGCTTCTGCTGGGGCGGCGGCATGACCAACGAGCTTGCCGCCCATGCGCCCTCCCTGGCAGCCGCCGTCGCCTACTATGGCCGCTCCCCCGAGCTCTCGGCCGTGGCCGACATCAAGGCACCGCTGCTGCTGCAGTACGCGGGCCTGGACCAGCGCATCAATGCCGGGGCGACGGCCTATGTCAAGGCGCTGCAGGCCGCACGCAAGCCCTACGTGCTGTACACCTACGAGGGGGCGCAGCACGCGTTCAACAACGACACCAACCCGGCCCGCTACAACGCCGCAGCCGCCAAGCTGGCCTGGGGCCGCACCCTGGCCTTCTTCGACAAGCACCTCAAGAAAACTGGGGCTCAGGGGGATTGAAATGAGAGTCATCGTGGTTGGGGCAACGGGAACCATCGGCAGGGCCGTGGTCGAGCTGCTGGCAGGCCGGCACGAGGTCGTCACGGTCGGACACAGCAGCGGGGACTTTCAGCTCGACATCGCCTCCAAGTCGTCCATCGAGGCCTTCTACGAGGCCGTGGGACCCTTCGACGCGGTGGTGTCCGCCGCCGGCGTCGCGCGCTTCGGTGCCCTGCGGGACCTCACTGACCAGGACTACGCACTTGGTCTCGCCAACAAGCTCATGGGTCAGGTCAATCTGGTACGGGTGGGCCTCGACTACGTCAAGGACCAGGGCTCGTTCACGCTCACCAGCGGTGTGCTGAGCCGGGAGCCCATGCGCGGCAGCGCGGCCATCAGCATGGTCAACGCCGGTCTGGAAGGCTTCGTGCGCGCCGCCGCCCTGGAGATGCCTAGGGGGGTGCGCATCAACGTCGTCAGCCCCATATTCGCCACCGAGACCATGCGCATCATGGGCATGGACACCGCCGGCGGCATGCCGGCCGCCCGCTTCGCGCCCAGCTACCAGGAGAGCGTGGAAGGCCGGCGCAGCGGCCAGGTGCTGGATGTCCGGGAATTCGCCCCCGCACCTTGAGCCTCCGGCCGCGGACTTGCTTTGCCCCGGCACGTTGTGGGGGCTGGTGCAGGCCCGCACCCGGCATGCCCTAGACTGCGGGGCAATGCAGCCCATCGCCACGCACTCGGACTACGTCGAGCAGCAGGGCGTGCGCTTCCTGGTGCGGGTGGTCTCCAGCCTGGCAGGCAAGGACGGCGCCCGGCGGCCCGCCGCCGTGCCGGCCAATCCCTTCCTGCCTTACGAGCCGGATCTGCACGTGGCGGACGTCTCGGCCAGCCACATCTGCCTGCTGAACAAGTTCAACGTGGTCGACCGCCACATACTCATCGTCACCCGCGCCTTCGAGGATCAGCGGGCGCTGCTCTCCGCGAGGGACTTCGGCGCCCTGGCCCACTGCATGGCAGAGTATCCCGCGCTCGGCTTCTACAACGGCGGTGAGGCAGCCGGTGCCAGCCAGCGCCACAAGCACCTGCAGATGGTGCCCCTGCCGCTGGCTGCGGGCGGTCCCGCGGTTCCCATCGCACCGTTGCTCGGCCTCGGCCGTGATTCCCCGGCAGCCGCCCGGGCGCGGACCCAGCCGGGCCTCCCCTTTCCCCATGCCTTCATGGCGCTGGATGGTCTGCCTCCTGCCGCTGAGCTTGCAGATGCCTACCTGAGTCTGCTCGCCCACGCCGGCGTGTCCCGGGCGTGCGGCGAGGTCCTGGCCCCCTACAACCTGCTGCTCACGGCGGATTGGATGCTGCTGGTGCCGCGCCGCCAGGAGCACTATCGAGGCATCTCCATCAATGCCCTGGGATTCGCCGGCGCCCTGCTGGTGCGTACTGCGGAGCAGATGGCGCTGCTGCGCACGGTCGGTCCTCTGGAGGCACTGATCCAGGTGGCCGCAGCGGCCGCCTGATGCACCCGCGGGCCGGAACGGCGCCACCCCGCAGGGGTCAGACCCACTAGTCAACGATACTGTGAGACATGCTATGAACATTACACCAGCAAACGCCAAGCGCATCGCCTACGCGGTAATCCTGGTCGGCTGTCTGCTGGCAGCTGCCGGCGCCATCGAGCCCCAGTTCGGGCACTACAAGCTCATGTTCGGCACCCTGCTGCTCGGAATCCTGCCATACACGGTCTACGGCGGCCTGTCGGACATCCTTCGGCCCCTCATCCTGGCCGCCGCGGGCGTGGTGATCCTGAGCGTCGATCTCGTGGCGCGTCTGGCGGGGCTCGCTCACGGCGCCACCGGCGTGGGGCGGATCATTTGGGGCTATCTGCCGGTGTGGCTCGCCCTGCTGCCGCTCATCGCGCTGCTCGCGGGACAGTATTCCCTGCCCGAGCAGGAGCACGCCGACACCCAGGAGCTGCCCCATTCCGACTGAGTCATTCGGCCAGGGGGCTGGCCTCCTACGGGGAGGAAGTCAATCCAGCCGTAGGAGCCGAGCCCTCTCGGCGAGCGACCTGCCACCACCCGATCGGTGAGGCGGGCACCCCGGCCCCGCCTGGCCTAACCGATAGGTGCGCCGCAGCGCAGGCCCGGTTGCTCGGCGCGACGGTAGATCCACAGGCTCGCCGCGCCGTCGGCGGCGTAGCCAGTCACCCGCCGCACACCGCTGAGATTGCCGCCCAACGGCTCGCGGCCACTGCGGTAGAGCGCCGGCGGCTCGCCGTCGTCGATTTGGCCTACGCGCTTCGGCGGGTGGTGCCGACGCAGGAAAACCACTCGGAGCAGTGCCCGGGCCAGCTTGCGGATGGCGTCGCGCTCAGGCACGGCGATCTCCCATGCTGGCAATGCGCTGCGGGGCCGGCGTCAGGCCCCGGTAGTCGCTCTCGAAGCCGCGCTCGCACATGCGCCGGTAGTGGGCGGACTCGCGCACCGGCTGGCCGTCGAGCTGCTCCACCACCAGGGCACCGCGGCGGCCGCCGCGCGGCAGGCGGGCCAAAGCCGTGAAGGCGCTGTCCAGCCGGCTCTCCGAATCGTCCTCGAGCATGGCCGGAAAGCTCGCCAGCTGCCGGCCGCCGGCGGCCAGATAGACTATGGGCCGCCCGCCTACCAGGATCACCCAGCTGCCTGGCAGCCGGCGGGGCTTGAGCACGTCGCCGGCGCCGGTGGCGGGCCAGGGCAGGAGGCTGCCGTAGGGGTTGGCGGGGTCCAGGGCACTGAGAGCGACGGCCTGCGGAGTCGACCCCGGCGGCGCCTCCACGCGGCTTGCCCGCAGGCGGTCGATGGTGCCTGCATGGGCGAACTGGGCGCCGGAGAGGCCCTCCACGAAATAGCCCCGGCGCACCTTGCCGGCCTCCTCCATGGCCCTCAAAACCCGATACACCGGGCCGAAGCCTCCCGCCAGCGCCTCTGCCTGGGCCGCCTCCCGGCTGACGATGCCGTAGCGCTCCAGCAGCATCTGCGCGCGCGCCAGCGCCCGCTCGGTGTCGGCGACGGCCGGGTCGTGGAGCTCGCGTACCAGAAACCAGCGTCCCCCCGCCATTACGGGACCCGACGGCCGCCGACCCTGGGCCGCGCGAGCCCTGCCGGCGCCGAGCGAGCGCAGTGGGCCGAAGGTGTCGTTGGTGATCTGTCCTGCCCACACCAGGTCCCACAGGGCGGCCTCGAATTCCACCCGGCTGGTGCCGGGCACCGCCCGGCGCACTCCGTCTTCGAGCATCACCAGGAAGCTGGCGCCCCGGGAATCCAGATGGTAGAGGATTGCCGCATGGACCGGGTCGGCCGGCGGCTCGGTAGCGGCCGGCACCAGAATTCGGGCGGCAAGGTCCCGGCGCAGGAGCATGATGCGACCGTCCCGGGCCCCCAGCGCCGACTCGCCCACCCAAACCACCTCTCCCCCGGCGGCCAGGGCGTCGAGCTGCTCGATGGCGAAGCCGGGGACCCGCGCCGGCAGCAGCACGCGACTGAGACTGGACCAAGGCAGCGGCAGGCCCTCCAGCTGGAGGATGGCCTCCCGCAGGCGCCGAGGCTCGCGGACCATGGCCCCGATGCCATGCCAGGCCGGCAGGAACGACCCCAGGGCGGAGCCGTCCACCGGCGCGGCCTGGTGGCGCAGCCGGGCAAGGGTTCGGCGCTTGAGCCGGCGCAGCAC
>CAYQDX010000164.1:0-8717 GCA_964416345.1 uncultured Ectothiorhodospiraceae bacterium
TGATGCCGTCCACCGCGGTATTGACGATGCCGCGGGTCTTGGCGGCGCTGAGCTTCAGCGCCGCGCCCCCCATCCGCAACGCCCGCTCGGCGCTCTTCAGGCTAGCATTCTCGCTGCTCAGCAAGACGTTCGTCTGCCCCAGGCGCTCGGCCAGGCTCCGCGCCTGCGCCAGCGTCCTGCCCTGGCCTCGCATGGCGAGGCCGAGCACCATGAAGCCCAACAGTGCGCCGCCGAGCAGCGGAAACACGATGCCCCCCAGCCGACGCAGAATCCCCAGCTTGCCTCGCTGCAGGGGGATGATGAGCTCCAGGATCTCGCTCTGTGACCCCGAGATGGCCGGGTCACCGGGGCGCACGCGCGCGTGGCGCAGCACGCGCTTGCCATCGAGCACGGCGATCTGGGCGAAGGGCACGCCTGGATGCTCACGGAGCCGGCGCAAGGCCTCGCGCTCGAATGCATCACCGACGCCCGTCCGGGCGGGTCGCGACGGCGGTCCCTTGCGATACACACGCAGCGCCACCGGCCGACCCCCGGCGGCGCCCCGGGAGGCGCTCCAGTCACCGTTTAGCGGTGGCGGCGACGGCGCCACCACACCCGGGCCCCGTGCCACAGCGGCGCCGCGCTCCTCGGCCAGCAGGGTCTGGTAGCGGGTCGCCTCTTCCAGAGCCTCCGCGGTGCCGAGCTCCCGCGAGGCCTGCCACAGCTGCCACAGGCTCACGGTGGCCCCACCGAGCAAGCAGGCGAGCACCAGATAGAGACTGGCACGATAGGATCTGCGCTGGACTGGGGCTGCGCTCATGGGCTCACAGACGCTGACGAAAAATGATCTATCGGCTCAGCCGGCAGATACCCGCCGCCTCACCGCGCGGCTGCTCCATTGTGGACAGTCTAGCCCGCATTTCTCACCGGCGTCCTGCTGCGGCGCCCGACCCAGACGCACCTACTGCATCGCACGGTGGCAGCCCCGGCATACCGCGGCGCCTCGGGCCGAGCAGGGCAGGCAGACGGGCACCGCCTCATACCCTGCCGCGACTCTCGCCGCGGGCAATGCCGCCGGCGATGAGGTGTGCGACCCGCAGAGGCTCCGGCACCCGGCCGTTGACGGCCCAGCGGGCCAGCAGTGCCTCGGCCTGGGGCGCCGACAGGCCCACTCGCTGCACGTAGACCCCGCCCATGGGCTCCATGGGACCGGCGCGCTCGACCAGCATCCACTTTCGTCGTCCACCGGGCACCCGCTGCAGCAACGCCGCGCGGATGGCCGGCAGGTCGGGGCAGCGCCGCGCCACCACCAGGACGGGAATGTTGAGCTCCGCGTGGAGGCTCGCTAGATCGATGACGTTGAAGCCTGCCAGTGCGATGCCCTGCAGCATGACCACCTGGAGCTGCGGCGCGAAGCGCGAATTCGCGATGAGATGGGCGAGGACTCGAGTCGCGTTGGCGCCGTCGCGCCTGACCTTGGCACTCAGCACGCCGTGCAGCGCAGTGCCCGCGTAGACTGCACCCACCACCAGCACGTCCCCGCGATGGTGCGGCGGGAACGGGGCATCGTCGAGCCCTACCACGTGACTGATGGTCTGTGACATGCACTGGCACTTCCAGTCGGCACGGGCGGCGGCCTAGCCACCGCAGCGGATATTGCCCCTTATATCACAGCATGCGCGGTTATAATAAACATGAGCTTAGGAATGGTTTATCAGGCAACTTGAGAGCCTAGCCCGCATATCCCACCCGGTCGGCAGCGGGCCGACTTGTCAGGCCCAATGTACTGTATACAATTACAGTATAGCCAGCCTTTGGGAATGCCTCATGGACAAGCTCACCCCACGCCAGGAGCAGATCCTGCAGCTCATCCGCGACCGTATGGAGATCGACGGATTTCCTCCCACCCGTGCGGAGCTTGCCCACATGCTGCATTGCAGCTCGCCAAACGCTGCGGAGTCGCATCTCAAGGCTCTGGCACGCAAGGGCGCCATCGAGATCCTCCCCGGCACATCCCGGGGCATTCGGCTGCTGGCGGAAGAGTCCAGAGGCCTGCCGGTGGTGGGCCGGGTGGCGGCGGGCCAGCCCATACTGGCCGAGCAGCACATCGAGACCCGCTATCAGATGGATCCCGGCATCTTCAGCCCCAGAGCAGACTATCTACTCAAGGTGCGCGGCAGCAGCATGCGGGATGCCGGCATCCTGGAGGGCGACCTCCTAGCGGTGCACCGTACACCCGAGGCACGCAACGGCCAAATCGTGGTAATCCGCCTCGACGACGAGGTCACCGTCAAGCGCTTCTATCGCCGCGGCCGGCAGGTGCGTCTAGTCGCAGAGAATCCCGACTTCGAGCCCATCCAGGTGGATCTGGCCCATCAGTCCCTGAGCATCGAAGGATTGGGCGTAGGCGTGATCCGCAACGCCGTCCCCAGGCGCAGGGCCTCACTGTGAATCAGCCCCTGGACGCGCTGCTGCGCCACGGCAAGATCTGGCGCGGCAAACAGACCACGCGGCGCGGCCAGCCCACGGGCTTTGCCGACCTGGACGCCTATCTGCCGGAAAAAGGCTGGCCCCTGGGCGCCGTCACCGAGATCCTGGTCCCGCAGGAGGGCATCGGCGAGCTGCGGCTGGTGCTGCCTGCCCTCGCCCAGCTGAGCCGCGCCGGGCGCTGGCTGGTCTGGATAGCCCCTCCTCACATCCCCTACCCACCCGCCCTGACCACGCTGGGGGTGGATCTGTCCAGGCTGCTGCTGGTGCGACCCACGCGGGCCGGGGACGGCCTATGGGCGGCGGAGCAAGCTCTGCGCTCGGGAGTCTGCGGCGCCGTGCTGAGCTGGTCGCCGACCGCCGACCTCCGGTGCCTGCGGCGCTTGCAGCTTGCCGCCGAGAGCGGTAGAGCTCTGGGTCTCATCTTTCGCCCCCAGGAAGCGGCCCGGCAGCCCAGTCCGGCGGCCCTGCGACTGCAGCTGAGCGCCACTGCCCAAGGCCTGGAGCTGCAGGCCCTCAAATGTCGGGGTGGCTGGGTCTGCCGCTCCCTGTCTCTGGCGCTGGACCCACCGGCTCCGCCGCCAAGCTGAGGCGCGCGCTCGCGTGTCACCCGCCCCCATGGCATCCCCGCTTTGGCTCGGCCTGTGCTTTCCTCATCTGCCCCTGGAGATACACACCCGCGGCGCACCGGCCGCCGCGGCTCTGGTGATCAGCGATAGCCAGGCTGCACGCCCCCGGGTGCTGGCCTGCAACGCGGCCGCCCTGGCGCAGGGCATCACCCCGGGCATGCCACTCGGAGCCGCCTACGCACTCGTCGCCGCCCTGGAGCTCAGGCCCCGCAGCCCCGCGGCGGAGCACGAGGCATTGCAGCGCCTCGCCGCCTGGGCCATACAGTACACGCCGACCGTCAGTCTGCAGCCGCCACAGGGGCTGCTGCTGGAGATCGGCGGCAGTCTCAGGCTCTATGGCGACCTCGACCACATACTTGGAAGCATCAAGGACGGCATTGAAAATATGGGCATCAGCCCCACCATGGCCGTGGCACCCACGCCTCTGGGGAGCTGGCTGCTGGCTCGCAGCGGCCAGGAGGAGCGCATCACCGACCACGCCGTGCTGGAACCCCGCCTGAGTCGGCTCCCCATCGCCGCACTGGAGACCGCCCCCGCGACTCTGGAGGCGCTGCAGAGCATGGGCCTGCGCCGCATCGGGGAGTGCCTGCGGCTGCCCCGCAGCGGTCTGGCGCGTCGCTTCGGTCGAGATTTCCTGAGCTACCTGGACCGGGCACTGGGTCGTATGCCCGACCCGCGCCGGATGTTCGTGCCCCCGCCTCGCTATCTGGGGCGGCTCACCCTGCCTGCCGAGGTACAGGACCACGCGGCCCTGCTGTTCTCGGCGCATCGCCTGATTCTGGAGCTCGGCGGCATGCTGCGGGCCCGGGATGCGGGCGTGCAGCGGATGGTGCTGGGTCTGTGGCACCATCGGCATCCCGTCACCCGTGTGGCCTTGGGCCTGGCTCGGCCGTCCCGGGACCCGCAGCATCTGCTCGCCCTGCTGCGCGAGCGCCTGGCGCCCCTGGCACTGCCCGCACCAGTGCTCGAAGTGACTTTGGAAGCCGACGATATCTTGCCGTTGGGAAAGGCCAATTCGAGCATATTTGACAATGCACATGAAGTCGCGGAGGCGTGGCCCGAGCTGGTCGAGAAGCTGCGCGCCAGGATGGGACGGGAGGCCGTGCAGGGTCTCGGCGCCATCGCCGAGCATCGACCGGAGCGCGCCTGGTGCTGCCGCGAGCCACGGGAGATCTCGGCCGCGGAGCCGCCCCTAGCCCCCCGCCCTTTGTGGCTGCTCGACCCCCCTCTGCCCCTGTCCCAAGATGGCCAGCTTCCGTGCTGGGAGGATGCGCCGCTGACGCTGCAGGCGGGGCCAGAGCGCATCGAGACCGGCTGGTGGGATGCCGCCGGCGTGACACGGGATTATTTCGTTGCCGCCACCCGCCAGGGCGCCCGGCTGTGGATATTCCGTGAGCGCCAGGGGCGCCTGGGCTGGTTCGTGCAGGGAGTGTTCGCCTGAGGACCGCGGGAGACCCATGGCCCCAAGCATCGGACGCCGTCAAAGCCGTGGCAGAAAATCACCGCTCTGGGTCTGATACACCTTGTACCAGTCCCCGTCGACCCACACCCAATCCTCCTCGATGCGCCGCTCGCTGGGCGGAATGCTGCTCATCTCCGTGCCTAGCTGCAGCTCCTTGGCCTCGAACTTCAACTTGAGTGGTACCCGGGCGCGGTAACCAACCTGCTTGATCTCCTGCGCGAGCACATCGAAGCTCAGGTAGCTGATCTGTCCGACCCGGGACAGAAAGAAGCGCTCCTTCACCCGGCTGCGGAAGAAGGGGTCCAGCATTCCGTAGCCCTTGTGGAAGTCTCCCGCCACATAAGCGCTCCAGAACGCCCGCACTCGCTCCAGCAGGCGCTCACGCGGTGCCACTGCCGGGGCGGAATAGCTGGGATCCGGCTTGCAGGCATCGGACTTCCCTTGCCCCTCGGCGCAGCTCAGACTCAGGCGCCGCTCGATCAGCTCGAACCGCGCCCGGGACAGATCGTCGGAATCCGCCCGCTCCCAGGTCACCAGAAAGTGGCCCGCACCGTCCGTGGCGATGCCCGGAAACTGCGCATTGTGCCTGCCCGGCTCGGCGCCGAGGGGCATGTCCTGCTGGGCCCAGGTCCGCCCGCCATCCACGGAGTAGTCGAGGAAGATGCTGGGGCGGATCGTGCGCAGGTCCTGCCACACCACCAGCGCCCGGCCCTGGTCGTCCAGCGCCATGGCGGGTGCCAGGGACTGATTGGCTCCCGGCGCGTCGCTGTCCAGGCGCGCCGGTACGGGCCAATGCACTCCCCCGTTCTGGGAGCAGGTCACGTAAATGTCGGCCTTCTGGGTCTGCAGATGGAAGGGACCCGGCCACACCGCACACAGGGTGCCTTTGGCATTGCCCGCCAGCTCGAAGCCACTGCTTCCCACCGTCTCCGTGCCCGGCAGCACCATCGGCGGGCTCCAATGCTGCCCCCGATCGTCTGAGCGCCGCAGCTCCAGGCCTCGGTCCTCGACGTAGTCGAGCAGCACGAGGCCGGCTTGGGTGTAGGCGGCCCGCGGGGTCATCGGGTGTCCGGAGGTGTTCGGCAGCGCCTGTACCGCCGACCACCGGGTGCCTCCGTCGGTGGTAGTGCGCAGCTTCAGTGCCCAGCCACTTTCGACCTTCTCCACCCAGCCCACCACCGCATCGGCGCCACGGGCGGCGACGAATACGTCGTAGCTGCCTCGACTGCCCGGATCCATGCGCTGGTCCCGGGGCAGCCAGTGGCGGCCGCCATCGCTGGTGCGGTTGAGATAGACCTGCTGCAGACTACCGGCCCGCAGGTCCATCCACGCCACATAGAGCTTGCCGTCGGCGGTGGCGCTCATCCGGGGGTGAGAGGCCGCGCCGCCGGAATCCAAGCGCACCGGCGGTGAGAGCGTCTTGCCCCCGTCACGAGAGACCCGCAGCCAGAGCTGGCGTGCACCACGCTGTGCGCCAGAGGTGAGCTGGGCTCTCCAGAGGAAATAGAGATTGTCGCCGCCCTGCACCAGGCCGTTGTAAGAGTTTCGCGCCGCAGTGCCCGGCTTGGTCGATACCTGGACCGGAGCCGGCAGGTCCCGGCGGCGCAGCCACAGCTCGTGCTGCTTATCGAAGTAGCTCACCAGCGCATGCCCGTCCAGCAGCAGCGGCTTGGGAGCCTCCTCGGGGGTCGAGTACAGGAGGCTGGGAGCCGCAGCCGCGGCCGTCAGCCAGAAAGCACCCAGCAGGACCAGGGCACCACGAATGGGCGTCAGCCGGCGGCAGACTCGGCGCATGGCGTACGGCTCCCGGAAGATTCACGAGATTTGGAGGACGGCGGCCCGGAGACGGAGGTCGCCGCCTCCGGGCCGCGGGACGGCTAGGGGACTAAAAGTCTACGCGGTTGCCGCTGGTGGCACCGGAGTACATACCGCCGGTGGGTGAGGCCAAGGTCTCACGCTTGGTGACGAAAATGCCTCTGTCGAGCGTGCCCGGGGGCTGAGTCCCGGCAGTCATGAGATCCTGATCGATAATCTGGACATTGGCCCAGCCGCCGTTGGCCGCCTGCGCCAGCGCCGCGCCAGGCAGCAGGTCCGAGAGCGTGAGGTGGTCGAAGCAGGTCACATCTACGGTGGCGGCGCCGCCGATGAGGTTACCGTTGACGTCATAGAAACTGCCCGGGTTGCCGTTGACATCCGCCAGGGCGATGCTCGACGTTGGTGTGACGCCCGAACTGGCGGCCTGGAAGTCCACCACCACCACGTCGAACTCCGTGGGCACGGCCGAAGGCGCATGGAAGATGGCGGTCGGGTACATCCCGGGGCCCACGCTGCTGCCGAACGCCCCGTAGGCCATGTCGTCGAAGTTGGCCTCCGAAATAGAGTTCGGGTCGTTGTTGGCCTTGAGCTTGTACATCTCGCCGGTGACCAGGTTGATGACGGCCGCCTCGCCGGCCAGGGTGTTCTCCGGGGTCGCCCCAGCTGGGTAGGTCCCGGTGAAGGCATAAACCATCAGATAGCCGTCGAATCCCGGGCCGATGTTGAAGCCGCTGGAGCTGGTGTCGCCCGCAGGCAGGGCCATGCCTCCGGACAGCGTGTTGCTGACGTCGACCGTGAGGTAGTCATTCGGCACCGTGTCGCCGAAGCCCTGCAGGTAGAGGCAGTCGTTGCCGGACGTGCTCGGGTCGTCGTAACGATAGACCCAATGCAGGGACGTCGCGGCGGACTTGTTGATGACGGTGACGAAGGTCACCCAGTTGTCGCGGGTATCGAAGCCAGGATAGAAGATGGCGTCGGCCCGTGCGGCGTCGATGGCCGAGAGGCTGCCGGCCAGTCCGAGAGTTATCGCGGCAGCCAGGGGCGCCAGACGCGAGCGCTTGGTAGTGATCGATTGATTGCCTTGTTGCATGACATTGTCCCTCCTCAGGAACTGTTATTAGCACTTCTCTTGCGCTGTGGACCGGCCCCGTCGCCGGTGGCCGAGTCGTTTTGAGCACACCTCAATGCTAGCCCCAGCCGCACCGCCCGGTAAATCGAACTGCATCACGAATTTCGCCGAATTTTACAGATCTGCGCTACGGCTCACGTTCCGTGCCCCGGCGCTGCGCCTGGGCCACGGCATTGAGCACCCGTAGTGCACCTGCTCCAGGGGCTGTGGGTCCAGCCACGGGTCCGCGTCGGTGTCGTGGTGGTGGCCGATTCGTCGCGCCCTGGCGGTCTCGAAGTCCACGACATTACCGGCACTCATCACTGCCTCCCGGCGTCTCGCCCGACCGCGGACATTCATGAGAGCCCAAGGCACGATTCGCACCAGGCTCCTAGCGCTCCTGCTCCAAGTAGATCCCGTCGCTCAGCAGCGCCACGGCCGTGGCGCCGCCGGCGATGCACAGCGCGCCGCCGTCGGCAAAGACGAGCCTCAGCGCCGGCGGCCCAGCAGAGAGCCCAGGATGCCGCGCACGATCTGGCGGCCGATCTGGCTGCCGATGGAGCGCGCCGCACTCTTGGCCAAGGCCTCGAAGACGCCTTGGCGGCCGCGACCGGCCGTCCGCGTCTCGGCTCGCTGCTCCCTGGCCTCCAGCTCCGCCGCCGATTGCTGCTCCGCCCGCGCCTTGAGAATCTCGTAGGCGGACTCCCGGTCCACCTCCCGCTCGTAGGTCCCGTAGACGACCGACTGGCGGATCAGCGCGGCGCGCTGGGCCGGAGTGATCGGTCCGATCTGGCTCTGCGGCGGTGCCACAAGCACCCGCTGGACGATGGACGGCTGGCCTTTGGATTGCAGGGTGGAGACCAGGGCCTCGCCCACCCCGAGCTCGGTGATCACCTGTGCAGTGTCCAGGGCCGGGTTCGGTCTGAAGGTCTGGGCGGCCGTGCGCACGGCCTTCTGGTCCTTGGGCGTGTAGGCCCGCAGGGCGTGCTGGATTCGATTGCCCAGCTGACCGAGCACCTGCTCCGGAATGTCCAGTGGAGTCTGGGTCACGAAATACACGCCCACGGACTTGGACCGTATCAGGCGCACGACCTGCTCTATCTTGTCCATCAGCGCTTCCGGCGCGTCGTCGAACAGCAGATGCGCCTCGTCGAAGAACAGCACCAGCTTGGGCTTGTCCCGATCTCCCACCTCGGGAAGCTGCTCATAGAGCTCTGAGAGCAGCCACAGCAGCAGG
>CAYQDX010000165.1:0-8655 GCA_964416345.1 uncultured Ectothiorhodospiraceae bacterium
CCGGCCCCTGCCTCCCGAAGGCAGTGCTCTACCAGGCTGAGCTACACCCCGAATTCTGTGCCGCGGCCTCCCGGGCCGAGCTAAACCACCATTATATCTGGCTCATGGCGGCAATGATAGGTGTATGTCTCGTCTGCTTTCCCGCCGTCTTAGGCCGTCTTAGTAGGCACGGTTGACTGAGAATTCGGCCAGCGCGTGTAGGGCCTGGGCATAGGACGAGTCGGGCAGCGGTGGCAAGGCATCGACGGCCTTACGCGCTTCGGCCGCGGCTTGCTGCGCCGTGTAGGCGAGGGCGCCGGTCGCGCGTATGGTTTGCTGCACCTCGTCGAGGGAGTTCAGACCGCCTTCCATGATGGCTCGGCGGATGCGGGCAGACTGGGCGGGACTGCCGTTGCGCATGGCATAGAGCAGCGGCAAGGTGGCCTTGCCCTTGGCGAGATCATCACCGAGGTTCTTCCCGGTGGCCTCGGGAGATGCGTCGTAGTCCAGGATGTCGTCCACCATCTGGAAGGCGGTGCCGAGGTGAAGTCCGTAGCGGCCCATCGCCTGCTGTGCTTCCGGCCCGCGACCGGCGAGCACTGCCGCCACCATGGCCGCGGCCTCGAACAGCTTGGCAGTCTTGGAGCGAATGACCTCCATGTAGCGCTCTTCGGTCGTATCGGGGTCGTTGCAGTTGACCAGCTGCATCACCTCACCCTGGGCGATGATATTGGTGGTCTCCGACATGATCTCCATGATCCTCATGTCGGCGACGGCTACCATCATTTGGAAGGCGCGGGAGTAGAGGTAGTCGCCCACGAGCACGCTGGCCTCGTTGCCCCAGATGGCATTGGCAGTGTTCCGGCCGCGACGCAGGTCGGAGGCGTCCACCACATCGTCGTGCAGCAGGGTCGCGGTATGGATGAACTCTATGACCGCGGCCAGATCATGGTGTCCGGTGCCCCGATAGCCCAGCGCCCTGGCACAGAGCAGCACCAGCAGCGGACGCAGGCGCTTGCCGCCGCTGCTGACGATGTACTTTCCGAGGTCGTTGATGAGCAGCACGTCGCAGCGTAAGCGCTTTTCGATCAAGCTGTTGACGGCTACCATGTCGTCGGCGGCGAGCGCACGTACGGCTTCGATGTCCATCGGGTCAGATATCACGGCGGAACGTTGAGGTGGCTGCATGCTAGGAGGCGTCCGCCTGGGGTGTCAAGGGCTTAACCGGGCCCCATGGCGTCTGGGACGGTGCTGCGACGGGCGTTGGCATGGGGTTGGAGTGCTTGCGGCCGGACGCCGCTTTGGCTAAACTTCTGCGGCTTTGGGTGACCATAGGCCCGGGTGAGCATGGCCGGACGGAGACAAGTAGATGTACGCGGTGATCAAGAGCGGCGGTAAGCAATATCGGGTCAGTCAGGGCGATACCCTGCGCGTGGAGAAGCTCGCCGCCGAGGCGGGCAGCAGCGTCGACATCGATTCCGTGCTGATGGTCGCGGATGGCGACCAGGTGACGGTTGGCACGCCGTACGTGGAAGGTGGCAAGGTGACTGCCACCGTCAAGGGCCATGGACGTAGCGATAAGATTTTGATCGTCAAGTTCCGTCGGCGCAAGCACTACCGCAGGCAGATGGGTCATCGCCAGGACTATACGGAGCTGCAGATCACGGGGATCGGCGCCGGTTGACGACAGTGACAGAGCTAGGGGTCTGAGATGGCACACAAGAAGGCGGGCGGCAGCAGCCGCAATGGGCGCGATTCGGAGTCGAAACGCCTCGGCGTCAAGCGCTTCGGCGGACAGGCCGTGGCGGCAGGCAGCATCATCGTGCGCCAGCGCGGCACCCAGTTCCATCCGGGAGTGAATGTCGGCTGCGGCAAGGATTACACTTTGTTCGCCAAGGCGGACGGCAAGGTGGTGTTCGAGACCAAGGGCCCGCGCAACCGCAAGTTTGTGAGTGTGATCGCGGCCGCCGAGTAGTGCGCGGGCAGAGCGACTCACGCCGAAAGCCCCGTCTTCCACGGGGCTTTTTCGTTGCGGCGGTGGGGGGTTGCGAAGGCGGTGCGGGTCTCATGCGGTTCGTCGACGAAGCATCCATTCAAGTGATTGCCGGTGTGGGCGGCAACGGCTGCCTGAGCTTCAGGCGGGAGAAGTTCATTCCCTTCGGCGGCCCCGACGGCGGAGACGGCGGCAACGGCGGCAGCGTCTATCTTGTGGCAGACCCTAATCTCAACACCCTGGTGGATTTTCGGTACCAGCGCCGCTACAAGGCCGAGCGTGGCCAGGATGGCATGGGCAAGCAGCGGACCGGACGCAACGGCGAGGATCTGTACATCAAGGTGCCAGTCGGCACCGTAGTGACCGACGTGGACACCGGCGAGGTGATGGGCGACCTGGCTGCACCGGGGCAGACCCTGCTGGTCGCCCGCGGTGGCCATCGCGGACTGGGCAACACACGGTTTAAGAGCAGCACCAATCAGGCACCGCGCCGCACGACCCCCGGCACGGAGGGCGAAGAGCGCAGTCTGCGCCTGGAGCTGCGGCTCCTGGCGGACGTGGGTCTGCTCGGCATGCCCAATGCCGGCAAGTCCACCTTTATCCGGGCCGTCTCCCACGCCCGCCCCAAGGTCGCTCCATACCCGTTCACTACGCTGTATCCCTCTTTGGGAGTGGTGCAGGTGGAGCGTTTCCGCAGCTTCGTGGTAGCAGATATTCCGGGCGTGATCGAGGGGGCCGCCGAGGGGGTGGGTCTGGGCATCCGCTTTCTCAAACACCTTTCCCGTACCCGCCTGCTGCTGCATCTGATCGATGTGGCGCCCCCGGGCCAGGTCAGTGATCCGGTGGATGATGCTCGCAAGGTGACAACCGAGCTGGAGAAATTCAGCTCCGAGCTGGCGGCGCGGCCCCGCTGGCTGGTGCTGAACAAGATGGATCTGCTGAGTCCCGATCAGCGCCAGGCCTGCCAGGAAGACATCGTGCGGCGCCTGGGCTGGGAGGGGCCCGTATTCATGGTCTCGGCCCTGACCGGCGAAGCGATCAAGGCCCTCTGCGGTCGGGTGATGGAGCTCTTGGAGGCCATGCCGAAGCCGGTCGCGCCGCCGGCTGCCGAGGAATCGTCAGACGACATTGACTGAGGTCGGCGCCGCGGGGATCGCCGCCTGCATTGGCGCCGCTGATGGGTGATGGTCCTATGACACAGCGCTCGCGACTCTCCAGCATACGTCGATTGGCGGTCAAAGTGGGCAGCGCCTTGGTGACCAACGACGGCCGCGGCCTGGATCGCGCCAACATCAAGGCCTGGGTGGATCAAATAGCCAAGATACGTCGCAAGCATATCGATGTGGTCATGGTCTCCTCCGGGGCCGTCGCCGAAGGCATGTGGCGCCTGGGCTGGACCCGACGTCCCAGCGCCCTGAACGAGCTGCAGGCGGCCGCCGCGGTGGGCCAGATGGGCCTGGTACAGGCCTACGAGTCCTGCTTCCAGGCCTATGAGACCCACACCGCCCAGGTGCTGCTCACCCATGACGATCTGTCTCATCGCGTGCGCTACCTCAACGCTCGCAGCACCCTGCGGGTGCTGTTGGATCTGGGAGTGGTGCCCATCGTGAACGAGAACGACACCGTCGTCACCGACGAGATCAAGTTTGGTGACAACGACTCGCTCGCCGCCCTGGTCGCCAACCTCATCGAGGCGGACCTGCTGGTGATTCTCACCGACCAGGGTGGGCTCTACGAGCGGGATCCCAGGGCCTATCCGGATGCGCCACTCGTGTCGCAGGCGGCGGTCAACGATCCCAGCCTGGACGGCATGGTTGCACCGGTCTTCGGGCACCTGGGGCGGGGTGGCATGGCCACCAAGATCCGGGCCGCGCGCCTGGCGGCCCGCTCCGGCGCAGCCACCGCAATCGCCCATGGCCGGGAGCCCGACGTGCTCTGCCGGCTGCTGGCCGGCGAGACGCTCGGCACCCTGCTGGTACCCGGACAGGGGCCGCTTGCGGCGCGCAAGCGTTGGCTGGCCGGACACCTGCAGATGCGCGGTCGCCTGGTGCTGGACGACGGGGCGGTGCGGGTTTTGCGCGAGTCCGGTAGGAGTCTGCTGGCCGTGGGTATCATGACCGTGCAGGGTGAATTCACCCGCGGGGAGATGGTCGCCTGTATGGATGCCCATGGCAGGGAAGTGGCGCGCGGCCTGGTGAATTACAGCGCCGCTGAGACGGCCAAGATCATGGGCAGTCCCAGCGACCGCATCGAATCCCTGCTGGGCTACATCGACGAGCCCGAGGTCATCACGCGGGATAATCTGGTGCTCATGTAGAAAGCAAGTAGCCGGCGCTGGGACGGCTTGAATGCAGGGGAAATGCGGGAAAGGCTAGGCTTCCATCGCCCGCAGCCGAGCGTTGAGGCGGCTCTTATAGCGGGCCGCGGTGTTCTTGTGCACCAGACCCTTGCGGGCCATGCTGTCGATGACCGGGACGCCTGCCGTATAGGCGCTGGTGGCCGCGGACTTGTCGCCACTCTCGATGGCCTTGCGCACAGCCTTGATGGAAGTGCGCATACGGGCACGCATGGCGTGATTGTGGACGCGTCGTTTTTCCGCCTGCCGGGCTCGCTTGGTTGCTTGTGCACTGTTGGCCAAGGTATCGCTCCCCTGAGAATCCTGCCGACCCAATAGAATCCGAAAATATGCGCGATCGATGGCTCCGTGTCAACCGTCGGCGTCCGCCTGTGCTATCTTTAGCCGCCTCTCCAAGAGGACCCGACCCTGAGTCGCAGCCTGCTCAAGTCCACCGCCACCGTCGGCGCCGTCACCCTGGTGTCACGGGTGCTGGGGATGATCCGCGACATGGTCCTGGCGAGTATGTTGGGAGCCGCTGCGGGGAGCTCGGCCGATGCCTTCCTGGTGGCCTTCAGGGTGCCCAACTTCCTGCGCCGGCTGTTCGCCGAAGGTGCCTTCTCCCAATCGTTCGTGCCGGTGCTGGCGGAATACAAGACCCATCGCTCCGAGGCGGAGGTGCGCCGACTGGTCAGCGAGATGGCCGGCACCCTGGGTGTCCTGCTGTTGCTGGTGACGGTGCTTGGTATTCTCATCGCCCCGTTGCTCGTCGTGGTTTTCGCCCCAGGGTTTCTGGGGCATGCCGACAAGTTCGAGCTCACCGTCACGCTGCTACGCCTGACCTTTCCGTACATTCTCTTCATCTCGCTTGCGGCATTGGCGGCAGGGGTGCTGAACAGCTATGGCAGGTTCGGCATCCCAGCCTTCACGCCGGTGCTTCTGAATTTTTCTCTAATAGGCGCGGCCCTGCTGGTCTCACCTCGGCTCCAGGAGCCGGCCATCGGGCTGGCCTTCGGGGTGCTGGTCGCCGGTGTCACGCAGCTGGTGTTCCAGCTACCCTTCGTCAAGGGGCTGGGACTGCTCACCTGGCCACGCTTTGGGCTCGGCGACGCGGGGGTACGCCGGGTGCTGCGGCTCATGCTGCCCGCCATCTTCGGGGTCTCCGTGGGGCAGATCAATTTACTGCTGGACATGCTGCTAGCGTCATTCCTGGTCACCGGCAGCATCTCCTGGCTCTATTATTCCGACCGTCTCATGGAATTTCCGCTGGGGGTCTTCGGCATCGCCCTTGCTACCGTGATTCTTCCCAGTCTGGCCCGCAGTCACACCCGCGAGTCGGTCGAGGAGTTCTCCCAGACGCTCGATTGGGCGCTGCGTGCCGTGTGGCTCATTGCCGCGCCGGCGATGCTGGGTCTCACGCTGCTCGCCGGGCCCATCATCGCGACTCTTTTCCAGCACGGTGAGTTCACTGCCACCGACACTCGCATGGCGGCACGCAGCCTCATCGCCTACGCATTGGGCCTGCCGGGGTTCATCTTGGTCAAGGTGCTGGCCCCTGGCTTCTTCGCGCGCCAGGATACCCGTACACCGGTACGCTTTGCGTTGGCGTCCATGGTCTCGAACCTGGTGCTGAATCTGGCGTTGGTGCTGCCGCTCGCCCACGCCGGGCTTGCCCTGGCGACGTCGCTGGCCGCGTACGTGAACGCGGGCTTGCTGCTGAGGTCCCTGCGCGCCCACGGCGCATACCGGCCGGCCCGTGGATGGTCGCGGCTCGTCGCTCAGGTGCTGCTGGCCTGCGCTCTCATGTCCTCGACGCTGTGGCTGCTCGCGGGGCCGACGGAAGCTTGGCTCGCGCAGGCCACCCTGGAGCGCGCCAGCCATCTGCTGCGGGTGATCCTGGGGGGCGGTTGTGCCTATTTGCTTGCGTTGTGGCTGGTGGGAGTACGGCCGGAGAGCCTGCGCTCGCCACATCCCGCGCCCGGGCGGACCTAGGCCCCCGTCAGCGTCGCCGATTATAATGGTCGCCGCGCCTACGACCCGACTGGAGCCTATGTTATGGAGCTCATCCGCGGATTGCACAACCTGAAGCCGGCCCACCGCGGCTGCGTGGCCACCATCGGCAACTTCGACGGCGTGCACCTGGGTCATCAGGCCGTGATCGGCCAGCTCGCCGACAAGGCCGCCGAGCTGGGGCTGCCGGCGGTCGTGGTGATCTTCGAGCCCCAGCCCGCGGAGTTCTTCGCGCCGGAGCGCGCCCCAGCGCGGCTGACCCGTTTTCGGGAGAAGCTTCAGGCGCTGCGCCGCTTCGCCGTGGATCGAGTGGTGTCCTTGCATTTCGACGCCCGCCTGGCCGGGTTGAGCCCTGCAGAGTTCGTGCGACTGCTGCTGCTGGATGGCCTGGCTGTGCGCCATCTGGTGGTGGGTGACGATTTCCGCTTCGGCAAGGGCCGCGCCGGGGACTTCAAGATGCTGCAGGAGACCGGTCGCGTCAATGGCTTCCAGGTGGTCAATCTGCACACTTTCAGCATCGATGGCGCGCGGGTGAGCAGCACGCGCATCCGGGACGCTTTGGCCGAAGGCAGGCTGGAGGACGCGGAAAAGCTGCTCGGACGTCCCTACCGGATGTGTGGAAGAGTGGCTCACGGCGACAAGCGCGGGCGACTCATAGGCTTTCCCACCGCCAACATCCACCTGCACCGGACCAAGGCACCCGTGAGCGGGGTGTTTGCGGTAGAGGTGTTCGGACTGGCCCGCGAGCCGCTGCAGGGCGTCGCCAATGTAGGGAGCCGTCCGACGGTGGAGGGCACCCGGGCGTTGCTGGAGGTGCACCTGTTCGATTTTGCCGCGGACGTCTACGGCCGCTACGTGTACGTGGACTTCGTCCACAAGCTGCGGGAAGAGCGGCGCTTCGAGAGCTTCGAGGCACTCAAGCGGCAGATTCTGCTGGACGCGGCGGCGGCCCAGGAGCACTTCCGTGGCTACAACGTCGCCAGTAAAGCCGGCCGCACCTGACGCCCTTGTTGCGCCAAAGGGCTGCCATATTAGATACTCATGATTTTGCCCGAGTGGGGCGAGCAAGGGCGATCCCGGTGGCCGACTACAAAGATACGCTGAACCTGCCGAAGACGGAGTTTCCGATGCGCGGCAACCTGCCGCTGCGGGAGCCGGACATGCTGAGCCGTTGGCGCAGCATGGACCTTTATGGGCTCGTGCGCGAGGTGGGTCGGGGCCGCCCGAAGTTCATCCTGCACGACGGTCCGCCCTATGCCAACGGCGACATTCATCTGGGACACGCGGTCAACAAGATCCTCAAGGATATCATCGTGAAGTCCCGGACGCTGGGCGGCGGCGATGCCCCCTATGTGCCTGGTTGGGATTGCCACGGTCTGCCCATCGAGCTCAACGTCGAGAAGAGCATCGGCAAGCCTGGTCTGGCCGTCGATGCGGCCGCCTTTCGCCATGCCAGCCGGGAGTACGCCGCGGTGCAGGTGGCCGGCCAGCGTGCCGATTTCGAGCGGCTCGGGGTGCTGGGCGACTGGACCGCACCTTATCTGACCATGGACTATCGCTTTGAGGCCGACACTTTGCGTGCGCTGGGTGCCGTCATCGCTCGGGGACATCTGCACAAGGGCGCCAAGCCCGTTCACTGGTGCACGGAATGTGGCTCGGCACTGGCCGAGGCGGAGGTCGAGTATGGGGACAACACCTCGCCGGCCATCGACGTGCGCTTTCCGGCCGTGGACACGCAGGCACTGCTCGCGCGCTGCCAGGCCGTGGGCGATGGAGGCGAGGGTCCGATCTCGGTGGTGATCTGGACCACCACACCGTGGACGCTGCCAGCCAATCAGGCAGTTGCGCTCAATGCCGACTACGAATATGTGCTGGTACAGGTGTCTGGGGCCGATGGTCCTGAGCGCCTGCTGCTGGCAGAGGCGCTGTTTCTGGAGGTGTTGAAGCGCTACGGCGCCACCGCGCACCAGGTCGTGGCGACGTGTCTCGGCCGGGACCTGGAAGGACTCATGCTCTGGCATCCGTTCTACGATCGACAGGTCCCACTGATCGTGGGCGAGCACGTCACCCTGGAAGCCGGCACCGGTGCCGTGCACACCGCACCGGGTCACGGTCAGGAGGATTTCGTGGTCGGCGCCCGCTACGGGTTGCCAGTGGACAATCCAGTGGGAGGAGATGGGCGCTTTCTCCCCGGGACCCCACTGTTCGAGGGCGAGGAGGTCTTTGCCTCCAATGCCCATGTTCTGGCAGTGCTAGAGCAGCGTGGCGCCTTGCTGCACATGCAGCGGATCCGCCATAGCTATCCTCACTGCTGGCGCCACAAGACCCCAATCATCTT
>CAYQDX010000166.1:0-4142 GCA_964416345.1 uncultured Ectothiorhodospiraceae bacterium
GCTACCGCTCAACCGGCGCGCCGTCTTTAGGCGCGGTCGGTTACAGCGGTTTGTTATACGCCCTTCGACTTGCGAAGTATCCCTCGATTATCGATGAAGTCACTGCGTGCACGCGTTCGATCGCCATTGCTGCCTCGTCGAACAATTGATTCGGGATCGACTGACGTTCGCCTCCGATACCGATGTGCACTGTTCCTTCTTCCTGTCCGTCCCTGGCTGCCAAGAAAATGTGACTATCCGACAGGTGCACCCAACTGCAAAGCTTGTCGTACATGGATTCAACCCAGGGAGATTCACTCTTTAGCGAATCAACCAAGTACCGGTCATAGAGCTTGTTACCGCTTCGATCCTTGAGGCTTCGAAGTTCCTCTCCACGCATCATATGCATGGCCAAGTCATCCATGGAGGCCACTAGCTGGAACGCGTGCAATCGCAACAATCCATCCAGCTGCACGCGAAGCAATGGTGCGAGCGCATGGATGTTCTTGGACTCAATGAGAGCTGACATTGCCTCAACTAGCGCGATGTTCCGATCCATCAGCCCGAAAATGACGAAGTCTGGCGTGTACATCACGGTGTTGTCTGACCGCGCCATGTGATCAGAGAACACTCCGATGTACCGCTTCGTGATGCTACAAACTAGCTCTTCGAGATCCTTCATGATCCGCTCGTGTAACGCTACGGTTCAGCGGCGGCGCGAAGCGCCGTCCGCTGGAACCGGTTGTGTACGCCCGGCATGGGCATGAACTGATGGGGTGAGAGTCCCCTGTAGGAGTACCTGAGATGCCCACGATGTGGGTGACTACAACTACTAGGCGACGGCAAGGGCAAACCCGCGATGAGATGTCTGGAGGGTGGGCGGCGGGATAGGAGCCGCCAACGCCTGGTCCACGGACGGTCCGGGCCGGACTTGCAAGCGAAGCGGGACGGCGCAGCGCTGCAAGTCCGAGCGCAAACGTGCGAACCGACGGACAGAAACCGCATAGATGGCTCAGTCCCTGGGTGAGTCAGCACAAGATGACGAAACCCGGCAGGTGCAGGGGATAGGGTAAATGCGGCGGTTGTGCGCGGAAAGTTCATGCTCTTATCCGGGGGTGAGAAGCAGCGCTTCGAACGCGAAGGCAGGATGCCGAAGCCGGGCTTTGCTGCGGAGCAGGGATGCGGAGCAGGAAAGTCTGTCTCACGAGCGGCCTGTGTGCCTATGGGAGTCGAACTGAGGGCCGGTCCGAAAGGGCCGGAATGGCCATCGAACCCTAAGGGGGCTGTGGTTCCTGGGGGAGCCGGACTGAGGCATGGCCTTCAGGTTGTCTGAGGCCATCGCCACCCCTCGCCTCGAAAAAGATATTTTCTATATCAGCCACTCTCTCCAACGGGCTTGTCCAACAAACGGTTCAGATCGTGGCTCGCTTCGCTCTCACGATCTAGCCTTTCTCGCTATGCGATATTCTCAACATTTTTCAGCTTGCGCCGACAACCCCACAGCTTGCCACGCCAGCCTAATACAAGAAGCGTAACCGTGCCAACGAACCAAAGTATCTGGCTCACTACACTGACCGCCTGATCATATCCGGTGCATATATCATTGTTTAGGCAATTTTCGGTCATTAGTAACACAACAATAAATACATAAGCGACGAAGAATATAACGCTGTATAGAGCAATAATCATGATGCGCCATATCTTGGATGGGTATATATATCCTTTCTCCTCTACCACGCGCTCTTTTAGTACCTCATACGCCGGCAACGCATTAGGGTTTTTTATAACAACGATTGATCCTGACAAGAAGTCGTGTATAGCCTGATGCTTTCTTGAGGTCGACACGACAATCAGAGAGAAAATTCCTAACGTCGTCTTGACAATAAATCGCAACGTTGCCCTAAAGATTCCCAGAGCTGAGGTCGTACTACTATCTATAACCCTAATACCCAGCAGATGATGTCCAATTGTGCCGCCAGTTGTTGTCACCAGGATGGGCTCCAACAAAAAGACGGTAAGCGTTGCTGCGGATCCAGCATATACGCCGCCGTAACCCATCCTTGCCACAACCATCATAATGGCAATTGCAGCTACAGGTATGATTACCCCATCAATTAGCACAGCTCGAATTCGGCGTATCAACCTGGGATAGGCGGTTGTGGTATCAAGATTACTCATACACTTTTTCTATCGCATCGCAGTAAGTGGACGGGAGATTGCCGTGTTTAATCACGGCACTTTGCCGTGTATCACGCGGCGGCACGGAGGGAGGACGCGTGGAGCTCAAAGCCAAGACGGTCAGAAATCTCGCGTATTGCCAATGGGTTAAGTGTTCCCCTTCGGTAGGGGCTGTGTTCGTGGGCGTTGGCGCTTCACTGGAGATAGACGGCATTGTGCTACCTATCCGTGGCGTCGCGTAATGTTTTGCGGTGATTGGGGTATCTCTACGCAGTACGCCAGGGAGGCGCTTGTCAGGAGCCGTTGTGGCTCGCCGGGAGTCATACCCCGGGTTCGCGAGGCCGTTGCCATGCATGACTACAACCGGGATACGCGTGAGACTCTTAGTCATCGGATTAAGCACTTCATCTGTGCCGCGTGTAGAGAGGATGGTGGTACGGCGACAGGGGGTAACCGTGGATGATGCCGGGGCTGCGTGGCCCGGAAGCCGGGCGAGGGACGGCGTCGATCCGCGGCTCGGCACGGCAACGGACTGTCTGATAGCCAACCGGGGTGGGGTGAGTCCGGTCGCCTCGGGTGTCAGTGGGGGCTCTCTTGAAATCATCCACTGCGTCTAGGTCCATGAGCCGTTGGTCTTGGGGGAAATATGGCAGGAGGCGGTGCCCTCGGTCAATGCCGGAGGACCGTGGTGGGCAGAGCCGGCGAGGGTGGACGGCTGCCATTGCGTCGCGGTGCGGGGACAACGCATACTCCGGGGCAGGCGGCGGAACGGGCCTTCCATGCATCCCCAACTCCGAGCGACTGCTGCTGTGGCCAATCCCCCTTGGATCATGCACGTCGACATGGACGCTTTCTTTGCCGCCATCGAGCAGCGGGACGACCCTTCGTTGCGCGGCAAGCCGGTGGTGGTTGGGGCGGAGCCGGGGGGAAGGGGCGTGGTGGCGACCTGCTCCTACGAGGCCCGGCGCTTCGGCATCCATTCGGCGATGCCGATCAACGAGGCCTATCGGCGTTGCCCGGGCGCGCACTACCTGCGGCCGGACATGGCGCGCTATGTGGCGGCGTCGCGCGCCGTCATGGAGTCTCTGGAGACGATCTCTCCGGTGGTGGAGCGGGTCTCCATCGACGAGGCCTATGTGGATGTGACGGGGCAGGAGCAGCTAGTGGGCGCCCCGGAGCAGATTGCGGCCACGACCCAGCGGCGCATCCTCGAGGCCGTTGGGCTCTCTGCGTCCGTCGGTCTCGGGCCGAACCGGCTTATCGCCAAGCTCGCCTCGGACTATCGCAAGCCAGGTGGTGTGACGGTGGTGCGGCCCGAGGGGGTGCTGGATTTTCTCGGGCCCATGCCGGTCGGCAAGCTGCGGGGCATCGGGGAGCGCACCGCCCGTGCCCTGGAGCGGCTGGGCCTGCGCACGGTCGCCGAGCTGCGGGCGTGGTCGCCGGAGCTTCTGGCGGCTCACTTCGGCGCCAAGGGGGCGGAGCTGCTCTACCAGCAATCGCGGGGCATCGGATCGGCCGTCGTTGGGGATAGCGGTCCGCGCAAGTCGATCTCCCGCGAGACGACCTTTCCCGAGGACGTCCGGGACTGGACGGTGCTGACGCAGGTCTTGCTGGAGCTTGCGGCCGACGTAGGGCGTCGTGCCCGGGCTGAGGGGTTTGCGGGGCGTGTGGTGACGCTGAAGATTCGCTTTCCCGGCTTCGAGACCCATACCCGGCGCCGTACCCTGGAGCAGCCGACTAACCACGACAGGCCAATCTACCTGGCCGCGCGGTCACTGACCGAGGAGTGGGCCGCCAAGAGCAAGTCGGTGCGGCTCATCGGCGTGGGGCTCTCCGAGTGGGGTGCCGCGGAGCCGCGGCAGCCGGATTTGTTCGCGCCTGCTCCACGAGCAAACAGGGACCAAAGGCTCTATGCCGCCCTGGATGACATTCAGCGTCGTTTCGGCAAGCGGGCACTGCGCCTGGGGATGCCCGACAGGAAGCCC
>CAYQDX010000166.1:4242-8648 GCA_964416345.1 uncultured Ectothiorhodospiraceae bacterium
ATTCGCTGCGCAGCCATTCACGCCATCGACTGCAGGTAGTGGGTAAACAGATCCGGGTCGGCGTTCTTGAGGGCGCGACGTGCCTCCATCGTCCCGCCACCGGCATCCTCTGAGAGCAGCCTGCAAATCGAGCCGAACGTATCAGGGGCGGCGCCGAGGGTCTCGGCATCCAGCCGGGCGGCCAGGCCCGGGCGGCGCAGCAGCAGCCACGCGGGAAAGTCTTCCCCGGGGAGCTCCGGCTCCAGCTCGCCAAACTCGCGCCACTGGGCGCGCCACTCGGGCGCGGCGTCGCGGCCGATGGCCTCGGCCTGGGCGGGAAAGCGCCAGCAAAGCAGCATCCAGCTCGCCAGCGCCGGCCAAGGCTCGTGCAGGCGCTCTCGGGCGCAGGCGTGGCGACGGAGCAGCTCCGGCTGCCGGCGCCAGTCGGGCTCCGCCTCCACCGCCGCCACCACGCCTTGCCAGTCTCCCAGACGCTCAGCCGTGTGGCTGGCATGGAGTCGGGGGCGTTCGGGATCGAAGCCGAGCCCGAGCAATGCTTGCCCGAGCCGGCGCCAGAGCGGCGCCAGGAAATGCCGGGCGTCGGCGCCCAGCAGATCCTCGGCCAGCGGCACGAGCTGGCGCTCCAGGGTCTCCAGCTCGGCGGCGGGGTCGGTGACTGGGAGGTCCACGGACCGGGCGCTCTCCACCAGCCGCTCTAGCTGGCCCAGACGCGCGTGACCCGGGTCGCCGTCGCGCAGCCGTTGCAAGGCCCGCTGGGCCTCCGCGGCGTCACGTCCCGCCAGGGCACGGGTCACGGCGTTGGCGAGCACCGTGCTGCCGGAGTCCATGAACAGATCGAGCTGTGGCTGATCGTCGGGGCGCCGGTAGCGCGTGCGCAGCAGGCCGTCGAAATCGGTATCCCGGGCGCAGGCGAGGGATCGCCGCTCGCTACCGCCCCAGGCGAGATACTGCTGGCGCTCCGGCTCCAGCCCCAGTGCCCGGGCGTGGCGAGCAGCCTGCTCCAACATCGCGCGGGTGCGTTCCGGGTCGCCGAACAGCGCCTCTTCCAAATAGCCCCCAGCGGCGCCCCGCCACTGCTCGTAGTCCTCGTATGCCAGCCGCCCCTCGGCGAGCAGCAGCTCGATGGGGTCGTAGCGCCCCTGCTCCAGCAGCAGGTCGCTCACCAGGGCGTCGATCTCCGGACTCGTCCTCACTCCAATGGCTCCAGCAAGCGTGCCAGCTCCTCGACATCCCAGTGCAGGGCGCGGATGCCGGTGCGTTGCAGCAGCCCGTCGGCCAGGGCCTGCTTGCGCTGCTGTATCTCCTGGATCCTTGCCTCCACCGTTCCCGTGCAGATCAGCTTGTAGATGAACACCGGCTGATCCTGGCCGATGCGGTGGGCGCGGTCGCTGGCCTGCCGCTCGACGGCGGGGTTCCACCAAGGATCATAGTGAATCACGGTGTCGGCGGCGGTGAGGTTGAGTCCCGTGCCACCGGCCCGCAGGCTGATGAGGAACAGCGGCACTTCGCCCGCCTGGAAGCGGGCCACCGGCGTAGCCCGGTCGCGGCTGCGCCCAGTGAGCTCCACATAGGGGATACCGGCCGCCTCGACCTCGGTGCGGATGAGCGCCAGCATGGAGGTGAACTGGGAGTAGAGCAGCACCCGCCGGCCCTCCTCGATCATCTCCGGCAGCAGCTCTGTGAGCAGCCCCAGCTTGGCGGAGGCCTCCACCCGGCTGCCCTCCGACCCCAGCAGGCGCGGGTCGCAGCAGACTTGGCGCAGCTTGAGCAGCGCCTCCAGCACGAGCATCCCGCTGTGCGCCCAGCCCCGCTCGGCCACGGCCTGGCGCACCTGCTCGCGCATGGTGAGGCGGATCTCCTCGTAGAGCGCGCGCTGCGCCCCCTGCAGCTCGACGCCGCGCACCATCTCGGTCTTGGGCGGCAGCTCGGGGGCCACCGCCGATTTGGTGCGGCGCAGCAGGAAGGGTCTCACCCGGCGGGCCAGCCGCGCCTGGGCCTGCTCGTCACCCAACTCCTCGATGGGGATACGGAACTGGCGGCGGAAGCGCTCGGCGCTGCCCAGCAGGCCCGGCAGCAGGAAGTCGAACAGCGACCACAGCTCGCCGAGATGGTTCTCCAGCGGGGTGCCAGTCAGGCACAGGCGGTAGCGCGCCTGCAGGCCTCGCACCACGCCCCCCGCCTGGCTGGCGGGGTTCTTGATGAGCTGCGCCTCGTCCAGCACCAGCAGGTGCCAGGGCTGTCCGGCGAGGGCCTGCTGGTCCCGGGCGAGCAGCGGGTAGGTGGTGAGCACCAGGTCGTGCTCCGCCACGCTCGCGTGCTGCACGTGACGCCCCGGTCCATGCAGCACCAGCACTCGCAGCCCCGGGGCGAAGCGCCGCGCCGCCTCGCGCCAGGTGTCGAGCAGGCTGGTCGGCACCACCACCAGGCTGGGGCGGTCGGCCCGGCTCTGCTCCCGTTCCAGCAGCAGGTGGGCCAGGGTCTGGATGGTCTTGCCCAGGCCCATATCGTCAGCGAGCACGCCGGCCAGGCCGTATTGGCGCAGGCGCTGCAGCCAGGCGAGTCCCTGCCGCTGGTAGTCGCGCAGCGTGACCTGGAGTCCGAGGGGTAGCACCTCTGAGACATCGGCCCCAGTCACCAGCGCTTCCAGGCGCCGGCGCCATGCGTCGGCGCCGGGCCAGTGCAGCTCGACGCGCCCTTCCAGTTCCAGCAGGCGTGGTGCCCGGGCTCGATCCAGGCGCAGTGGCCCGTCCGCCAGGGACTCGGCGCGGTAAAGCTCGACCAGGGAGTCGGCGACCTGCCGCAGCCGCTCGGCGGGCACGGCCAGTGGGCGCCCGTCCTCGAGGAGGCCCGCCAGCCGGTGCAGACCTTCGCGATTGGGCTCGCGCGGCAGGCGCCGCAGCAGCGCCTGTAAGGTCGGGAGGAGATTCACTCGCCTCCCCTCCACCTCGGTGCTCATGTCGAGGTCCAACGACTCTCCGTCGGCCGATTCATCCACCGTGCAGCGCCAGGGCCCCGTTTCGTGCAGGCGATGGCGGAAGGCCGGGTCTATGGACACCCGCCAGCCCGATTGCTCCAGCTCCGGCAGGCCGCTGGCCTGCAGCTCGATCCAGGCCGGCCCGTCTCCCTCCGGCGCCCACTCCCCGCCGGCATCCCGCTGCAGACCCAACGCGGCCAGGCGCCTGCGGCAGGCCCGCTCGCAGGCCACGTCCCGAACCAGCCGGAGCAGTCGGCCGCCACGCACCAGGCGCGGCCTCTGCCCCTCGGCCAATGGCAGGCCGTGATACTCGAAGCTGAGGCGCGCCCGGTCCTGCCATTGGCCGTCCGGACCCGGCAGGCTCAGCAGGTGCAGGGCGGGCCGGGGCGGGACCGCCGGCAGGTTCTCCTGCACCAGCACCTGCAGCAGGGGCAGCCCGGCTCCGGGAAAGCGGTGGGTGAGCTCTGCCAGCACGGTGGCTGCGGTCTCGGGCTCCACCGGCCCGAGTCGGGCAAGGTGCTCCAGCAGCTCCGGCACCAGAGCGGTCTGCAGCGGGCCGCATTGCGCCGTCGCGCGGTCCAGGTACCAGGCGGCCGGTAGCAGGCATACCCGCCCCGGGCAGGGATGCCAGTCCAGGATCTGCCACCCGCTGCAGTCCATCTGCCAGCGGGGTCGTGCGGTGCGGGGGTCCGCCAGGCGCAGGGGGCTGGAGCCTTCGGCCAGGAAGCAGCGTCCGGTGTCCAGCAGGCGCTGCAGCAGCTCCGGTGCGGAGGTGCCGAGCAGCAGGTGCCGCTCCCCTCCGGCCACCGGCTGGCAGCGCCCCAGCTCGGCGAGCAGCCGGCGATCAACGGCCAGCAGGAAGCGCGGGGGCAGGCCGCGCGCCGCCCACTCCGGCCGGTAGCTGGCCTGGCGCTCGAAGCCGCCGTCGGGACGCAGCCTGGCGCTGAGGGTCGCCACCTCCAATGTGCCGGCACGCTGCGGGTACAGGATGTAGAGCAGGCGCTGGTGGACGTCGGCGGGATAGCCGTCGGTCAAGACGGCCGGAGCCGGGCACCTTTCGACCGGCGCCTGCTCGGCCCTCAAGGCGGAGAGCAGTGCCGCGGCCACATGGGAGCAGCCGCCCCGCTGCGGGCAGCTGCACTCGCCGCGTATGGCCGGACGGCCGCCCCCGCCCGGGGCGACGCGCACATACACCCGGTACGGTGTGGGGGTCGTGTTCTGCACCGTGGCGGTGATCAGCTCCCCGTCGCGCCGAACTTCGGGAACGCTCACCGAGCCTTGATTCAGGCAGGCGGATCCTTCCGCCAGGGTCGCGGCATCGAACTGGTGCTGCAGATCTTCGGAGCTGAGTATCATGGCGTGCGGAAGCAATGAGGTTGCGGAGCTTACACCATTTGGCTAGCGGCGGCGGGCTATGCCAGCTCGGCCAGCA
>CAYQDX010000167.1:0-8644 GCA_964416345.1 uncultured Ectothiorhodospiraceae bacterium
AGCAGGCTCAAAGCGATTTGCTGATTGGTGTGGTCGCCTTGTCCATGATGACCACACCTCTGTTGATGATTCTGGAGCAGAGGCTGATCGCCCCGCGCTTCGCCAGTCGAGGGGCCCCCCCGATGGATCGCATAGAGGGGCAGGCCCCGGTGATAGTCGCCGGCTTCGGGCGGTTCGGCCAAATCGTCGCCCGCCTGCTGCATGCCAACGGCATCACCACCACCATCCTGGATCACGATCCCGAGCATATCGAGATGATTCGCAAGTTCGGCTTCAAGGTCTTCTACGGGGACGCGGCACGCCTGGATCTGTTGCGCGCCGCCGGAGCCGAGCAGGCTCGGCTCCTGGTGGTAGCGGTGGACGACCGGGAGGCGGCACTCAGGATCGTCGATCTGGCGCGGGAGCATTTTCCGGGGCTGGGCATCGTGACTCGTGCCTGGGACGTGGTGCATGCCTTCCGCATGATGGAGCGGGGTGTGCTGGATACGGAGCGGGACACATTCGAGTCCGCGCTCAAGCTCGGGGAGACCACCCTGCGGCGGTTGGGACGCGGGGCCTGGCGCGCCAAGCAGGCCGCCAACCAATTTCGTGCCCACGACGAGCGTCTGCTCGCCGAGCTATATCAGCATTTTCAGGAGGATCTGGAGGTGCGGGCCGCGATTTCTGCCAGTGCCCGGGCGCGCCTGCGGGAGCAGATGGAGGCGGATGAGGTGGTATTCGGCGCCCGTCAGGATGCGGACTGGGGATGAGCCACATGCGCAGGCTCGCCTAGATCGTGCTCCTGGTGCTGGGATGCGCGCTCGCAAGCATTCGATGGCTGCCGTTCCGGCGGCAAACGGGCGGATTTCAGGGAACAGGCAACAGGGGGCCGGGCAGCCGTCGAGAGGCTGCTGACCAAGTCAGGGGCTGATGGAATTCGTGCTCCGGCTCCGGTGGCACGACGGGCTCACGGATGACGCGCCCGACAGGGGTGTCCTGGCACAGCCAGAGTCCGAGTACGTGCTCGACCAGCAGGTGCACTGGTAGCACCTCCCGCCACCCGGCTTTCCACCCGCCGCCCCGCCTTGTTCGCCCGCAAGCGCCCTTGCTTGAACGCTCTTTCAATGGTAGCGCTCCGCTTATTCCAGCCGTGGTGCGGTTGGATCTCCAATTCTTCATACCTTGTAGCGATTGGAGCGATCTTCTACCCTCGGCGCCGCGCGGTTCGGATCCCTATCCTCTACCACGCCGGGCACTACCTCGTGATTCGGTGGGACCGCGACGGAACGACGAGCTGGTCCGTCGATGACCGCCAAAGCTTTCTGCCGACGAAAAGCTGTTGACACATTGAGCACCCGCGAGGAAAGAAACCATGTCTGAGCCATTCGACGCCAGCCGATTACTTGGCTTGCGCCACCTCCCCGCACTGAGCGCGCACCGTGGAAGTAAGTCTTTGGCCGATCGCGGCTTCAACAAAATTGGCGAGCCGGTCCCGTCGGCGACGCACCTCGACCGCAGTTTCAACAAGATCGGTGAGCCGCCAGCTATCCTCGAGCCCGGCTCCTAGCAGGACCGGCCAACCCATTCGACCCAGGTCCCGGATTTCGCATCGTCCTTCGGTGATCGGGGGGGCGACTTGTTCTTGGAATTGACTGTGCTCTTCCCTGACTCCATTCCCTCTCCGGAATTCCTCGAGCAGGCGATGCGCGACGACCTGGCCGGGAGCCTTGCATACCTCCATGCGAGCAGCGTCGACCTCCAGGCCATCGAGCCCTCGGTACTCGCCAAGGCCCTGAGCGAGATCCGGTCCCACCGAGTGCTACCAGGGCTGTTCGGCCGCTATTTCGATCTGGTGCTTGAGCTGGCGCAGGGCGATTGTCCGAAGGCCGTCGGCCTGTTCAACGAGATCTTGGATCTCAGCCCAAAGCTCCCGGACGAGCGCTTGGTCCGCTATCGCACGGAGGGTCTGGGCGAAGACTTCGAGCGCTACGCCCGGTTGATCGATCTGGGTTCCGATAGCCCCAGTTTTCTGGCGGAACCCACCGATGCTGAGTGGCAGAACCTCCGCGACCAAATGCCGACCGCATTGGACCTGGTCGAGCAGGCGGATCCCGGCCTGCAGACGGTTCGCCGTACCGCGAGGCTGACGCCGAACGGCGATCGCCTGCTGACTCAGGCCGAGAGGGCCGTCGCCTAGTGCCGGCGAGCCCGCTGCCAGCTATCGTTACTGCGCAAGCGGCGTGCTCGTTGCGATCCAGCACGGGGCGCTGTCTGGCCTGGTGGCATGTCCAGGGAGCGTTCCAAAGGTGCCCGTTTCCGTCCATGGAACGCAGCTCCGCCCCGTGGCTGGCTTGAATCCTTGCCCTCCCGTCCGAGACTTGCCCAGCATGAGCCAGATCGCTATCGTCCACGGAGCAGCCCCCCCGCCACCCGATAGCCTTCCCGCCTCCTATGGCTCCGCAATCGCCGCACGCGTCGTAGAGCACCCCGACGGTCGGCTCTGGGAGTACGCCCTCGATGGCTGCCATGCGTCGGAATCCTACTCGTCGCTTGTAGAGGATCTCCGCGCCGATGCGTTCCGGGTGTTGCCGCTGGAAGCGCTGGCCGCGTCCACGGCCCGACTTCGGCACATCGAGATCGATCCCGCCGACCCGGCCGTCTTTCTGTCCTCGTCCGGGACCACCGGCACCCCGAAGCTCTTGGTGTTGACCCACGGGAACCTGCTCTACCGCTACCATCCCGGTCTCGGCGTGCCTGGACAGAGCGCATTGACGGCCCTGACCTGGTTTCCCCTTGACGGCGTGACCGGACTGCGGGCAACCGGGACGCACTATCGGGACTTCGTCTACGTGCCGTCGCAGATCGCGACGGCCCACCCACTGTCCCTCCTGGATGCTGCGGATCATTTCCGGTCGGCCTATCTTCCGGTCACCTCGCATCTCGCTGAGCGCATCGTCGAGGTGACCCACGGAGCCGACCTCCACTGAGACCGCATTGAGGCGGGTCGGCTTCGGCGCCGAGGCTTTGGTGCCTGAGACCATCGAGGCATTCGCCGAGCTGTTGGAGCGACACGGGGCGGCACGCGACGCGTTCATGGTCGCATACGGACTGAGCGAAGTCAGCGTGGTTACCAGCGGTCTGATGCCGCGGCGCTCCTCAGCGGGCGATCCTTGCCGGCTGGGGCGGCCGATGCCCGGCGTCTCAGTACGCATCGTCGACGACGGGGACCGGCTGCTGGAGACGGGTCGGGTGGGGCACATCCAGGTCCGTTCTCCGACGAAGATGTTTGCCGGCTACCTCGGGTCCGACCTCGAGGCCGTCATCTTTGCCGCGGACGATTGGTTGCGAACCGGGGATCTCGGCTTTTTGGATGGAGGCGAGCTGAGAATCGCCGCAGAGGCCCCGGCGGGGGGCGAAGTGCGCGCGACCGCACCTGCCGATCCAGGAGCCGACCTTTGGATGACTTCTCGAGTTGCTTGAGAAGTCGTCCCGATCCGCCCCCGAGTCCGTTGAGCAGGGAGCGACCTGGCAGATACCTGCGGAGGTTCACGACAAGCTTCAAAGCTACGTTGGGGCCTGGTCAGGTGTACGTCACGCCCCCGGCGGTCTCGTGAGCATCCGGAATCCCGAAGGGACGGTCGTTTCCGTTGCAGGCTTATCAGGCCCCGGTGCTGCTGTTGTTCGGCGAGCAGAGCCGGCAGGCCAATCCTTACCTGCGCTACCGCCAGCCGGAGCTCGCTTGGCGCCGGGCCTTCACCGACTACCGGGTCGATGTCATCGCCGGGTGTCACGGCGAGCTCTTCGACCGAGACGCATCCCTCGATTCCCTGAGCGGGCGGCTGCGGCATCATCTGGAGCGGGCGATCGGCGTCGATGCTCGGTGGTCGGCAAACGCATATCGGGCCCCCGTCGTCACGGACCCGTCCAACAACCTGCGACCGATACTGAACGGGCCTCGTGAGGTCTTGACGCGAGCGGACTGTCGCCAGGTCCTCGAGGCCTGGCCGGAGCACCGGCTGGCGCCGTCGAACATACTGAGAAACCAGGGCCGCGGCCGCTCGGTGACGCGCACCAGTCGACAAGTGCGCTTGACTGAGCCGCTGGGCGTCGTCGAGGTCGTTCGCGCCGCGACGACAGAGGTCACGGGGCTGCCGCCGGAGCATCAGGAGCCGATCAACCTGCTCTGCTATAAACCCGGCGAGTACTTCAGGCTGCACCACGATCAACCCCGTGCTGGCAGCCGGGAGTGGACGCTCCTGGAACGAAACGGCGGGCGGCGTGTGACATCGGTGGGCGTCGGTATCACCGGCGACTATGACGGCGGTCGGCTCGTGTTTCCGGATCTAGAGCGGGAGATCCACCTCGGTGCCGGTCAAATGCCGTGGTGGCGCGACGACCTGCCGGTGGTACGGCACGAGGTTCGGCCGGTGACCGCAGGCCTCAGGTTCGCTCTCGCGCTATTCGTGCGTGAGCGCCGGTACGACGCAAGCGAAGATTCCGGGCAGGTCTACTGACGACTTGGGCGCCACTACGGTCACTTGGTCGGTGAAGCCGTACCCGGCTTTCCCGGCGGCGCGTCGTCGCCTGCGCAAACGCCGCTCTCGACCCCGAGATCCAGCTCGAATGGACCATGAGCGACACCGGTCAAGGTATACTGTTGACACACGGCTTCGTCCCTGTGCGCGACGACATCGTATGCAATCCGTAGATTCAAGCGTCAGAGATCTGGTCGAATCCCTCGATGTAGAGCAGATCTTGCCCCCGGATTATGCCGCCTACGGGCCCCTGGTGCTTGATGGCCTGTGCTTCTTCCTCAATCACCTACCGAAACGCCGTGTGGCGGAGATCGTCTCAAAGCAGCTTGCTTTACCTCCGGGGACCGGCTTTGAGCGTCGGGTCGTCAACCTCCTTCACCAGTGTCCGACGTTGCACAAGCTGGGTCAGATCGTCTCCCGCGATCGCAGGCTTTCGCACGGGCTTAGACGTTGCCTGCAGGACCTGGAATCTATGCGCCCACAGACAAAGCTCGACGACATTTCGCAAGAGATCGGCAACGCGTTGCGAAATCGGGAGGGTATAGAGCTGAGCCCGCGCCCGCTGGCGGAGGCAAGCGTCGCAATCATCCTGCCGTTTACCTGGCGGGACGGAAGATCGAGCCAAATTCGTCAAGGCGTATTCAAAGTACTCAGGCCTGGTGTCGAGGAGCGCCTGTACGAAGAGCTTGAGATCTGGGCGGAGCTCGGCGTCTTTCTCGAGGGGCGATGCGAATACCACGGCCTGCCGCTTCTGGACTACCGGGAGACACTGAATACCGTCCGCCGGCTACTGAAAGAGGAGGTTCGTTTCGATAGGGAGCAGCAACACCTGGCCGAAGCCGCGACTTTCTATGAAGACGAGCCGGACATTGTCATCCCGCGGCTGTATGACCGACTCGTTGCGGGAGATCCGTCTGGGCCATTTCCCCGGGTTCGGATGGTCGCAGCGGTTGCTGGATCTCGTTGCCGTCTCGACCGGCATGGGATTCCCGGAGAACCTGGTGCGGTTTCGCAAGGCCCTTCTGACACTCTCCTCGGTGGTAGCAGACACATCCGCCAGCGCCTCGGTAGACCGCATCATGCTCAGCGCCGGCCTGCAGAGATTTTCCAGAGAGCTACAACATCGCCTCCTCGCCGAGCCGGACTCGAGATCCTTCGGCACTCACGTCTCCAATGTAGACCTGTTGGGGCTGTTGGGCTCATGGCCGAGCGCAGCCGCCAGCTATTGGCTTGGTGTCTGGCAAGACTGCCTGGAGCTGTTTCGTGACGGGCCGAGCCCCCGGTCAAGGCCCTGATGAGCGTCGTCCAGGGCGAGCTGCCGGATTTTCTGCCCGAGACGCGGTAGCGTCGAGACCACCGTGCTCATCAACAACCTGTCGGATGACGCCGCCACCGCCGAGATCGCCCGCGCCCAGGTCTGGCAGTGGATTCACCACCCCGGCGGCGTGCTCGATGATGGCCGCCGGACCAGTAGGGAGATGATCCGCAGCCTGCGAGACGCCGCGCTGCTGATGGGTCTCGTGTCCGCCGTCTCCTGCGCCGCCGAGGTGGTGAAGCAACTGGTGCTCGGCGGGCACGTCGTGACGCTGCATCAGAACCGGTAGCGTGTCGAGATCATCACCGCATGCACATCATACCGGGGGGTGTCCTCACCAAGGCCGAGAACGCCGGAGACGGTATCCGGATCGACCCCATCCAGCATCCAGTCCTTCGAGTCGTAGCTCTCGTACCAGTACGCCACATGCAGCGTCAGCTTGTCCTTCAGACGATAGTCGGCATACAGCTTCAGCGTATCTAGATCGGCCTTCAGGACGGGAAAATCCGCTCCGGGCGCGCCGGTCTCAACCCTGATCCTACCGGTCGAGCGAGACAGCACGTAGTCCGCACCGACAACGAGCTTGTGCTGCATTAGCTGATGCTGTACGCCGATGCCGAAGCTATCGATGGTGTCATCGTTCTTCGCGAGCCAGTCCGGGGTTGAAAAGGTCTGGCTGCCGGCCTGCTCCGACTTTATCCGCTGCCGACCCCCGAAGGCATGCAGGCTGGTCACGTCGCTCAGGATCACCGAGGCATCGCCGTTGAAGCCGACCTCCTGGCTTTCGCTCAGACCCAGCGCCGAGTCAGAATAGTCATCATTTGAGAAGTCGAAGCCCAGTCCGATGCTCATCCGTTCGTTTGGACTCAATCCGGCGTGAAAACTGACTGTATCCCGGCTGCGGTCGGCAAGATTGTATTTTCTCAGCAACGGGTTCTGCGACGGGTCTGTCTCGGTAACCAAATGATAGCCCGAGGCATCCCGCTCGGCATGCGCGGCCTTCAATGACATATCGATGTCCTCACGGACATGCACACCAACCTTAGCCCAAAAGGTGCTCTCCTGCGTCTCGTCAACCTCCTGATTGGTGCGCTCCTTCTTTGCATACTCGTAGCCACCCCTGAGTCTGGTAGCCTTGTCGAGCCGATAGGCTGCCCCAAGGCTCATTGTATTGTCCGTAAAACTGTATGGCAGATTTCTGCGTGGTAGCGCGACGAAGGCATCGGTCGTTACCCAATCAAGAACCTCGCTCGGGGTCCTGTTGTCCCGATCATTGTAGCGATAGGAAACATTCAGGCGCAGCTTGTTGCTCACCGTGGAATCGACTTTCAGGTTGCCCGTCAGGGTGTCCACCTGTGCATTCGCGGAAGTTCTCGGCAATGCAACGCCGAGAGTCGGGTTGATGGTAGCCGCGAGCAGAGCCTCATCCTGCTCCATTCGGCCAATTGCGATGTCGCCACTGACTCGGGTGCGCTCACTCCACTGGTAACCTGATGACAGCAGGATCTGGTGGAACTGGTTATCGGGCGGTAGGGCGCGCTGGCCGGTGTCTGCTCCGCCAACAATTGGGTTGTAGGCATTCTGCCAGGTCAGAGATTCGTTCTGGTTGCGGAAAAAGGATCCAAAGTAGGCCAGTTTTGCTTGCCACTTCCGCGTCGTATAGGTGACGGATGCCTCGACCTCGTCCGTGACATAATCGACTGGCTCGACCAGTTGCGCGCTGTTGAAGAAGAAGGATCCGGCAGTCTTCTTTTGTCCATTTCGGACTTCATGTCGAAAGTTGACGGCCGTTCTCCATTTGCTGGCCGGAATGAAGGCAATGCCGACCCCCGTTCGCTTGCGCTCCGCTTTCAGATCGATATCCCGCAGGCTGGCGGCCAGTGCCGTCATGCCGCCCGTCGAGCCGGCGGTTACCCATTCGGGAGGCAACTGCAGCGTATCGCTGCCGCTGCCCAGGTAGGATGTCATTGCGCTGTCGGAAATGTAATGCGGCTTCCCATCGTATTGCAGAAACAGCTGGTATTTGCCTTGCCGGCCACCCTCGATCTCCACGGAGCGGGTATCAAGACCGAGCTCCCGGACCCGCAGATCGAGGTGACCGGCATTTCCATCACGGTAACGCGCCGTCGCATTGCCAATCAGGAAAGGACCATCGTCGTAGAGACCGTTATACTCGCCGAACTTGAACGAATCATCCGAAACAGATCCAATGCCGGCCTCCACATCACCGCTGAAGCCCCTCTCAAATACGCAATACTGGCACACCCAATCGGAGATATCGACACCGGCCGGCACATCTACAATTGTGGTTTCGCCGGCAGCACATAGCGGGAATAACAGGCACAGCATCACCGGCAGCAATTGCCCGCTGGTGACGGTGACCTTCATGTCGCGCTTCATCATCGCACTTCCCCCCTTCAATGCTAGCGCATCAGCTTCACCCCGGAGGGATGATTCGACCCGTGTACCTGTGAATGGCAGTTCGTACAGGATCCGGCCAGCAACAATGCGGAAGGGGTTGCACTCGGCAATCCTTGCGTCGTGAGTGCCACGCTCGGATGCCCGAGCTGTGAATGACACTGCTGGCATAGCAGTGGCGGGCGCTTCGTCAGCAACGCCGGATGGATCGAGCCGTGCGGCACATGGCACAGGGTACATTCTTCGGCTACGGGTGCGTGCTCCCACAGGAACGGGCCGCGTTTTTCCGCGTGACAGGTGTAACAGGTCTCATTCAGCGTCGGCCTAATGAGCAGTGTGGATGTGCCGGCACCATGGCTGGCATGGCAATCACTGCAGCCCAACTGGCCAGAGCTCA
>CAYQDX010000168.1:0-8618 GCA_964416345.1 uncultured Ectothiorhodospiraceae bacterium
GCATCCGGAGGTTACCTGCTTGCCCCCGTTTGTTCGACCCGCCCTTGATCTGCGGCTCGGTTCAGAGCGACCTTAGTTCCCAAAGCCCAGTTGGATGGACTATCCGTCAGTCGAAGCGGCAGCGGCAAGGACCATGGCTAAGGTGATTGCGGACAATGGCCTATTCGCCGTCCCGGATGTGTTTGGACCTATCCTGTATCACGCTGATACACCGGGAGAGATGGAGGATGCGGGGGACGAAATGAGCCCGGCAGTGGATGCTTGGAGGGAAGCACTGCCTGCCCCTTTCAGCCAGTTTCATTCGTACGTGGAGTACATCTCTGACAGATCGTCATTTGGAACGCAAAGAGACATCTATTGAAAGGATTCGGCGTCTCTTCTACGTGACCTGCAGCAGAGCTCAAGAGAGTCCCACTGTGGTTGTCTACGCGAAGGAGGCGAAGAGTGTTGCCAGCTACCTGTCGGACATCGGCTGGTTCGAAGAGGATGAAATCGTTCGTATATGAAGCGGGCGGGCATACGAGAATAGGCCGCTAGGACGCGGCTGCGTGGCGCGGCGGCGCGGTCGCGGCGCAGGGTGGGACCAACGCAACCGCCGGATGATGAGTGGAAATCGTTTCAGATTTGGCGCGTTTTCAGGCTTAAGAGGCGCTTTTTGATGCCAAGAAGGCGGTGTAAAAACGAAGTGTCAAACGGAGGAAGTGGTCATGTGCATCATTATTGGGGAAGAAGTGAACGTGGCATCCACAATGATCTTTGCGCGCCTGGACCGTTCACGGCAGTATCTGGTTTATAGCATGCAGTTTGCAGCGGCAGGCGAGGCCGCGATGATCCTTCCCGTTCCGGTGCGGCAGGGTTCGGGCGAAGATGCCGTGGTCTTCATCTCGCTGAAGGGGTGCCCCGAGTTTTTCGACGATCTGGCCAGTGCCTTTGCGCCGCGAGAGGTGTTGTTTGAGAGTCTGGGAATTGGTGGCGGGCTCGCGGGAGGGATCCTGGAGGTTCACGAGGTCGGCGACTTCGAAGCCTCATACGTACCGCGCATGGCCGATTTCGTTCGTCTGGACGAGCGCTTCCGGCTCCCCGACCAGCTCTGGCGTCACCTGCCCGGCTACCGCGACTGGGGTTTCGCGATTTTCCAGTTGAAGCCCGCGGCGAAAGAGCACAGCGACTGGTTGCCGTCGGTGAGGATCCATCCCATGGCCTTCAGCTTCCCAACGCGGGAACCGCACTCACTGCATTTTCCCACCGTCCACATCCATGAAAGGAGTTGGCACGATTCGGCCGGCTTCGATCACGAGCTATACTGTCAGTTTGACGACGTACCCGAGGACCACACCGAAGAGTCAGCAGGGGCGTTGGGCCTGTCGATGCGCGGGGATTATGAGGGCATCGTCGCACCCGAAGAACGGGGCTACCGGCTCACCATCGAGGGCTGGCACCGCAATCAGGATGTCTGGTTTGGGCGGAACGTTATGCTGCCAGTCGCAGCGTGATATCGGGCGCGGCGCGGCGCTCGGCCGGTATGCCAGCCAGCCGCACCTGAACGCGAGCGTCATATCGAGCAATCCTAATAATGTCTAACGGGATTCTACTCGGTACTCGCAAGGGCACCGTGATATTTGATCGTATAGATTCTGGCTGGCGTCCTCGTACAATCTCTCACCCGGGCTCGGTCCGCCCGCCTGCGAAGAGGCCTTTGATCAGACTCCGCCCTTCGACTCACTGGCACCGGCACCCGAGCCCGCCTTCGAGCTCGACTAGCGCGTCACCTGGTAGTACCGCCCCGGCATGCCGTGTGGCAACGCTCCGCTCTCAACGACGCTCGAGGCCCTCGGCCTCGTAGTCCGCCTGCTGAGCGTGGCCGTTGCCCGCTCCCACCCAGGCTCGGCCGACTCTTCTGCATCCGCAGGTTACCTGCTTGCCCCCGTCTATTCGGCCCGCCCTTGACCCGCGGTTCGGTTCAGAGCGACTTTGGTTCCCAAAGCCCCGTTGGATGGACTATCCGTTAACTAGCGAAGCCACTCGACCTTTCCATTGGCCCCGCGAAACTCACCTGGATATAGGTGATTGCGTCGGAAACGGATTAAGCGTTCGGCGTGGCCGTGTACCTGGGAAAAAAGTACGGAGCACATGCCGCAGTTGGGAATACAAGACGGCGACCGCCTCCATGTCCGGCCGTCCGATAGCCTAACGGTTTATCCATGGATTCAATAAAAGATCGCGGCCCGGCGTTGAATCAGCAGCTGTCCCTGGCCTCGAGGAAAGTTGTTTCTGGATATATTGGATTCTCATCTCTGGAATGAACATCACCTGGGTCGATCGGCCTGGTCGCTAGTCGGTACTCGTTGGCGCCAATCATCATCCTTTCGGTGCCCTTCCGGAGGGAACTTTGGACCTTCCCGAGATGCTCGGGGTTAGGATGTCGATAGAATGCCGTTCTTGCCGGAACCCTTTGCGTTGTACATGGCGGAATCGGCCTTGCTAAGCAGGATGTCCATCTCCTCGCCATCATGGGTAAATGCTGATCCCCATGCTGCACCCCACGGAGATCGTCTCGCCAGATATCTGCATCGGCTGAGAAATGCTGCGGACCAGACCTTCCGCGAGCTTCTCAACGACTTCCGGGCGTTCGATGTCGGTCAATAGCACTGCGAATTCGTCGCCTCCTATTCGACACTCGGTATCGCCTTTGCGAATCAGGCGAACCAGCCTCGCTCCCACCACCTTCAACACCTCGTCACCACATTCGTGCCCGTACAGATCGTTGACCGGTTTGAAGCCGTCCAGGTCTAGAAACAGAATGGCTAGCATCAATTTCTTCCTGGCCGCGATTTGCAGTGACAGCTCGCAGCGCGCATTGAACAACAGGCGGTTCGGTAGATCGGTCAACGGGTCGTGATGGGCCAAATACTGGAGACGCTCTTCGTTTCTCTTGAATTCGGAGATGTCTGAGAAGGCTGCTACATAGTGAGCGACCTGCCCATCGGAATCCTCCACTGCTGAAATGGCTTCCCACATTGGAAAGATCTCGCCATTCTTTCTACGGTTCCAGATCTCGTTCTTCCAAAATCGCTTTTCATTCAGTGCTCGCCACAAGCCCTTGTAAAAGGCGGCCTCATGCTTCCCGGATTTCAGCAGACTTGGATTTTTGCCCAGCACCTCTCTATGTGTGTAGCCGGTGATCGCTGTAAATGCTCTGTTGACCGATACGATGTTGGCGTTGGCGTCTGTGACGATCAAACCGTCCGCGACGTTCGCGAATACGGTTGCAGCCAGGCGTTGAGATTCCTGGTGTTTAAGGCGTTCGGTAATATCCGTGAACGAAACGACTGCGCCGGTACAATGTCCGGCATGAATGATCGGGAATGAACTGTACTCACTTCGAAACCACGTACCGTCCTTACGCCAAAGCACCTCGTCGTCGATATGAACCGCCCTCTCCTCCTTGATGGCCGGTAAGATGTGAGACTTCTCAACCGGGCAAACCCCCCCATCCCTGGTGTGGTGGTGGACCAGTGTATGCGTATTCCGGCCCACCATTTCGTCCGCCGAGCCATATCCAAGCGAGGTTACGCAGGCCGGATTTGCGAAAGTGCAAGTCCCCTTTGTGTCGACGCCGTAAATAGGCTCGCCGGTGGATTCCAGCAGCAAACGCATGCGCTCTTCACCGTCTTTCAAACGGCTGATAAGCGGCTGGGTAACGAAATGAAAACCGATTGCACCGATCACAATGAATAGCGCGCCGGCGACAACGCTGATGAGCGCGGCGCGTACGAAAGGTGCTCGAATCTCCGCCATGTCGACCTTCGCGACAACTCCGTAGCTCAGTACCGCGACGGGCTCGTAGGCCGCCAGCACCAGGGCGCCACGGTAATCGCGCCCGATCACGGTGCCCAATTTGCCGGCCAGTGCGAGTTGCATCGGTTCGGCATATGGACTTCCCATGCGGATCTCTTCGGGCGGGACCGGATCGGACATCCGAGGTGTGTTTCGGTGGCGCAGCAGAAATCGGACAATATGATTGTCTAGCTTGGCGAGCGTAAATTCGCCGGTTGTGCTTGTGCCCCGGTAATTCGCGTGGGCCTCGCGAATCTGGGTCAGCGTGGCCTGCTCGGCTGCGCCAGCGACGCCGGTCTGACTGTAAACGCTTTCGAAACGCGCCACCGCCTCCATCAGGCGGGCCTGGCTTTGTACGCTCTCGATGAGGCGTGCGCGTTCTTCGTCGATTGCGGCCGTGTAAAGCTCTTAGATGGTGACTGCGATCACCCCCAACGTCACCACCGCGAGTATGCCGCTCAGTAGGTGGGTGCTCTGTTTCAGGGTGATGCGCACGTACATTGCATCATTGCCCTCAAGCGTTGCGCCATTCTATTGATGCTATCGGTGTTTTCCCGAACCAGGCAACAACCGCGATGCTCGCGTTCGTCCCTGGCTGATCAGATTAGTCGCTTATTCGACCGCCGTTATCTATTTCTGGCCTGCTGGTCGACAGTCGCCGCGATCCGGCGAACGTTCATCGAGACAGTGGAATCCCCCGTTCGCCCTGGAGCGCCTGCAGGCAACTGGTACGCAGCGGATGGTCTACCACCTGCCCAAGCCCGGGCCCGACGGGCGCACGCAGTTAACACTCACACCCCTGGAGCTCATCGACCGACTCGCCGCCCTCATCCTGCCGCCTTGATAAGCACCGCCACCGCTACCATGGTGTGCTGGCGCCCAATGCACCCCTGCGCGCAGCCGTCACGGTACTGGCGCGAGCATCGGCTGCGACACCAGCGCAGCCCGCCGTTGCCGAGGCGGTGGATAGCGAGAGACACTACCGTTCGCCGGCTCGCTACGTCCGGGCCCTGCTGATCGCTCGGATCGACGAAGTGTTTCCCTGGGTCCGTCCGCATTGTGGCGCCGAGATGCGCATCATCGCCAACCCTTTCTGCATCCGCAGGATACCTACATGCCCCGATTATTCGCCCCGACCTTGACCCGCGGTTCGGTTCAGAGCAACCTTGGTTCCAGAAGCCCCGTTGGATGGGCTATCCGTTAGCCGTCGCCCCCGGGAGTAGGCGGGGACCACTCGGCTTCGCCGGCAAGATGCTCGTACGCTACGCCGGACATTCCCACGGGAATTCAGACGCGCTCCGCCTCTGCCCTACCCCCTAGCCCCGCTTGTGGGGTGGGGATGGGGGTGAGCGGTCCCAGATAACGACAGTCGAGCATCACCGTCGTCTCTTGTCGCCACGGCCAGGACCCTTGAGAGGAGTCCCGCGGCGCCGGACCCTTCGAGTCTCTCGCTGGCGACGAGACTCAGCTTTCCAGGGTACCCGCGTCGCCAGACGGTCGTTGCTGCGCATCGGCCTCCCCCTCCGGTGCATGCAGGAGCCCGTACCGCGGCCGGCGAACCAGCTCCAGGAAGATTCCCGCGAGGGGCGGCAGCGTCAGGGAGACGGAATAAGGCCGGCTCATCCACGGAAATTCTTCGGCCGCGACGGCCTTGGCGCCGTGGCCGATGTTGCGCCCGCCATAACGCTCGGAATCGGAGTTGAAGGTCTCACGATAGCGGCCCGCAACGGGCACACCGACTCTGTAGCCCTGCCGTGGGACCGGAGCAAAATTAAGCACCACCAGCACCACCTCGCCGGCCGCGCCACGGCGCAAGTAGCTGAGGACCGAATGCTCGGCGTCGTGGCAATCGAGCCACTCGAAACCCTGCGCATCGAAATCGTAGTAATGCAGGGCGCGCGCGCCACGGTACCACCGATTGAGATCTCTGACCAGACGTTGCATGCCGCCGTGCAGCGGGAGGTCCAGCAGGTGCCAGTCCAGCGAGCCAGCGCTGTCCCACTCCCGGCCCTGGGCGAATTCACTGCCCATGAACAGAAGCTTCTTGCCCGGACAGGTGTACATGTAGGTGTACAGGACGCGCAGGTTTGCATGGCGTTGCCACTCGTCGCCAGGCATCTTGCTCAGCATGGAGCCTTTTCCGTGCACGACCTCGTCATGAGAGAAGGGCAGCATGAAATTCTCGGTGAATGCATAGAGCATGCTGAAGGTGAGCGTGTCCTGGTGATTTTTGCGGTAGGTGGAATCCATGGACATGTAGCGCAGGGTGCCGTTCATCCAGCCCATGTTCCACTTCAGGTCGAATTCCAGCCCGCTGCCGCCGGAGCGGCTAACCCGCGGCCAGGCCGAGGACTCTTTGGCGATCATCAGGGCACCCGGGCACTGGGAGTGCACGGAGGCGTTCAACTGGCGCAGGAATTCGACGGCATCCAGATTTTCCCGGCCGCCATGAATGTTGGGCACCCACTGCCCCTCCTTGCGCGAGTAGTCCAGATAGAGTATCGAGGCAACGGCATCCACCACCAAGCCGTCGACGTGCATTTCCTCCAGCCAGAACATGGCGCTGGAGGCGAGGAAGCTCTGCACCTCGTGGCGGCCGAAGTTGAAGATCAGCGTGAACCAGTCCATGTGCTCGCCCAGACGCGGGTCCGCGTGCTCATAGAGCGCGGTGCCATCGAAGCGGGCGAGGCCGTGCGCATCCTTGGGGAAATGCGCCGGTACCCAGTCGAGCAGCACGCCGATATCGTTGTCGTGGCAGTAATCAATGAAATAGCGGAAATCGTCCGGCTTGCCGAAGCGACGGGTGGGTGCGAAGTAGCCGGTAGTCTGATAGCCCCAAGAAGGATCATAAGGATGCTCGGTGACCGGCAGCAGCTCGACGTGGGTGAAGCCCATCTTCTTGACGTAGGGCACCAGTGCGTGTGCCAGCTCGCGGTAGTCGAGGTGCTCGCCCTCCCGGCCCCGCCGCCATGAGCCCGCATGGACTTCATAGACCGACATCGGAGCGTGCATCCAGTCCCAATCCGTGCGCCGCGCGAGCCATTGACCGTCCGCCCATCGGTGGACACTCTCTTGGGCAATCTCCGAGGCGGTGTAGGGACGTAGCTCGTGCTGCTGTCCGTAGGGATCCGCCTTGGTCAGTATCTCGCCGCTCCATCGATTGCGGATCTCGTACTTGTAGTAATGGTCCGGCCCCAGGTCCGGGATGAACAGCTCCCATACACCACTGCCGCCACGCACCCGCATGGGATGGGCGCGCCCATCCCAGCGGTTGAAATCACCCACCACGCTGACGCGCTCCGCGTTGGGCGCCCACACGGCGAAGAGGATGCCGCCCACGCCGTCGACCTCGTGCTCGTGGGCGCCGAGCATGCGATAGGCGTGCAGATGACGCCCCTCGTTGAATCGCTGCAGATCGCGCTCCGGAATCTGGGGTAAATAGCTGTACGGATCGTGCGCGACGTGGGCGCAATTGCTGTCGTCACGCCAGCTCAGCTTGTAGTGCGTGGGCAGGCGGGCACCGTCCCCGCGCCATTCGAAGAAGTCGCTGCCATTCAGGCGCTCCAGTCGCAGATCGCCGTCGGCGATGGATACCTCGACGGCATGGGGCATGTAGACACGCACCAAGGTCGCGTCACCGTCCCGCTGTCGCCCGAGGACGGTGAATGGATCGTGGTGGCGAGCCTCGCTGATCTTGAGCAGTTCTGCATCCAGGTGGGAAATAGCCATGGTGGAGCCTCTATGGTGGAGCCTCTAAAGTGCGTCGATGGACCAAACAATCGTGCTTCGCGACCTCGCCGGCACGTCAGCGGCGCTCGCTTTGCCGCGGCTACGGCAGTCCGGGCTCGGCACCGACATAGTGGGATCTTCGCCGAAGCGGCAGCCGCCATACCAGCTGCCATCCGCAGCAGGAAGCGCCGCCGGCCCAGCAGCTGCCCGCACCACACCGACAGCCAGGGGGGCAGCCGGGCCGATTCCGCCAGACGCCGGCGGTGCTGCCACATGCCATGAGTCCGGCCCGGGCTTCTCTGACTGCGGTGCCATGATGCCTGGCATTGTATGCAATCGGCGCCGCGTTTCGCCACGAGCCCCTTGACTTGGACCCGCCACCTACGAGAATTCAAAGGCATATGGAGTCCAAGACGGAGCAAGAGGGTTGAGCTGGCCTCCGCTTGACCGGGTGGCCGCCATGGCACGGGTGGCGCCCTCGGCCGGCGCCCATAGTCCGCTGGAGCTGTATCCGGTGGCGGGAAACGCGGAAGGGCTACCAGCCGGCGGCTATCGTTAAATGGCCTCGACCCACAGCCCCATTCCCACGGTTCCCGGCGACATCCGCGCAACATTCTCACCGCAGCATATCAACCATGAAATACTACATCTGGATGGACAAACAAGACCGACCGCTCTCAAAAGCCTGGCGATACGATGACGAAATAGAGCGCATGGCCGAAGAGCAACGCCCACCATCTGCCAATGCGATCCTGCGGGCAGGCACAAGAGAGCAACTTGTCGAGAACTTCGATTTGCAGGAGGCCGACTTTGCTGACTAGTGAATCGCGATCTGTCTGAACAAGGTCGATGAAATCGTCATCACTCACCACAAACCTGCACGCTCACCTTGCGTCTGCGAGGTCCGTCCAGCTCATACAGCATCACGGCCTGATACTGCCCTAACACCAGCTCTCCGTCTGCTAGCGCTATCACCTCAGAGCTGCCCAACAGCATGGCCGCAAGATGCGAGTGCGCATTCTCTCGCTCATCCTCAGGGCAATCCCTCAATG
>CAYQDX010000169.1:0-8607 GCA_964416345.1 uncultured Ectothiorhodospiraceae bacterium
GGGCTGCCACGCATCCGTGGCCCGACAACCGCGCCGCAGTCGCAGCGAGGAGAGAAGCAGCACACGACGGCTCGCGGAGAGACCGCGGGCATCGAGGTGGCTGTGTGCTGCCGTTTGACTCATTACTAGTCCTGGATCTGGGTCCGCCACTGGGACGGCAAGGCTAAGGCGAGAAGGAAGCGGGTCTGCTTAGTGCGCCAGGCGCAGCAGCCCCCGCAGCAGTAAGCCGGCTAGTCGGAGCGGGATCTTGATGGCAGGAAAAGCATACATAGATTAATCCTGACCCGAATAGTAAGGACTTGTCAAGCCTGGCGCCACACGTCGCCAGCAATCCCACCTAATATCAGTGCCCCGAATGTCCTTAGGAATATGGCCTTATGGAGACCCGCGGGTACCTGTTGGAGTGGTCCCAGACGGCAACGGCAGCTCCCTCTAAGTTGAGCGGGCGGCAACACGTCGCCACGCTGACCCCATGACAGATTGACCGGCCATACCCGAGCTGCGATATTCCACTCAAGCTCCGATGTCTGAGGCCCCGCGTGCAGGAGGCCAGCCATGGCGACCTTGAGCTTCACACCCAATTTATTGCGACACGTGGACGCACCGCCGGCACATGTGGGGGGCGCCACGGTGCGGGAGGTCATGGAACACTACTTCGAAGGCCGTCCCCAGGTGCGCGGCTACGTGCTGGACGACCAAGGCGCGCTGCGCAAGCATGTGGCCATCTTCGTGAACAAGGAGCTGATCATCGACCGTATCGGACTCACGGATGCGGTCCGCGAGAATGACGAGATCTTCGTGGTCCAGGCCTTATCCGGAGGCTGAGATGAGCGACCGTCTGCTGGTGGGCACGCGCAAAGGGCTGTTTCGCATCGAGCGGGATGGCGCCGGTCGTTGGTCCATTACCCGCGACTGGTTTCTGGGCGATCCGGTCTCGATGGTGCTGGCCGAGCCCGGCGCCCGACGGCTGCACGCGGCGCTGGACCTCGGCCACTTCGGCGTGAAGATGCGGCGCTCCGAGAATGGCGGCGAGAGCTGGTCCGACGCGCCGGTGCCCGCCTATCCGCCCAAACCGGAAGACCTGGAGGACAAGGATCCCATGCGGGGCATCGATGTCCCCTGGACCACGCGGCTGATCTGGGCCTTGGAGTGGGGCAGCCCGGGCGAGCTGTGGTGCGGCGTCATTCCCGGCGGCCTGTTTCGCTCCTGCGACGGCGGGAGCACTTGGGAGCTTTGCCGTCACCTCTGGGACGAGCCGCGTCGCAAGAAATGGATGGGCGGCGGCTACGATTTCGCCGGCATCCACTCCGTCCTGGTCGACCCACGAGATTCCCGCCACGTCACGGTCGCCGTCTCGGTAGGCGGAGTGTGGACGACGCGGGACACCGGCGAGCACTGGGAGCTGATCGGCTCCGGCCTGCGCAACGCCTATATGCCGCCGGAGCAGGCCGGCGACCCTCTGGCCCAGGATGCACACCGGGTGGTGCAATGCCCGGCCAATCCGGAGCGCTTGTGGATGCAACATCACAACGGCATCTTCCGCAGCGACGACGGCGGGCAAAGCTGGCTGGAGCTGAGCGAGGTTCCCCCTTCCAGCTTCGGCTTCGCGGTCGCCGTGCATCCGAGCGAGCCGGGCACCGCTTGGTTCGTCCCGGCCACCAAGGACGAGCGGCGCTTTCCCGTGGATGCCCGACTGGTGGTCACGCGCACCCGGGACGGCGGTCGCAGCTTCGAGATCCTGAGTGCCGGCCTGCCGGCGGAGCCGGCCTATGACTTGGTGTATCGTCACGCTCTGGACGTCTCCACGGACGGTGAGCGCCTGGCCTTCGCGAGCACCACCGGCTCGCTCTGGGTGAGCGAGGACCAAGGTGACTCCTGGCAGGCCGTCAGCAGACACCTGCCGCCGGTGTACTGCGTGCGGTTCGAGTGATGGCGCCCCAAGAGATCTGCTGAGAGGGGCCACTACGCGGGCACTCGCGGCATGATGGTCCCATGACCTGGTACTCCCCCGACTGGACCGCCGAAGAGCGCTTTGGCCAGGCGGTCACGAACGATGATCTGCCGATGATCGACACGCTGGTCGCGGCAGGAGTCTCGGTGAATGCGAGCAGCGTGGACCGAGAGCCGTTGCTGATCATGGCGGCCAGGCTGCAGAAGCCGCGGTCGGTGGCACACCTGTTGCGCCTGGGAGCCGATGTCAATACACGCGGCCCCCTGCAGGAGACCCTCATCCACCACATCGCCGCGCGCGAGAGCACCCTGCCCCTGCTGGATTCCGTGCTCGGCCTCGGGGCAGACATCGAAGAGATCGACGGCAACTGCAGGACCCCGCTCATGTACGCACTGGGCACGGGCTTCGTCCCCGGCGCCCGCGCACTGCTCGCCCGCGGCGCCAGTGGGCTGGCGCAGGACTGTGAAGGCAGCACCACGGTGTTTCATCTGGTGCACGGCATGTACCCACCGAGCGGGGAGCGCAAGCCGCGCCGGGCACCTGGCCTGGTGTCCAGGCTGCTGTCCGAGTGGCTGGACCCCGCGCCGGACCGGACCCCCGAGCGCCTGCGGCTGCTGCGCGAGCTGTTGGCGCTGGGCGTAGACCCCAATGCTCCCGGCTGGATCGGCAGGACTGCCGTCACCACCGCCGCCGAGCGTGGCATGACGGAAGTGCTCGCCGTGCTGCAGGAAGGCGGCGCCGACCAGGAGCGCGCCGATGGTCAGGGCTACACCCCGCTGCAGGCAGCCTGCTGGCACGGCAAGCCGGAGGCCGCCCGCTGGCTGCTCGGCCAGGGCGTGCGCCAGGACTACTACTCGGCCGTGATGCTCGGTGATCGGCCGGCCGTCGCGACCGCGCTGGCTCGTGATCCCTCGCTGGCGCGGGGAGTCCTGGACGCGGCCCGCAGCTGTGCGCTCGGCCTGGCCATCCGCTTCGGCCATGCCGACATGGTGCGCCTGCTCTTGGACCACGACGCCGACCCTCGCTGTCCGCAGGCGTCCACCCCCTCCACGCTGCATCTGGCCGTGAGACACCTGCCGGACCCGGCCATAATCACGCTGCCCATCGAGCACGGCGCGGAGGTGGATGCCGGCGACGGCGACAACAATACCCCGCTCAACTTCGCCGCCCGTGACGATCGCATCGACCTGGCGCGCGCCCTGCTGGAGCATGGTGCAAATCCCAACATCACTACTGAGCGTGGCTACCCCGTGATCGATTTTGCGCGCAGCGAAGCGATGCGGGAGCTATTGGGTGAGTACAGCAAGGGCTTAATTTGAGCCCGGACGGCCCCTGGGAGGGCATGCCAAAGGACGATGCGCCACAGTCCGTGCACGTCCCTGAGCACAAGCGACCCGTATGGGGCCTGCCTCGTCCAGGCCCGTTCCTCCCCGGATCTCCCAGTGCCGCCGCATGGCCGGCCGCCCCGTTAAGGTCTGGGCGGAGCAGCCGTGTGGTGCAAGCGGTGATACGTCGGGTCCACGAGGACCTTGTCCAGTACCCTGCCGAAACCGAAGCGAGCGTTGGCGTGCGAGAGGCTCTCCAGCAGCTAGCCCATCACCACCACCGGGTACTGGGCCGGCTCGACGCCAATAACACGCGAGACGGCGCCGACCAGGCGCGCCTATAATTTTGGGGTCATGGAAGCATCCATTGGAGCCGGAAGGAGCCGCGCACCGGACGCCGTCACCGCCGGGCAGAAGCCCGATGGCGCCACCCAGTCCCATTGCGACACGAGGACCGAATGATCCACAAGTCCACCGCCGTTCCGCTCGTGGTGGATATGGATGGAACGTTGATCGCGACCGATGCCCTGGTCGAAGGCGGCGTTCTGCTGCTCAAGCGTAATCCTGTGAATGTACTGCGGATGCTTGGCTGGCTGGCCCAGGGCAAGTCCCGGCTGAAGGCGCATGTTGCCGAGGAGATCACGCTGGACGCCGCGCACCTGCCCTACCGTTCTGAGGTGTTGGAGTACCTGCAGGCGGAGCGTGCGCAGGGCAGACGAATCGTGCTGGCCACGGCGGCGGATGCCAGGGTGGCGCATCAAGTGGCAGCGCGACTCGGCCTGTTCGACGAAGTGCTAGCGAGCGACGGCAAGCTGAACCTGGCGGGTGAGCAGAAGCGCCGGCGCTTGGCCGCGCAGTTTGGGGAAAGGGGCTTCGACTACATGGGCAACGCAGCCCCTGACGTCGCCGTCTGGCGCTCGGCGCGAGCCGCGTTGATAGTGGGGGGAAGCGCGGCGCTCCATCGGCGCGTCGCCGAGGTCGCGGAGGTGGAGCGCCTCCTGGATGTGGGCCAGACCGGCCCGGCCGACTATGCCGCGGCCATCCGGCTGCACCAGTGGCTGAAGAATCTGCTGCTGCTCACGCCGCTGGTCGCGGCCCACCAGGTCTCCGACGTCGCGCTGCTCGGTCGGGCGACGCTGGCGTTCCTAGCCTTCAGCCTGTGCGCCTCGGGCGTCTATTTGATGAACGATCTGATGGATCTGCAGTCTGATCGCCGCCACCCGCGCAAGCGGCAGCGCCCGATTCCCTCTGGCAAAGTCTCCCTGAAACTGGTGCTGGTGGTGCTGCCGATGCTGCTTGCCGCCAGCCTGGGCGTGGGCCTGTGCTTGTCCTGGCACTTCGTCGGGGTGATGGGAGTCTACCTGGCGCTCAATCTCGCCTACTCGCTGCGCCTCAAGGCCATACCAATCCTGGATGTGGTGCTCTTGGCGGCGCTCTACACCCTGCGCATCGTCGCCGGATCGGTGGCCACGGCGGTATGGCTGTCGACCTGGCTGCTCGCCTTCGCCATGTTTCTGTTCCTGAGTCTGGCGCTGGTCAAGCGCTACGCGGAGCTGATGGCGATGGGAGCGGTGCACGGGGACCAGGCGAGGGCGCGGGGCTATCAGCTCGACGACGCAGAGCTGCTGTCCACTCTGGGGGGCGCCGCGGGGTACCTGGCGGTACTGGTGCTGGCGCTGTACATCGACAGCGACACCAGCCGGGCCCTCTATGCGCGGCCGCAGGTCCTGTGGGCGCTGTGTGTCCTCCTGCTGTATTGGATCAGCCATCTCTGGCTAATGGCCCATCGCAAGCGCATGGACGATGACCCTCTGGTTTTTGCCGTGCGCAATTCCGTGAGCCGCCTCCTGATTGTGCTGATGGCACTGGCTTTGTTGGTTGCAGTCTGACGGGAAAATGACGCGCGTATTCATTGGAGCCCTGATCGCCGCCCAAGTGCTGGAGACATTGCCCGCCGCTGCGGCCGGTCAGCCGGTGACGGCGCCTGCGGCCCAAGTGGTGCAGTACGCCGCCGATGTCCCAAAGACCGTCGTGGAGCTCCAGCAGTTTCGCCACACCCAGCAGCAGGCCGTGGTCGGCCCTGGGGGCAGGCGAGGCACGGCCACCCTCATCGACCTCAATCCCGTTTTCGGCATCTGGTACGTGCTGGCGCTGGATTGGGGGGGCGGGCGCACTCCCTACTACCACCTGGAGAATGCGCTGCCCTACGTCCAAACGGTGACGCTGAACCGGGATTTCCACGCCGGCCTGGCGCTGACCAGAGCCGGCAAGGAGTATCGCTGCGATCTGTGGTCGGGGTCCACGCTGGAGCAGGCTGCGACCAGGCCCACTCCCTATGCGCCGCTGTGCGACGCTCGGCTGTACCTGCACAACGCAGTGCGGGGACGACGCAGCCATCTCGAGGCGATGGTCGAATTCCTGCGCGATCACGTCTGGAGCGGCGAGGAGGTGGTGAACATTGCCAAAAAGACGGTGCTTAAGGATACTGGACGCGAGCAGGCGGAGCTGGGCGGACGCCCGCCAGCCCTGCCGCAGCCCGCCCACACACCGGCCCCGGCGCGCCTCGATCCGGCTTATGCCGAGCGTCAAATCGGCCGCGGCAACTTGGGCATACCGGTGTCCGCAGCCGAGGCTCCCGAGCTCGCCGTGGGCCAGTGGACGCCGGCACGGGATCTGAAGGACGCCTTCGTGAGCCTGCTCGCTCCGGAGGCGATCGCCCCCGAGATTCTCAGCAGCCACCGGGACCGGGCCAATGCCCTGGACGCCAAGGAATCCTCTGCACTGGTCTATCTGATTGCCTTCGATCTCAGCCACCTGGAGCTGGGCTTCGGCTTGGGCACGGATCATCCGCGGGTCGACTGGTCGCCGCGCCCTCCGGACTCGATGCGGCAGAAGTCGCTGCCCGGCCCGGACGGCATCGACACCATCAAACCGCTGGTGACCACCGGCATGATCCCTCCGGAGGACACGGCGCGTGCCGTGGCGGCCTTCACCGGCGGCTTCAAGCGCTATCACGGCGCCTTCAAGTATGGCGAGCTTTCCCGGCGCAACCATGGGAGTCACTACGGATTCATCCAGGAGGGGGTGGTGCTGAGCAAGCTCCAGCCCGGGCTGTCGACCCTGTATGTGCTGCGCGATGGCTCCGGGCACATGCATGCGTGGACCGAGCGGGACAACCGTCAGCTGGCGGAGATACGCTATGCCCGCCAGAACGGCGTGCCCGTGGTGGAGTGGGACCCGGCCACGAAACAGCCGATACCCGGGGCGCTGGTCAATCGTTGGGGCCCCGGCAACTGGTCCGGCTCGGCGGAGGAGTCCCTGCGTACGGTGCGTGCCGGCGCGTGCCTGCAGCGCACAGCTGACACCCAATACCTGATTTATGCGTATTTCTCCAGTGCCACGCCTTCGGCCATGGCGCGGGTATTTCAGGCCTATGACTGCCATCACGCCATGCTCCTAGACATGAACGCACCCATTCACACCTATTTGGCGATCTACCCTAGCGGCGGTGCCGAGCCGGAGGTGCAGTACCTGGTGCAGGCGATGTCCGAAGCCGACCAGATGCTGCGGGGCCGTCTCGTTCCCCGGTTCCTGGGCTTGCCGGACAACCGGGATTTCTTCTATCTGACGCGGCGGAGAGGCGAATCGACATGAGCACAGGCAGGCGGTCTCGTCGTTTGGGCGTTGTGCTGCTGGGAGCATGGGTGGCTGCCGGAGGCGCCGATGCCCTTACCCTGGAGCAGCAGAACGAGGCCATGCTCCAGAAGCTGCAACAGGTGCAGGGTCTGAGCACCGCGCAGATGGCCAGGGTGCGGGAGATCTTCCGGCGCACGGGCTATGTGGGACAGGGCAACCCCGCCATCGCCCGGCATCCGGACAACCCACAACAGTGTCGCACGAAACTCACGGAACTGGGCGTGGACTACGCGAATCCGGAGTTCGAGCGCATCTGTGGCGCGAAGTACATGGCGCCGCTGTATGACCCAGCCAAGGAGCGCGCACAGGATGCCAAGGCCTGTATCGATCAGTTCGAGTTCCCAGATATTCCCTGCGAATACCCCGTGGTGTGGGTCAGGGCCCGAGAGGCGGAAGAGCTTTGCGAGGCGGAAGGCAAGCGCCTGTGCGACGCTCACGAGTGGGAGGGCGCCTGCGCGGGGGTGCTACTGGCGCCGGACTACCGCTTCGACCTGGCGCGGGGGGTGAGTCCCAACACAGCGGTAGCACGCATGGCGCGGACTCACAATGCCAAGTATGCACCAACCAAGCGCTGGAGCTACGGCCCCGGCTACCAGAAGGGCATCTGCGCGGCGGCCAGCCACAAGACCGCGGGCTGCCAGGGGGGCGGCTGGACCAAGTGTGGCTCTAACACCTATCCGACGGGAGATTTTCCCAATTGTAAAAGCAGCCTGGGCGTCTATGACCTGAACGGCAACGCCGCCGAGCACATGAACCTGCCGCTCGAGCCCAGTCAGATAGCCAGCCGCGGAAGCAAGACGCTGGGCGTCACCGAAATGAAGGGGAGCTGGTTCATTTTCGACTCTTACCGGGCTCACCCGGACTGGTGCCGCTGGCGTGCGCCATTCTGGCACGGCAGCCGGGTGATGGATCCGCACAGCCACGAGAACTACCACCTGGGCTTTCGCTGCTGCAAGACCCTGGAGGGACGTCAAAGCGCCGGCGAGTGAGGTGCTTCGGCCGGGCTTGCGGCGGCAGCGCGAGGCGGCAAGCTCGAGACCGATGCCACCAGATGGGCCAGTCGGGTTCGCGGCTCCGGTATCAGCTCGGAGATGAGCTCCACCGGGCCTTCATCGCTCAGGATGGTCGCCAGGTCCGGGTCCTCCAGGACTTGGTGCACAGAGGTCGGCTTGCCGTCGATGTACATGATGTCGCTCACCAGGCGGATCCCGTGGCTGTAGTCGGCATAGTTGGCGCCGTGCACGGTGCTGAGGGGCTGAATCGGCCGGCCGTCGAGTTGGTGCCAGCCATAAATCGCAATGCGGCCGGGATGACTGAGCAGGCGGTTGGAGATCACCACATCCTTCTTGTGGCCGGCGATCAGGGCGCCCAGGGGGATCCCGAGGGAGGTGCGCTGCTCGCGGATGCTTCGGTCATGCTCCGTGTAATAGGCGGTGGAGCGCATCCGCGGCCCGGCCTGCATGGGCTGGGGGCGCAAATGGACGGCGGACTGCTGGTAGATGGCGTCCACCAACTTGCGGGTGGGAAGGACGAAGCCGAAGCGCTTGGCAACGTCGGTGGCAGTGTGGAGGTTCATGGGTATGCGGAGAAAATCGCGGTCGGCACCGATGGCCAGGTAGTCCGGCATGACGCAGA
>CAYQDX010000170.1:0-8600 GCA_964416345.1 uncultured Ectothiorhodospiraceae bacterium
ACATCGGGCGCCGGCCCCAGGCACTGCGATGAGCGTGCAAGACCCCCTTCGGCGCGCCCCCCGTGCCCGACGTATAGACCAGGAAGGCGGGCGCATCTGCCGCCGTGTCGGCGTAATCCGCCCGCTCGCTGGTCGCCTTGAGGCGTGCTATCTCCGTGCCTCCCAGAACCTCGGCCTCGGCGGTCATACTTAGCCGAAGCTCATCGGATACGGCCAGCACCGCAGCCTTTGAATCCGACAGCAGAAAGGCCGCCTCGGCCGGGGTGAGCTGCGAAGAGGACGGCAAAGCCACCAAGCCCGCCGCAATGGCGCCGAAAAACATCAACGCATAGTCGCTGGTGTTATCCATGCGAATCATAATCCGCGTCTCGGGCGGCAGGCCCAGACGCTTCAAACCGGCGGCAACTCGGCGTACGGCATCGTCGATCTGAGCGTAGCTCCAGCGCTCAGGCGCTGCCTCGGGATCGGATATCACCAACAAAGCAGTCTTGTCGGGATATGTGGCGGCCGCGGCCCCGATGCAGAACCGAGCCATGTTGAATCGCTGCGGTGGGCGCTCGCCGGTGTAAGCGTACATGCCGACGTCAGTGGCGCAACGCTGGGTAGCAGGGTATTCCAAAAGAAAAGACCCGGATTGCGCAGGGAACCGACGCCGGACGTGCGCTGGCGGCGGCGCCAAGGCTAGCTGTACTGGCGCTGGAGGGGGTTGAGGGGATCGAGGAAGAAGCGGGCCTCACGGGTGTTCGCTGTGATGTGCTTACCAATACTAACACTCACAGATATAGAGCATAGCCTATTTCACAACTTTCACAATATATCGGGCTTCCAACGATTGTAAGCGACTCGCTGTATGCCTGGATATCGGCACTGCGCAGCCAGAATCCTGCGCCCGCATCGCAGTGGCACAGCTCGCTGATCAGCCGCCGCGCAGTGTGGCGCAGGCAGAGCATGGGAATCGTGCCCAAATCGCTCAGGCACCGATGGAAGGGTGCATGCGTTGCCCGCGGGTCGTAAACACATACACGGAGCCCGGCACGATCCAGCGGCCGCCCTCGTGGCGCGCGTCGGGGACCCTCAGTTCCCTACGCACCCCCTTGCGCTGCACGATTCCGGAGAGCGAGCCGCGCTCGACATACGATTCGCCCGTGCCCTTCGCCTGAGACGACTGCATATCCACCGGGAGCCGGACCTCGACCTGCAGCAGCACCTCCGCCCCTTCAATGGTCGGCCGGCAGGTAGGCTAGGCCCCACGCGATTCCCGCCGAGACCCCCGCGAGCTCGAGCCCGATCTTTCGGGAGAGAGCGAGTCCATTTGAAAAGGCGAGGGGAATGCCGGCGGGGACCACGCCGGAGCGTCAATGGGTCTTGTTTCGGGGCAGCCCGCGTGGTTTCGTCCTTCTGAATCAGCCTACGAATGTGGCGGGGAGTTCGACCGCCACTCTCCGGGCTACCGGTGACCTACTCTCCCGTGCCTGCACGTCCTGGCTCGCTTGACGTGCGGCCCTTTTGGCCTAGAATCCGCTGGAAACGACGTGCCCCGCGCACGGAACGCCACAGTTCGATAGGGATCGATCCGGTGGTGATGACCGTGTGCGAAGGGCGGCCATCGTCAATGCCGAAGCATTGGTCCAGCTATTCCCAGACCGTACGGGCGTGCTGTCGATCTCTGCCCGTCGCCTGGCGACGCAAGGCAATCTCAAGGGGCTCCAAAGGAGGAAACCATATGGACCTAATAGACCGCCTCAACGAGCTTTCCGCCCGCATCAAGAAGCAAAAGGAGCACACCCTCACGGAAGAGGCCGCCAAGCACGCCTTCGTCCTCCCGTTCCTGTCGGCGCTTGGCTACGACGTATTCAATCCCATGGAGGTCGTCCCGGAGTTGGACGCCGACCTCGGTGTCAAGAGGGGGGAAAAGGTTGACTACGCGTTGAAGAAGGATGACAAAGTCATCGTGCTTATCGAATGCAAGAGTGTTGACACGGACTTGAGCCAAGTCCACGCATCTCAACTTTACCGCTACTTCAGCGTGACGGACGCCAGGTTTGGCATCCTCAGCAACGGCATCGTATATCGATTCTACAGCGATATCGACGAGCCCAACAAGATGGACCAGAAGCCGTTTTTCGTCTTCAACATGCTGGACTTCGAGGAACATCAGCTCGTGGAGCTGAAGAAGTTCACCAAGTCCGCGTTCGACCTTGAGGACATTCTAACGACCGCGGCGGCGCTGAAGTACAACAGCGCCATAAAAAAGCTCTTGGAAGAGGAGCTGGAGAACCCCTCCGACGCCTTCGTTCGCTTCTTCGCCTCCCGGGTCTACGACGGGCGCCTCACTTCGTCGGTGATGTCGCAATTCACCGAGATTGTCAAGGAGGCACGGAAGCAATTCATCGACGCGAAAGTGAACGAGCGGCTGAAAAATGCGTTGACGGCGCCGACGCGGACCACCGCGCCGCCACCACCCGAGCCGGAGGGCCCAGAGGCTCCTGTATCGGATGTCGTCACGACTCAGGAGGAGATCGACGCCTTCAACATCGTGCGCGCCATCGCCCGCCAGGCGGTGGATGTACATCGCGTAGCCATGAGAGATGCAAAGACCTACTGCGCCATACTCTTGGACGACAACAACCGAAAGCCTATATGCCGGCTCCACTTCAATGCCAAGCAGAAGTACCTCGGCCTCTTTGCCGACAAGGCGGAGGAGCGGGTGCCTATCAATGATGTGGCCGAAATCTTCAGCTACAGCAACCGCATCTTGTCGGCAATTGGCGGGCACGAAGGTGCCAATGTGGCGGGCTGAGGGCGGTCCTTGACCGAGTGCGGCAGACATGGTTTTGCCTCTGGTCTTGATTGATGGAGCTGGCCAGAGGTTAGTTCGCGCGTCGTTGCAAATCGGATGGCAGTTTGTCGGTTCCACGACCCGGTCGAGATGCCAAACATCGCGAAAGTCCTCGCATGGGGTCGAAGCGACCGTCGGCGGGAGGGAGCCCGCCGTCGAGCTTACAGGGACGTACTTGCAGCGTGTCGCGGAGGCCCCATGCAAGGACTTTCGGAACGACTCATTTGCAGTAACAGCAACCATATCTTCTCGGAAATCGTGAAGTGCTCATTCGTCCCCGCAAATTGAGGGAGAAGACGTTGCTTGTAGGAATTCCGACCTATCTCCCGGGCAGCTACACGCGGTGATGCCCCGCGGAGGTCCGGGTCAGATTAATCATTTGCCTTCATTTGCTCCAGGGCTTCAACGATCGCCGCGGGCTCCATACGCTTGGTGTAGTCGGTGTTGGCAAAGGCCGCGCGTATAGTGCCCTGAGAGTCGATCACGAAGGTGCCGGGAACGGGCAGCACGTAGCGGCCGGGACCGTTGTATTCTGCCAAGTCAAGTGAGAAGTTGCGGCGATAGACGTCCGATACCTCTGGCGGCACCTCGAACTTGAGCTTGTAGGCCGCCATCACACGGTCGTCCAGATCACTCAGGATCGGGAAGGGATAGCCGTCCTTTTCCACCTGCTGCAGCGACTTGTCGGGGGTCTGCGGGGTGACCGCGATAAGGCTGGCGCCGAGTCGCCTGAAATGCTCCAGGGACGCAAGGATGGTGTGCAGCTCCATGTTACAGTAGGGGCACCAAGCGCCGCGGTAGAACGCCAGGACCACCGGCCCTTGCTTCAGAAAATCGTAGAGTCGGACCTGATTCCCATGCGCATCGGGAAGTGTGAAGTCAGGGGCGTGCTGCCCGACCTTGAGACCTGGGGTGGGCATGCGCGCGGCCAGATCCTTCTGCGCCTTCGCCAGGGTGGCCTGATCCGCCTCGGAGATCTTGGGGCCGCCGGAAGAGGCCCGCTCCGCCTGGAAGCGCTTCACCGCCTCGGCGTAGCTGGGAATCTTGTCGTCGGCCAGCAGCAGCGTGGGGCCGAGAATGGCGAGCGTGGAAATGAAAACAGCGATGTATGGGTACCGGGTCATGGGTCTCTCCCGTATGGCGCTCTACGACGTTGGGAAGCAGCTCAGGTCGTTAGCATACATCATCGGCTCAGGGCTGGAGAAAATCACGGGGGCCGGGGACCGGACCCGGCGGTTGCCGGGCACCTTGCGAAGCGCTGGGTCGCGCCGGGCTCTCAGCGTGCACGGTGGCCAGCAAGTGCGTGATTGGAAGCGAGCCAAGCGCGGGCTGCGTCTTGCGGCGACTGCGCGAGCTATCCAGCCGCACCCGCCAGGCACCGCGCTTAGTGCTCGCTCAGCAGCACGCATGGAGTCGAGATGTAAAAAGATTGTAAAAAGTTGCTCCGGCGTCTTGGTGCCCACGCTTCCGTTGCGACAGAATGCCGCACCGTAAGGACGCTGAGCGGAGACCCCCATGTCGAATTCTGAGTCAGGCAAGCGCGCGCGAGCCCTGCGCGTGCGGCGCCAGTATGTCCCGTCCGTGGGGCCGAAGCTGCGCAAGCTGCTCTATGTAGTGCTGGGCCTGTTCGCCGTGTTGACGTTCAACTCGGTCTATCTCGGAACCATTAGCTTTTCCGAGTGGGTGACCGGCGACACCTATCAGGACTACTTCTACCAGTACATGTTCCTGCTGCACCTAGCGCTCGGGCTGTTGGTGATCATTCCGGTCGTCGTCTACGGTGGCATACACATCGGCAACGCCCATGACCGGCCCAACCGGCGTGCCGTTCGGGTGGGCTACGCCTTGTTTGTGGTGGCCCTGGTTTTGCTGGCCAGCGGTCTGGTGCTGACGCGAGGTCTGCCGCTGGTAGAAATTCGCCAGCCTGTGGCCCGATCAACCGCATACTGGCTGCACGTGGTGACGCCATTGTTGGTGGTCTGGCTGTTCATCCTGCACCGACTGGCGGGTCCGAGGATCAACTGGCGCTTCGGCGGCGCCGTGGCCGGACTCACGGCGGTCTTTGCGGTCGCCATGCTCGTGCTCCAGGCCCAGGATCCCCGCCAGTGGAACGTGGCTGGTCCGGCCGGCGGAGAGCGCTACTTCTTCCCATCACTGGCGCGCACGGCGACCGGGAATTTCATCCCTGCAAAGACGATGATGATGGACGGTTACTGCGAGCAGTGTCACGCGAATACCCATGAGAAGTGGGAGCACAGCGCGCACCGATTCGCCTCGTTCAACAATCCGGCCTATCTGTTCTCGGTGAGAAACACGCGAAAATTCTCCATGGAGCGCGACGGTACCGTGCAGGCCTCGCGGTTCTGCGCCGGGTGTCACGATGTGGTGCCGTTTTTCAGTGGTGCCTTCGACGACCCCGAGTTCGATGACGTGCATAGCCGGACCTCGCAAGCCGGCATCACCTGCACGGCATGTCACGCCATCACCCACCTGAACAGCAACCGCGGCAACTCGGACTACACCATTGAGGAGCCGCTGCACTATCCTTTTGCATTCAGCGACAGCCCCTTCCTGCAATGGGTCAACCACCTGCTGGTGAAGGCCAAACCGGAGTTCCACAAGAAGACCTTCCTCAAGCCCCTGCACAAGACGGCGGAATTCTGCGCCACGTGTCACAAGGTGCATCTGCCTCCAGAATTCAACGATTACAAGTGGCTCCGCGGTCAGGATCACTACGATCCGTATTACCTGAGCGGCGTGTCCGGGCACGGGATCAAGAGCTTCTACTATCCCCCCAAAGCGGTGCACAAGTGCTCGAGCTGTCACATGCCGCTGCGGGCTTCCGATGACTTCGGCGCGAAGCCCTTCGACGGCAAGGGCGTGCTGAAGGTGCACGACCACCAGTTCCCGGCGGCCAATACCGGGATCCCGCACCTCCTCAAGATGTCCTCCTGGGTCAACGACGAGCAGCGGAAGTTTCTGGAAGATGCCGTGCGTGTAGACATCGTGGCCTTGCGCAAGGGCGGCACCATCGACGGTGAGCTCGTCGGGCCGATCCGCCCAGAGATCCCGGCGCTGGAGCCCGGCGCAGACTATATGGTCGAGGTCGTGATCCGCACCATGAAGCTCGGGCACGTCTTCACCCAGGGCACCGCCGATTCCAACGAAGTGTGGCTGGATGTGGCCGCGACCAGCGGCCAAAAGTTCATCGGGCGCAGTGGCGGCATGGACCGCAAGACCGGGGCGGTGGACCCGTGGTCGCATTTCGTGAATGCCTATGTCATCGACCGCGATGGCAATCGCATCGACCGGCGCAATCCGGAGGATATCTTCACCGCCCTCTACAACCACCAGATACCACCCGGGGCGGCCGATTCCGTGCACTTCGTGCTACACGTGCCCGAAGACGCCGGACCGAGCATTACATTGGAGGCGCGCCTGCAGTACCGAAAATTCGATACCACCTATATGCGGTACTTCCAGGGCAAGAAATTCACCCACAATGACCTGCCGATCACCACCATCGGCAGCGACAGAGTGGTGCTCCCGGTCGCCGGTCGCGGTAAGCCCGATACCACCCAGGCACGGGACATTCCGGAGTGGCAGCGCTGGAACGACTACGGCATCGGCCTGCTGCGCAAGGGCGGCCAGGGACAGCTGCGCCAGGCGGAAGAGGTCTTCAAGCGCGTGGAGGCGCTGGGCCGGCCGGACGGACCGTTGAACCTGGCGCGGGTGTATATCCGGGAAGGGCGGCTCGACGACGCCGTCGGGGCGCTGCGGCGTGCCGCCGACCACGATCCGCCGGCCCATCCCTGGTCGGTCGCCTATTTCACCGCGGTGGTGAACCGCCAGAACGGGTATCTGGACAAGGCCCTGGAAGGCTACGCCGATGTCATCAACACGCAGTTCAAGGACGCTCGCAAGCGGGAGTTCGATTTCAGCCAGGACTACACGCTGCTGAACGAGTACGCCCAGACCTTGTTCGATCGCTCCAAGCTTGAGCGCAACGACCCGGAGCGGCGCACCGCCTATCTGCGCCAGGCCGAGCACTGGTTCGGGCGCGTGCTGGATCTGGATTCGGAGAACGCCCAGGCCCACTACGGCCTGGCCCAGGTATACGCGCGCCTGGGTGAGCCCGATAAGGAGCGGGCGCATCGGACGCTGTATGCCAAGTACAAGCCCGATGACAATGCCCGCGATCGGGCGATCGTGCTGGCACGCCGCAAGAGCGCGGCGGCCGACCACGCGGCGGAGACCATCGTCCTGTATGATCTGGAGCGGCCCGGCGCCTATGAGCTGGGAGACGCCTCGGCCAACACGGTAGCTTCACGATGACCGATCAGACGACGCGGGGGGCGACGGTGGAGGAGGTCGAGCGCGACGCCGTCTACGAGGACGTTCCCGAAGACGATACCATCATCGGCCAGGCCTTGAAGTGGTCGCTGATCGTGCTTGTCGCCGCCGCCTTGGTAGTGGGTGGCATGTGGCTGGTGCTGCATCGGGCGAAGCCCGTGCCGATCGTCCAAGACGCCGCCAAGGTGGTGCCGCAGCGCATTGCCGAGGCCATTGCGGTGCCGCCGCCCGCGGTGCACTTCAGCAACGTCACTCGCGCCGCGGGTGTGGATTTCGTGCAGGTAAACGGCGCCTATGGCGAGCGCCTGCTTCCGGAGACCATGGGCGGGGGCGTGGCGTTTCTGGATTACAACAATGACGGCCTGCAGGACCTGCTGTTCACCAACGCCAGCCCCTGGCCCTGGCGCAAGCAGGACACGCGCCATCCCAGCCCGGCCCTTTACCGCAATCGCGGCGACGGCACCTTCGAGAACGTCACGGAGCAGACGGGGATCGGGGCGGTCAGCTTCTACGGCATGGGGGCAGCGGTTGCCGACATCAACGGCGATGACTATCCGGATATCTTCCTGACAGGCGTAGGACCGAATCGGCTCCTGTTGAGCGAGAAGGGGGAGCGTTTCGTCGACGTGACGGCCCGGGCGGGTGTAGCGGGTGCCGGCGACGCCTGGAGCTCCAGCGCGGCATTCTTCGACTACGACAACGACGGCGATCTGGACCTGTTCGTCTGCAACTACATCCAGTGGTCGCGCGAGACCGATCTCAGCGTGGACTATCGGCTGACGGGAATCGGGCGCGCCTACGGGCCGCCCACCAACTATGCGGGCACCTATTCCTACCTCTACCGCAACGACGGCGACGGCACGTTCACGGATGTCAGCGCCCGGGCGGGTATCCAGGTCGACAATCCCGCCACCGGGCTGCCGGCCGGCAAGGCACTCGCCGTGCATCCGGTGGACATCGACCGCGACGGCTGGCTGGACCTGGTGGTGGCCAACGACACGGTTCAGAATTTCTTGTTCGTGAACAAGCGCGACGGCACCTTCGAGGAGAACGGCATGGCCTCGGGGCTGGCCTTCGATAACAGCGGCAAGGCCACCGGCGCCATGGGCATCGATTCCGCCGCGTACAACAACGACGACGAGCTTGCCGTGGCGGTGGGTAATTTCTCCAACGAGATGAGCTCCTTCTATGTGGCCCGCGATGGCGCGCCCTTGTTCACCGACGAGGCCATCGTCTCCGGGGTGGGCTCCGAGAGCCGTCAGGCGCTGAGCTTCGGACTGTTCTTCTTCGACTACGATCTGGACGGCCGGGTGGATCTGCTCCAGACCAACGGCCACGTCGAGAACGAGATCAACGTGGTGCAGCCGAGCCAGCATTACGAGCAGCCCACGCAATTGTTCTGGAACTG
>CAYQDX010000171.1:0-8559 GCA_964416345.1 uncultured Ectothiorhodospiraceae bacterium
AATCCCAACCAGGGCGGCTTCGTCGAGAACTGCGTGACCCACCTCTCCGTGGGCACCAACCTGCCCTACGAGCGGGTCTACAAAGACATCTCCAAGACCAACTACTCCAGCGCCCGCGCTGCCCTCCTGGAGGCTTGGCGCACCTTCACCACGCGGCGGGCCTGGATTGCCGCCGCCTGGGCCCAGCCCTGGTACGAGCTGTGGCTGGAGGAAGACATCAACGCCGGCAACACCGAGGCCCCGGACTTCTACGCCAAGCGCTACGCCTACACCCGGGCCAAGTGGATCGGGGTGGGCCGCGGCTGGATCGACCCGGTCAAAGAGGCCCAGGCCGCCCAGCTCCGCATGGAGATCGGCATCTCGACGCTTGAGGACGAATGCGCCGAGCAGGGCAAGGACTGGGAGGAAGTCCTGGAGCAGCGGGCGCGGGAGAAGGCCAAGATTGAGGAGCTGGGGCTCGATGTGGCGGGCCTGCAGACGATTCTGGGGGTGGAGGCACCGATGGATCAGCAGGCGGCGTAGACCAAGAAGTTCTCTCGCAAAGGCGCAAAGGACGCAAAGAAAGGCAGGTCTTTCACGGAGACGCAGAGCGCACGGAGATTCAGGAGCATATATGTCGGGCCGCAAGATTCAGACCCCAGGCTCTTTCCGACCCAGGCTCTTTCCTTGGCCAAACAATCCGGCGGGATTCCTTCGACGTGTGTGTGCCTGCAAGACCAGACCCCTTTGCCGCCGTCGCCTGCAACCCGATCGTTCGCAGCTGGACTATAATGAATGGGAGCCAGGGGCTCATCGCACAGATGGGTACAACGGCGTGGAGGGGGCGACGTTTCCCCCCGCCCAGGAGGGTGGTGAGATGACTGCGCACAATGCGGGTTGTCTGGAAGCCTATTCTCTAGGCATGGCACGCTCGATAGCCTTTTTTCAGCGCGATGTGGCTGAAGCTACGTGCCCATCTTTAATCCTGCCTCTGGCGACTGCTGTGGTCCAATCGTTATGGTCGCGCCACAGCTATATCCATAGGACCGCGCCAGGACATGCACCAAGCGCACGCACGCTGCAGTGCTTCCATGATCGCCGGGCATGGCCCAATTGGTGGGTCTGTCGCGGGCCAAGGCGGCTTGGGTAGAGTTTTCGTCGGACCGTATTTCCGTTCCCGCAACACTACACCGTCCGGCACCGGAACTCTACGTTCGGGCGCGCCCAGGCCGCGCGGCCTGTCAGACCAGGCGCAAACAAGCGGAGAAAGACAGATGTGGGTACTTGCAAGGTTCGTCGCATTCGTCGTTGTCTTGACACTTGCTACTGTGTCAACGACCAGGGGGAGTGTGCTCAATGACTTGGTAGCGCTCAGGAATAGCGCACTGCACTACGCAGCAGGTAGTGCCCCAAATGACCCAAATGTCGTCACGATTCGGCACGGGTTGTATGCACAGTCCCCGTTCTCTTCGGCAGGGGAGATTGACCTCGCCGCGAGCGGCTTCTCGTTGGCAGCGCTCCCGTCCGCGGTAGAGGCCGGCATCATCACGCACGCCCAAGGGCGGGCTATCGCTCTCGACGCCGCTACAAGAATCAAGGAGATGGTCACCAAATCCGCTTCGGCAGTCTCGGCTGCGGACATTGCAGCCTATGGCTACCGCGGAATGCTATTCCACTTCTATACTTGGAATGCTTTGGCAAATGAGTTTCGCGGAAATCCGGGGACGGAAGTCAGCTCCATTGACACGACGCTACTCATGTACGGGCTACTGGTATCCGCCGATTACTTTCAGGGTAACGTTCTGGGGGACTACATGGCAGCGCGAAACTCGATCGATTGGGTCCAGTGGCTGGACCAATCGACTCCCGGGCATGAGAACCAATTCCGGAGAGCGTACCGACCGGGAAGCGGGTTCGAGGGGTGGTGGGATTGGTATACCCAAGAGGTAATCCTCATCAACCTAATGGCATCGATGAGCGACCCCGGAATCGATGGAGTCACCGTCTGGCGGGCGTGGACGCGAGACGCGGTTGAGTACGTCTCTCCAGACCCGAGCTCAAAGACGTTTCGGTGCATAGCGACCTACAACGGTGACCCGTTCACGGACTTTTACGGACTCGCCTTCATTGACTTTCGCACGCTAGGCCCGGACTTGGACGGACGCTACTGGTTCCAAGAAGGCGCGACCAGCTACAAGGGCCATGTCGAATTCTTCGGGAAGCAACAGGATCACCCGTTCCTCGATAATCTGACATTCGCCTTCTTCATTGACTCGACCGGCCCGATCGCGGAGCCAAACAGCAACCCAGCTATGCCGGAGGAGCGAACAGATGCGACCGTTTACAGTGTCGCTGGTGGGCTCCTGTATTATGCGCCAAGCCAGAACCTCAATTCTCTGGCGCAAAGTCTGTCTCTGCTAGTCAATGGCACGCCCGACTTCTTCGACTGGCACGGTTGGCCGGTAGCAACTGTGGTCGCGACGACGCCCGGGCATGCGGTGTCTAATACCTCAATTGTGGGTCAGGACATCTCACTCATCGGCGTTGCCATTGACAACTACCTGACAGGTCGGGTGCAAGATCGTGTCAGTCTGGACGGTGACTTTCAAATGGCCGTGTCTGAGATCTTTCCGAAATTTCCCGTGATCTTTGCGGATGGCTTTGAGAACGCTTCAACCATTGGTTGGTCGAGTACCGAGCCCTGAGTGAAAGTGGGGACTTAGGGACAGGTTTTGGTGCGTCCTGGCAAGGGCGCGTCATCCAGCGAGTGGGCGAACATACGGGGTCAGTTCTTTACTTGGCAGTCCCGGTTCCTGTATCCTCATTCCATGGCCCGACCCTTGCGACTCGAATTCCCCGGCGCTGTCTATCACGTGACCGCCCGTGGTGATGGGCGCGAAGCGATTTTCTTGGACGACGAGGACCGCCACTGCTTCCTTGATCGGCTCGGCCGGGAGGTAATCCAGCAGAGCTGGCGGCTTTATGCTTTTTGCCTGATGGGAAACCACTATCACCTGCTGATGAAGACGCCCGAGGCCAACCTTGCGCGGGGCATGCGGCGGCTGAACAGCGTCTACACCCAGGCGTTCAATCGCCGTCACAAGCGAGTGGGGCAGGTGCTGCAGGGGCGGTACAAGGCCATCCTGGTGGATCGAGACGCCTATCTGCTGGAGCTTTGCCGCTACGTCGTCCTGAACCCGGTCCGTGCGGGCCTTGTCAGCGACCCTGCCGACTGGCAATGGAGCAGCTACGCCGCCACCGTGGGCAACGCGGCGATTCCGGAGTGGCTGGCTGCTGACGTGGTGCTTGGCCTGGTCCACTCCGATCGGGTCGCGGCTCGTCGTTCCTATGTCCGATTCGTGGCCCATGGGATCGATAGGCCTTCGCCGTGGCAGAACCTGGCGGGGCAGATTTTCCTCGGCGATCAGGCATTCCTCGAACGGATGCAGGTGCTGGCTGCGCAGCGCCCTGCGGCAAACGTGCCGCGGGCTCAACGGGCGCCCGCGCGCCCCAGTCGGGAGCGCATTCTACGGGCCGTGAGCGATGCCTACGACGTGCCTCCGGAGCAGGTGCTGCAACGCTCCAGTGGACAAGTCTTCAGGGTGGCGGTGTATCTGCTCCGCCGCGTCGGGAACATCCCCCTGGCAGAGGTGGCGAAGCTTGCTGGCGTCTCGGGATCTCGCGTCTCCCAGATTCAGGCCGAGCTGGAGGCGACCGAGCACGACCAGCGGATGACGGCGGTCCTGGCGACCACAAGCTGACGTACTGACTGCGTGCACAGACAACAACAGGCGGCTCGACCGGAAACATTGGGGGCTTATCTCTGTCCGTACGCCGGACCACAGCCGAGTTTGGCCTCGTTGCCGTTTGCGTGCGGCGAAGCTCCAGCCGAGTTGGAAGTCTGCCGGTTGGGCCGCAACAAGCGCCCGCAATGCCGCGAGACGCCCAGGCAAGGCGGTGCGGGACTTGGGGGGTCGGCGAGCCCGGCCAGGGTGGCGACTTCCAGGAGGAGCAGCGCCGCCTTGGTCGCGGGTTCCGAACGCTGGCCCGGGTCCGCAGGTGCGATCAGGGCTGCGAGCCGGTCCCTGGCCTCCGCCAGACGGCCGATGGTCAGGTGGAACTCGGCGAATTTCCGCTGCGCACTGAGATCGTCGGGGTGGCGTCGCAGCCAGTTGGCAGTGATGCGATAGGCGGCAACCGCCTGGGCCAGGTGTTGCCGGGACGCCGCCCCTTCGGCCCGGATCCCGAGTTGCCATTGAGACTAGGCCAAGTCCATCCGGAGCTCTGTCCGCAGCAGCGGGTCGGCGTCCGCGGGAAGCAGGCCCAGGGCGTCGCGGTAGGCAGCCACCGCTACCGCTGTGAACCTACCGTAGAGCGTCCCGTCTGGCTCCCATTCAATGGGGTCTCTCGTGCGGCAGCCGCACGCCGGATAGATCGATTCCCTCGCGCTGATAGAGCAGTTCAAAGTACTCTTGCACCGCCGCGGCGGGGAACGAGAGGAAGCGATCCGCATGGGCCTCCCGCGTGGGGCCGGCCTCATCGCCTGGGGTGGAGGCCTGGTCCAATTCCTCTACAAATGCCGCGCGCCCAATCCGATGGGCGATACCAGTCACGGCCCACGTCGCCTCTGCCTTGGTCGCCTGGTCGGCTTCGGTGGCGAGCTGCAACAAGGGGATGATCGCGCGCCGGTCACCGGCGCGGGAGAGAAAGCCGAAGAGCTCGTAGAAGCGATGCCCCTGCGCCAGTAGTTCCCATAGAGCATCGGCCGCCCGTTCATCCTGCAGATCCATTGAACCCCACAGCGCACCGACCAAGAGGCTCTCCCGGCGGTTATCCTTGTCTTTCTGATAGAAACTCCAGATCCGATCGGCCGCCTGCCGCGCCTCCAGCAACCCGAGCACAACGGCGGCGAGGCTGCGCCCATAGTCGCTCAGGGTGTCCCAGGGATCGATCTGCCGGAGGACGTTTCCGGCTTGACTTGCCTGGTCGGACGGTCGGGCAACAGACCGCCGGTGCCGGTGATCGTCGTGAATGCCGGTCACAATATCGAGCGGCGGCGTATGACGCTGGCGCACCGGGTCATATATCCGGGTTCTTCGGTCGATGAGGAAAAAGCGGCGATGCGCTTTGCGGGCGCATTCTTTATGCCGGCCGCACACCTTGAGGAAGAAGTCGGGCGGCGGCGGCACTCGTTCGGTTACCGCGAGTTGATGGAGCTGAAGCACCTGTACCGCGTGAGCGCGGCCGCGATCCTCGTGCGACTGGAACAGACCGGGATTGTGAGTCATTCGACGATGCTCCACGTTTTCCCGACGACCGGGCGCGGATGGCGCAAGGAGGAGTCGCTGCCGATCGAGGACAGCACGGCCGAGAGAGCGAAGCGGTTCGAGAGTCTGTGTCTCCGGGCGCTGAGCGAGACCCTGATATCTTTGGCGAAGGCCGCCGAGCTTCTAGGAAAGACTGGAAGGGAAATCCAGCGCGAGGTGGGGGGCCGGTGTCGGGTCGTGGTGATCGTTAGTGCCAGCTCCGTTCTTATCGGTTTCGCGAAGGCGCGGATCAAGCGGTTGCGGCGCGGGGGGCAATAGACAATCGCGTGCTGCCGTTGCTCGGGGCCGGCTGAATCCACTAGCCGAACAGGAAGGGCTGCGCGTAGACCCCTGCACCCACCGTGAGCAGGGCGGCCCCGCCCAGCACCAGTCCCGTGCCGAAGGACAGCCGTGCCGCGGGGGCGGCCGCCTCCTCGCCGGCGCCGAAGAAGATCACCAGGATCCTGAGGTAGTAGTAGAACGAGGCGGCAGTGGCCAGCGCCAGCAGCACCGCGAGGCCCGGCCAGCCGCCCTGCAGCGCCGCCACGAATACCAGCAGCTTGGCGAAGAAGCCCGCAGTCGGCGGCAGGCCCGCCAGCGACAGCACGCCTATGGCCAGCACCAGACCGAGCCAGGGGTGGCGGCGCCCCAGGCCGCGGTAGGATTCCAGGTCTTCCTGATCGCCGCTGTCTCCGGAGAGCACGGCCATGACGCCGAGCACGGCGATGTTCATCACCGTGTAGGCCACACCGTAATACAGGGCAGCCTGATAGCCGCTCTGATCTCCGCTCGCAAGCGCGGCCAGCACGTAGCCGAAGTGGGCGACGGTAGAGTATCCCAGCAGGCGCTTGAAATTCTGCTGGCGCAATGCTAGCAGGTTTCCGACCACCATGCCGGCCGCGGCCAGGGCCGCCAGCAGGGGCAGGAAATCGGCCCACACGGGCGCCATCTCATGGACGACCAGCCGGCTCAGGAACACCAGCATGGCCACCTTGCTCACCGTGCCCAGCAAGGCCGTGACTGGCACCGGTGCCGCCTGGTAGATGTCGGCGGTCCACATGTGGAAGGGCACGATCGCCAGCTCGAAGCCGATGGCCACCAGCAGCAGCGCGGTGCCGATGGTCACGAGCAAGGGTATTCCATGGCTACCCGCCGCTGCGGCGGCGATGGCGCCGCTTTCCAGCGTGCCCGCACCGGCATAGATCAGCGCCATTCCGTAGAGGAAGAATGCCGCCGCCAGACCCGAGAGCACCGCGAATTTGAGGCCCCCCTCGATGGCGCCGCGGCGGCGCGGCTGCCAGGCGATGAGTGCGAACAAGGGCACGGCAATCAGCTCAAGGGCCAGGAATCCCGTCAGCAGATCGGCGGTGGATACCAGCACGAACATGCCCAGCGCGGCGAAAAGCAGCAGGCCGTAGAAGGCCTCGTTGACCTCGCCCATGGTCGGGCCGTAGTGCCTGGCCAGCAGCACCGTGGCGAGGGTTCCGGCCGCCGACAGGGCAATGAACGCCAGGGAGGCTCCATCGACGATGAGGAGCCCCTGGATGACCTGCGCATGGCTCCACAGCAGCGGTCCCGTCGAGCCCGCCGCGAGCAGGACCACCACGGTCAGACCGTAGGCCAAGTGCCGCCGCCCGGCGATCGGCAGCACGCCGGCCAGTAGCACCGCCAGCCCGCCTAGGCCTGCAATGATGTATGGGGTGAGCAGGATGAGCTCAGTGGAGGACATGTTGCGCGAGGGCTCCAGGATTTGCGGAAGTGAGGTCGGCGATGCCGGCGGTGGCTGTCGTGATGGGATCGAGGAAGCTGGACGGGTAGAGCCCCAGCCATAGGATTAGCACCACCAAGCCAGCGAGCAGTGCGGTCTCGCGCAGCCCCAGATCGGGCAGCGTCAGGTCCTCCTTGAGCGGGCCGAGCATGCTGCGCTCGTACATGCGCAGGAAATAGGTCACGCTCACCACGATGCCGCCCGTGGCCACCGCCGCCCACAGGAGCTCGCTGCGCACGCTGCCCGAGAGCACCAGGAACTCACCCACGAAGTTGGCCAGCCCGGGCAGCCCGACGCTGGCCAGCACGAACAGCAGGAACAGCCCCCCCAGGCGTGGCATGGGGCGGTACCAGCCGCCCATGGTGTAGAGGTCGGTGCTGCGACCGCGGTCGGTGATCGAGCCCACTACGGCGAACAGGCCGGCCACGGCCACACCGTGGGCGAGCAGCAGATACACGGCGCCGGTGAGGCTCTGCAGCTGCCAGGCGAACAGGCCCAGCACCACCAGGCCCATGTGGCTGATGCTGGAATAGGCGATCACGCGCTTCATATCGTCCTGCACCAGGGCCAGCAGGCCGGCATAGATGACCCCCACCGCGCCAAGAGCCATTCCCAGCGGCGCGAAGGTCTGCGCCCCCTCCGGGAAAAGCGGCAGGCACAGACGCAGGATGCCATAGGCGCCGACGTTGGCCATGGCGCCGGAGAGCAGGATCGTCACCGGGGGCTCGGCCTCGCAATAGGCATCCGGTGCCCAGACGTGCAGCGGCAGCATGGGCACCTTCACGGCGAAGGCCGCCAGAAAGCCCAGCATCAGCCACAGTCCGAGCTGGGGGGACATGGGCGTGTGCAGGAGCTGGAAGTAGTCGAAGGTGTAGCTGCCCGTGTGCTGGCCGTGCACGAGATAGAGTCCCACCAGGGAGACCAGCATCAGCAGTGAGCCGGCGACGGTGAGCAGGAAAAACTTCATGGCGGCGGGCGCCGCCCGGGGTCCGCCGCGTAGCGCAATGAGGAAGTAGATGGGCACGATCATCACTTCCCAGAACACATAGAACAGCACCAGATCCAGGGCCGTCAGCACGCCCATGATGCCGCCTTCGGCCGCCAGCAGCAGGGGGCCGAAGGCGCCCCAGTCGCGAATCCGCTGCCAGCCCACCAGGATGGCGGCCAGGGTGACCACCGCGGTCAGCAGGGACAGCACCAGGCTCACGCCATCCATGGCCAGGAGGTACTGCACCCCGATGGCCGGTATCCATTGGGCCTGCTCCCGGACAAAGAAATCCGGCCCCGCCCGGGACCACAGTGCCAATCCCACCAGCAGCTCCGCCACGGCTATCCCGAGAGTGACGAGTCTCGCCGTCTCGTGACGCCGGCGCAGCCACCACCACGACAGGAAACCGCCGATGAGCGGCAGGAAGACTAGTAGGCTCAACATCTCCGGCCCTTCAGCGGATCCACAGGAAGTACCCCACCATGAGCACCGCACCCAGCACCATGAGGCTGGCGTAG
>CAYQDX010000172.1:0-8546 GCA_964416345.1 uncultured Ectothiorhodospiraceae bacterium
ATCGAGGATCACTTCGATGCCGGCGGAGTGCAGAGTTTTGACCATGGTCTTAAACTCGCTGACCAGGCCCGTGTAGGAATATCGGGACTCGGGGGCGAAGAAGCCGATGGAGTTGTAGCCCCAGTAGTTGCGCAGACCCCGCGCCACCGTGTGGCGCTCATCGACGAAGGCATGCACCGGCAACAGCTCCACCGTCGTGATGCCCAAACGCTTGAGATGATCGATGACCGGCGCAGTCGCCAGCCCCGCGTAGGTGCCGCGCAGGGTTTCGGGCACCTCCGGATGGCGCATGGTGAAGCCCTTGACATGCACCTCATAGATGACGGTGTCATGCCAGGGAATGCCCGGTGAGCGATCGTCGCCCCAGGTGAAGGCCGGATCAATGACCTGGCATTTGGGCATTCCTGGAGCGCTGTTGCGCCGGTCAAATGATCGGTCTTCGGCAGGACTGCCGACGCGGTAGCCGAATAGGGCGTCGCTCCAGCGCAGCGGTCCGACCAAGTCCTTGGCGTAGGGGTCCAGCAGCAGCTTGTGGTGGTTGTAGCGGTGACCGCGGGCAGGGTCGTAGGGACCGTAGACCCGGTAGCCGTAGAGGGTGCCCGGACGCGCCTGGGGCAGATAACAGTGCCACACTTGGTCGGTCTGCCAGCGCAGGGGAATGGAGGCCACCTCACGCCGGCCGCGAGGGTCGAACAGACACAGCTCCACCTGCTCGGCATGCTCGGAGAAGAGGGCGAAGTTGACGCCCTCGCCGTTCCAGGTGGCACCCAAGGGAAAAGGCTGCCCGGGCCACACTGCGAGCCGCTGATCGCTCATCTGAACACAACCCGCTGATTCTTATTGGCGCTTGATGCCGAACCGGCCGCGCGACCGCAGCCATGGATGGCGTCGTCTTGCCAAGGCTAGAGTCGGTCCGTCGTACCCGGCGTCGGCAAGTCGACCAAAGCGGAGTATTTAACAGGCATGCGCGCCGCGCAAGGGGCGTCACGGGCCCATAGCACGCCACCGGCGGCCAACCGCGGTCAGCGCACGTTGGCCTCACCGCCCCCGCGCGAGTCCGAGGCGGCCAGCACGCGGTTGCTCCGCTTGTCCCAAAGCACGGCCTGCATATTGCCGAAGCCTCCGTCGACCAGGCGCATTCGGTGGCCTAGCGCCCGCAGGCGGCCGAGCTCCTGCTCGGTGAAGGCACCGGTCTCATACTGGACCTCATCCGGCAGGTATTGGTGGTGGAAACGCGGATGGCTCACCCATTGCTCTGGCCCCTCCCCTGCGGCGAAGTCGAGCACGGCTTGCAGCACCATGGTGATGATCCGACTGCCCCCCGGCGTGCCGACGATGGCAATGCCGCGGGGCCCCTCGATGAAAGTGGGACTCATGCTCGACAGGGGTCGCTTGCCCGGTGCAATGGCATTGGCCTCGGCGCCCACGAGCCCATAGACGTTCGGAGCCCCGGGCTTGGCGGAGAAGTCGTCCATCTCGTCGTTCAGCAGCACGCCGGTGCCCGGCACCAGGAAGCAGGCGCCGAACGGATAGTTAATGCTGAGGGTGGCGGCCACCCGGTTACCTTCGCGGTCGAGTATGGAGAAGTGGGTGGTATGGCTGCCGCCGGGAGGCGTCCGTACGCCGGGCAGATCGGCGCTCCGGGTCGCCCGATCGGCGCGTATCGACGCGCGCAGCCCGGCCGCGTACCAGGGGTGAATGAGTCGCTGCGCCGGGACATCCACGAAGTCCGGGTCGCCCAGATACACGGCCCGATCCCGGTAGGCACGCCGCATGGCCTCGATGATCAGATGAGCGCGCTCCACCTTGTCCAGGGATTCGAGTGGGTACCCCGAGAGTATGCCCAGCATGGTTCCCAGCGCCACCCCGCCCGAGGAAGGCGGCGCGGCGCTGGTCACGCGCAGGCCACGATAGTCGAAGTGCACCGGCTGGCGCTGGACGACCTCGTAGCCACGCAGATCCTCGGTGCTCCAGATGCCTCCGGCCTGGCGCACGCCGCGCACCAGGGCCTCGGCCATAGGCCCCGCATAGAACCCCGCCCTGCCGTGCTGCGACAGCGCCTCCAGGGCAGCCGCCAGCTCTGGCTGCCGCAGCCGGTAGCCGGCCGCCGGCACCTCTGCGTCCGCCAGGAACTGCGCAGCTGCGCCCGGAGAGGCGCGCAGGCTCGCAAGCCTGATCCGGGCCATGCTCCGGTAGTGCTCATCGACCGGAAAGCCCTTTCGGGCCAGGCGTATGGCGGGCGCCAGGGAGCGCGCCAGCGGCAGCCGGCCGTACTCCCCGCTCAGGTAGACCGTGGCGGCCGGGCTGCCCGGGATGGCCGCCGCCAGCGGACCGTCGATGGAAGCACCGGCGACCACGTCGCCGGCAGTGTCCAAATACATATCCTGGCGTGCGGCAAGGGGAGCGCGCTCCCGCCCGTCGAGCATCACTTCTTTGCCGTCGGCGGCGCGGTGCAGCAGCCAGAAGCCGCCGCCCCCCAGACCCGAGCTGTAGGGCTCTACCACGGCCAGCGTCGCGGCCACCGCCACGGCGGCGTCAAAAGCATTGCCGCCCGCCTCCAGCAGCTCCTGGCCCGCCTGGGTGGCCAAAGGATGGGCACTGGCGACCGCCGCAGCGGGCGGGCGGCCCGACTCGGCACAATCCCCCGCGTGACCTGCGACCAGCGCCAGGAGCAGCAAAGCAAGAGGCCCCACGCGGGGGCCTCTTGCATGCCTGCCAAGCATCGCGCTCATGCGGACTCGGCGCTGATGCGCTTGAATTTGGCGTAGAGCCGCTCTTCGTTCTCCTCATGGTCGGGGTCTTTGATGATGCAGTCCACCGGGCAGACGTCCACACACTGGGAGGTCTCGTAGTGGCCGACGCACTCGGTGCAGAGATTGGGGTCTATTACATAGATCTCGTCCCCCTGGGTGATGGCACCGTTGGGACACTCCGGCTCGCACACATCGCAGTTGATACACTCGTCGGTGATTAGCAGCGCCATCTCATGCTCCTCGGCCCCCTACTCGTCAGAATTTCAGAATATCATCTCTTTCTCTCACGCAACGCAGCCGCCACCGCCTGCGGCACAAAGGGTGAGACGTCTCCCCCGAGAAACGCAATTTCCCGCACCAGACTGCTCGAAATGTAGGCGTACCGCTCCGCCGGGGTGAGGAACATGGTCTCGATCTCCGGGTCCAGACGACGGTTCATGCTGGCCAGCTGGAATTCGTACTCGAAGTCCGACACCGCCCGAAGCCCCCGAATCAGTACACGTGCCCCGCGGACACGCAGGAAATCCACCACCAGGGTATCGAAGCCGCACACCTCCACCCCGTCCACGCCGGCCAGCGCCCCACGCGTCAGCTCCATGCGCTGGGCCATGCCGAAGGCCGGCGCCTTGCCGGCATTGCAGGCGACGGCCACGATGACCCGGTCGAAGATGCGCCTGGCGCGCTGGACCAGATCCACATGGCCGTTGGTGATGGGATCGAAGGTTCCCGGATAGACCGCAATGAGGCTCATGGCAAGCGCCCAGCTTGATCCGCGGCGTCATCGCGCGCCGCAAGGTGGTAGCCCACATCCCCGGCCCGCTTGCTGCGGAGGAGCCGCCAGGTGGACGGGAGACCCGGCGGCTCGCTGCCGGCCCGATGCTCCAGATAGACGCGCGCCCGGGGACGCAGCCAGCCACGGCTCTCCAGCAAGGCACAGGCCGGTGCCAACAGCGGGGCGTCGAAGGGCGGATCCAGGAACACCACATCCACCGCTTGCACCGGCCCGCCCAGCCATTGCAGCGCATCCACCTGCACCACGCGACCGCGGCCCTGCGCCCCGAGCGCCCGTAGATGAGCCCCGATGCCCGCAGCAGGCGCGGGGGCCAGCTCGACGAAAGTCACTTCCGCGGCCCCTTGCGACAGCGCCTCCAGCCCCAAAGCCCCGCTGCCGGCGAACAGATCCAAACACCGTGCCCCCGCCAGTATGGGTCTCAGCCAATTGAACAGCGTCTCGCGCACCCGGTCCGGCGTGGGACGCAGGCCAGCGGCGTCGGTGACCCGAATGCGCCGGCCGCGCCATTCGCCACCGACGATCCGCAGCCCCGCCGCCCGACCGCCCGACCTGGCTCCCATATGTCTCGCCCGGCCCTCGTACGCCATCCAGGTGATGATTACAGATACGCAATTATCACCTGGATGGAGCACTAGCGCGACGCTCCCCCTTGCGGGTGGAGCTTGCCCACCACCACGGTGACCATTCTGTCCGGATGCAGCCGGCGACGCATGGCATTCATGACCTGCTCCCGGGTCACCGCAGCGATGCGCGACGTGTACGTCGCCAAATAGTTCAGAGGCAGCTCGTAGAAGCCTATCGCGCCCAGGTAGTCGACGATATCCGCGTTGCTCTCGATCTGCAGAGGAAAGCCGCCGATGAGATTGGACTTGGCCTCCTTCAGCTCCTCTTCGGTCGGTCCGTCCCGCAGGAAGCGCTCAAACGTGGCGCGCAGCACGGCAATGGCCTTGTCCGCCTGGGCGTTTCGAGTCTGCAGGCCCATGATCCAGGGCCCGGCTCGATGCATGGGCGAAAAATAGCTATCGACGCTGTACGCCAGGCCACGCCGCTCGCGCACCTGCCGCGACAGGCGGGCGACCAGCCCGTTGCCCCCTAGGATGTGGTTGCCCACGCACAGAGGGAAATAGTCTGGGTCGTCGCGCGTCATCGCGGGCTGTCCCACCAGTACGTGCGTCTGTGCAGACGGGTAGCGCACCGTGACCTTCTTGGCCTCGGCCAGGGGCGCGACCGGTGGCAAGGCTGGCGCCGGCGCGCCTGCGGGCAGCGCCCCGACCACCTGCTCGGCGGTCGCCTCCGCCTGCGCCCGGCTGAGTGCCCCGACGATGGTCACTACGGCATTGCGCCCCACGTAGTAGCGCCGATAGAAGGCCAGCACGTCATCCCGAGTGATGGCGGCAAGGGATGCCGCCGTGCCTTGCGGCGGCTGACCATAGGGATGGCTGCCATAGAGCTCGGCATAGAAGCGCTTGCTGGCGATGCTGGAGGGTGACTGCTCCTCGGCGCGCAGCGCGACCAGCATTCGGTCCCGCTCCCGTGCCAGATCCGCGGGGTCGAAGCGCGGCCGCGCCAACACCGACGCCAAGCTCTCCAGAGCCGGCTGCAGCAGCACCGGGTCGGTCAGACTGCGCAGGGACACGATGCCCATGTCCCGCAAGGATTGGGTGCCGAACTCGGCACCTAGAGACTCGAACCGCTGCGCGATCCCGTCCGCGTCCAGCTCGCCCGCCCCATCGCCAAGCAGGATGCTGGTCAGGCGCGCCAGCCCTGGCTTGCCGCCGTCGCGGGCGCCGCCGGCATCGAAGACCACCCGCACGTCCATCATCGGCACGCTGGGCGCAGGAACGAAATACACCCGTGCGCCGTTGGCCATGACCCAGTGGGAAAGGACGGGCACGGCCCCAGCCGCGGAGGCGAGCAGGACCATGCAAGCCGCGAGCAGCCGAGCGGCCGTGCGCCGAGCCGGACCATGTCTGCGATAGGTAGCGTCTCTCAGCGGTGGGGCCCTCCAACCGGGCCCACGGACTCGTGGACTTCATGGTCATTCAGGGGCTGGGGCTCCAGCACCGCCACCGTCAGCCGGTCGTCGATGAGATAGCGCTTGGCCACATCCTGGACCTGCGCGGCAGTCACCGCCCGTATGTTGTCTTCATACCTGTCGGCCAGACGCCAATCGAGGCCGACCGCAGCCAGCAAGCCTAGCTCCATTGCCTGGTAGAACAACGAGTCTTTCTGGTAGACCTTGCTCGCCACCACCTGGGCCTTGACCCGCGATAGCTCGGCGGGCTCCACCGGCGCCTCGCGCAGCCGCCGGACCTGCTCCCGCAGTGCCGCCTCCAGCGTATCCACACTCTGGCCGACCGCCGGTGTGGCGCTCAGCAGGAAGAGGTCCCCGGCTCGGGCATTGAGACTGTAGGATGCCGAGGCACCGGCCGCGATGCGGCGGTCGCGCACCAGCTCGCGTGCCAGGCGGGCGCTTTCGCCGCCGTCCAGCACCCCCTCGACGACCGCCAATGCATAGGGCTCCCAGGGCTCCCGTGCCGTGCGCACCACCGGCGCCTGATATCCAAGCAGCAGGTAGGGCAGCTTGGCGGGCGTCTTGACCACGATACGGCGGATGCCCAGCTGCTTTGCCTCCACCCGTGGCTTGAGCGTGGGAATATCGGCAGGGGGAAGCGCGCCAAAGTACTTCTGGGCCAGGGCCACCACAGCCTGGGGCTCCACGTCGCCGGCGACTACCAGGGTGGCGTTGTCGGGGGCATACCAGGAGCTGTACCAGCGCTGGAGATCCGCCAGCTTCAAATTTTCCAGGTCGTCCTTCCAACCGATGATGGGATGGTGGTAAGGGCTGGTCTGGAAGGCCGTGGCCGCGAACTGCTCGAACGTCAAGGCGTGCGGACTGTCTTCCGTGCGCATTCGCCTCTCCTCCATGATGACCTGCAGCTCCTTGGCAAATTCCGCCTGCTTGAGCTGCAGATTGCGCATGCGGTCGGCCTCCAGGGAGAAGCTAATCTCCAGCCGGTCATTGGCGAGGCGCTGATAGTAAACCGTGTAGTCCCGGCCGGTGAAGGCGTTGTCCTCGCCCCCATTGGCCGAGATGATGCGCTCGAATTCTCCGGTTGGATGGGCCGCCGTGCCCTTGAACATCATATGCTCCAAGGCATGGGAGACCCCCGTGATGCCCCGATGCTCGTAGCTGGAGCCCACCTTGTACCAGATTTGAGAGACCACCACCGGTGCGCGGTGGTCGGGCTTGATCAGCACCGTCAGCCCGTTCCCCAGCTTGTGCTCCTGGACCACCGCGGAGCCAATGGCCGGCCACAGGGCCGCCAGAGCCCACGCCAGGCAGAATGTCCATTGCCTAATCACCCGAATGTCTCTCCTGCCGCCGCGGACGCACCGCCCTGCCGCCTTGCTGACCAGCGTATCAGGATAGCGTATCATGCATCCTCGTTGCGCCCGGGCTCATCATTCTGCACCGGTGCCTGCGGACACGTCCCTTCTGAGACCCCCAGCACCATGTTCGGTTTCAAGAAAGATCGCCCAACCGAGGACCAGCCGCGCGGCGGCGTGTGGGGACGCCTCAAGCAAGGCCTGGCCAGGACCCGCTCCGGCCTCACCGAGGGCATCCTCGGGCTGGTGCTGGGCAAGAAGGCAATCGACGCGGAGCTGCTGGAGGAGATCGAGACCCTGCTACTGCTGGCGGACGTGGGAGTGGAGGCCACCCAGCAGATCGTCGAAGACCTGACGTCCCGGGTGGCCCGCAAGCAGCTCGCAGATGCCGAGGCGCTGTTCCTGGCCTTGCGGGAAGACATGCTCACACTGCTGCGTCCGGTCGCGGTGCCCCTGGCGCCCGCGGCACAGCACCGGCCCTTCGTCGTGCTCATGGTGGGAGTCAACGGCGCGGGAAAGACCACCACCATCGGCAAGCTGGCCAAGCGCCTGCAGGCCGAAGGCAACAGCGTGATGCTGGCGGCGGGGGACACCTTTCGTGCCGCCGCGGTGGAGCAGCTCCAGGCCTGGGGGGAGCGCAACGGTGTTCCGGTCGTGGCCCAACAGCGCAATGCCGACTGCGCGGCGGTGGTGTTCGATGCCCTGCAGTCGGCGCGGGCCCGCGGAGCGGACGTGCTCATCGCCGACACCGCTGGACGTCTGCACACCCAGGGCAATCTCATGGAGGAGCTGAAGAAGGTCAAGCGTGTGATGGCCAAGCTGGACCCCTCGGCGCCCCATGAGGTGCTGCTGGTGGTAGACGCCGGCACCGGCCAAAATGCCCTGGCCCAGGCGCTGCAGTTCAACGATGCCGTGGGCCTCACCGGCATCGCCGTGACCAAGCTGGACGGTACTGCCAGAGGCGGCATCGTGTTCGCCATCGCGACGCGCCTCGGAATTCCCATACGCTTCATTGGCGTGGGCGAGACGATCGATGATCTGCGCAGGTTCGATGCAGAGGAGTTCGTAGACGCCCTGCTGGCCCACGGTGGCGATGCCAAGTAGGAACCCCAGAGGTGGGCGCCCGGGTCCCGCGGCCTCGTGATTCGCTTCGACGCCGTCTGCAAGAGCTACCGCGGGGGCTTCGAGGCCCTGCGGGGGGTGAGCTTTCACCTGGCCGCGGGCGAGATCGCCTTCCTCACGGGACACTCCGGCGCAGGCAAGAGCACGCTGCTCAAGCTGGTCGCCCTCATCGAGCGCAGCACCCGCGGTCAGGTGCTCATCGACGGACAGAACCTGTCCCGGGTGTCCCGGCGCCAGGTGCCTTACGTGCGCAGGAAGATCGGGATGGTTTTCCAGGATCACCGTCTGCTGCATGACCGTACGGTCTTCGACAACGTCGCCCTGCCCCTGGTCATTGCAGGCTATCGCCACCGCGAGATCGGACGCCGGGTGCGTGCGGCCCTGGACAAGGTGAGCCTGTTGAGCAAGGAGCGACTCTACCCGGTGACGCTCTCCGGGGGTGAGCAGCAGCGGGTGGGAATTGCCCGAGCGGTGGTCCACAAGCCCCT
>CAYQDX010000173.1:0-8540 GCA_964416345.1 uncultured Ectothiorhodospiraceae bacterium
CTGCACCCGAAGATTCACGGGGGCTTGCTGGGGCGACGCGGCCTCGACGACCGGGTAATGGCTGATCACGCAATCCCACCCATCGATCTGGTGGTGGTCAACCTCTATCCCTTCGAGCAGACAGTGGCCAGGCCGGATTGCGACTTGGCCGGCGCCCTCGAGCACATCGATATCGGCGGGCCCACCATGCTGCGCGCCGCAGCCAAGAACTACCAAGCGGTGACGGTGGTGGTGGACACGGCGGACTACGGCCGACTCCTGGAGGAGCTCGACGCGGGCGGCGGCATTGGAGCCGCCACCCGCTTCGCGCTGGCCGTCAAGGTATTCGAGCATACCGCCCGCTATGACGGGGCCATTGCCAACTACCTCGGCGCCATCGGCCCGAACGGCAGCCTGGACCCTTTCCCGCGAGCGCTCAGCCTGCAGCTCGCGAAGGTCCAGGGCATGCGCTACGGGGAGAATCCTCACCAGCGAGCCGCGTTCTACCGGGAGATTCGACCCAAACCGGCCTGCGTCGCCACCGCGCGTCAGCTCCAGGGCAAGGAGCTGTCCTACAACAACGTGGCCGACGCCGACACCGCCCTGGAATGCGTCAGGGGCTTTGCCGAAGGTCCGGCCTGCGTCATCGTCAAGCACGCCAACCCCTGCGGCGTAGCCCTGGGTGCCACCATGCTGGAGGCCTACGACCGGGCCTACCGCACCGACCCCACCTCGGCTTTCGGGGGCATCATCGCCTTCAACGGCACCTTGGACGCTGCCACTGCCCAGGCCATCGTTGAGCGCCAGTTCGTGGAGGTGATCATCGCCCCCGCGGTGGAGCCGGCGGCCATGGAGGCAGTGGCGGCCAAGAAGAACGTGCGCGTGCTGGCCTGCGGCGCCTGGTCCGAGAGCGTCACTCCCGGCCTGGACTACAAGCGGGTCACCGGCGGCCTGCTGGTGCAGGACCGGGATACCGGCACGGTGGGCCGTGGAGATCTCAAGGTGGTGACACGGCGGGCACCCACCGAGAAAGAGCTCGACGACCTGTTGTTCGCCTGGCGGGTGGTCAAGTTTGTCAAGTCCAACGCCATCGTCTACTGCCGGGAGGGCATGACCGTAGGCGTCGGTGCCGGCCAGATGAGCCGGATCTACAGCGCCAAGATTGCGGGCATCAAGGCCACCGATGAGGGACTGCAGGTAGCCGGCTCGGTGATGGCCTCCGATGCCTTCTTCCCATTCCGTGACGGCATCGATGCCGCCGCCCAGGCGGCCATCGCCGCTGTCATTCAGCCCGGCGGCTCGGTGCGCGATGCGGAGGTTGTCGAAGCGGCCGACGAGCATGGCCTTGCCATGGTATTCACCGGGATGCGGCACTTTCGCCACTGAAACGGCGTGGGGGAGGCTCTTGCTGGTACTGATCATCGGTGGCGGCGGACGCGAGCATGCCCTGGCCTGGAAGGTGGCCCAGTCACCCAGGGTGCAGCGGGTGCTCGTGACGCCGGGCAATGCGGGCACCGCTTGTGAGGCCAAGACCGAGAACGTGGCCGTGGCGGCGGAGGACATCGGCGGATTGGTAGATCTGGCTCGGAAGCGGACGGTGGACCTCACCATCGTCGGCCCCGAGGTTCCCCTCGTGGCCGGGGTCGTCGACGCCTTCCAGGCCGCCGGCCTGCGCTGCTTCGGTCCGTCCGCCCTGGCGGCGCGGCTGGAGGGCTCCAAGGCGTACTGCAAGGACTTCCTGGCCCGGCATGGCATTCCCACCGCGGTCTACCAGAGCTTCACCGACGCCGACGCCGCGGAGGCCGACATCCGCGCCCGCGGTGCCCCGCTGGTGGTGAAGGCGGACGGTCTGGCCGCCGGTAAAGGCGTCGTCCTGGCCTACGACGTGGAGCAGGCGGTGAGTGCAGCCCGTGGCATGCTGGCGGACCGAACCTTCGGCGCCGCAGGGCAGCGCGTAGTGGTGGAAGAGCTGCTCGCGGGTGAAGAGGCGAGCTTCATCGTGATGGTCGATGGCGAGCACGTGCTGCCGCTGGCCACCTCTCAGGACCACAAGGCTAGGGACGACGGCGACCTGGGACCCAACACCGGTGGCATGGGCGCCTATTCCCCTGCCCCGGTGGTGACACCGGAGATTCACGACCGCATCATGCGGGAAGTGATCGAGCCCACGGTGCGGGGCCTGGCCGCCGAGGGCAGCCGCTACGTGGGATTCCTCTACGCCGGCCTGATGATTGCGTCCGATGGCACGCCCAAGGTGCTGGAGTTCAACTGCCGCTTCGGCGACCCCGAGACCCAACCCATCCTGCTGCGGCTTCGCTCGGATCTGGTGGAGCTAGTGCAAGCGGCGTTGGCGGGCCGGCTGGACCAGGCGAGCGCAGAGTGGGACACCCGTGCCGCGCTGGGCGTTGTCATGACAGCCGGCGGCTACCCCGGCGCCTATCGCAAGGGCGACGTCATCGGCGGCCTGCCGGTGCCGCAGGAGCCGGGTCTCGAGGTCTTTCATGCCGGCACCACGCTCACCGATGATGGGGTGATCACCAGCGGCGGGCGGGTGCTGTGCGTCACCGCACTGGGCCAGACGGTGGGCCAGGCCCAGCGCCGCGCCTATGCTCAGGTGCGGAACATCTACTGGCAGGACGTCTACTACCGTAGCGACATCGGCTATCGCGCAGTGGCCAGGGAGCAGGCACCCTAGGGCACATGTCCGCCAATCGCGCCCTGGAGCCCCTGTTCTCGCTAATCGCACTGGGCCATGGCATGACCGGACGGGATTCCTGAGCGGGGAGGGTCCGCGGTCGAGTGGCTCAGCGTCCCGTCGGGACCCTGACACGCCGATAGAGCCTCAGCGGGGCGCCGACACTGGTAGCGGCCGACCATTCCTGGGCCTTGCGCAGTGCCTCGGCGCCGTGGCAGCGCCGCAGCGCCTCGTCCGCAAGCAGGAGCTGGACCTTGGCGGCGAAGTCCCCGACCTCATCCTCCGCCACCAGTCCTCCGCGGAGGTCCCGCATCACGGCCGCGGTGCCCATCACCGCCGTGGTCACCACCGGCAGCCCCTGGGCCATGGCTTCCAGCAGCACTAGGCCCTGAGTCTCGGTGCGGGAGGCGAACACGAGCACGTCGCCGGCCCGATATCAGTCGGCCAGTGCCGCATGGCGACTGAGGTAGCCGACGAAGCGTACCCGGGATCCCAGTCCCATGCGCTGCGCCCGAGCAGCCAGGCTGGAGCGGGCCGGTCCTTCGCCGGCGATGACCCTCATGACATCCTGCCGGGGCAGAGCGGCTAGCACCTCCAGCAGGAAGCCGATGTTCTTCTCGTGAGCGACTCGGCCCACATACAGCAGCAGGGGCGCCCGGGTCGGAATCGCGAAGCGCTCTCTGAAACGCGGGCCGTCCCCGGGAGTGAACACCGTGGCCGGCAGGCCCGTGGGTATCACCTCGATGGGGGTGCGCACACCGTAGCCCTCCAGCACCCGACGCATGGGCACCGTCGGCACCACCACCGCATCCACGGAATTGCATTGGGCAGTGGAGAAACGGCGAGCCAGCCAGCGCAGCGGCGCCCGGGGCAGCGCCGGCAAGTATTTGTCCAGGTACTCCTCGAAGTAGGTGTGGTAGCTCTCCACCACCGGCAGGCCCGCGCGCCGCGCCAGCCACAGCCCTCCGTAGTGGGCCGCGAAAGGCGTCTGTATGTGCAGCACGTCGGCACGTGTGGCCCGTATCCGAGGCAATAGCGCTTTCACTGCCCCCAGCGACATAATCCGGTCCTCCGGGTCGCGGGGCACGGCCCGTCCGGTCACCCGGAGAATGGGAAACCCATCGGGCCTGTCCTCCCAATAGCTCGGTGCGATGAGGCTCACGTCGTGGCCCTGCGCCAGCAGCTCGTGGGCAAAGGTCTGCACGGAGGTGGACACGCCGTTGACGCGGGGAAAATACACGTCATTGAGCATGAGCACGCGCATCTGAAAGTTCATCCAGGCGACAGACAGCCCTTGAGTGCATCATGCGAGCGCGACGCGGACATGACTGCTCGGTGACCGTACGATGAAGCGAGCTTGGCACTCCGCGGGGAGAGGTGGATACTCTACATCCGACGGCGCGACCATGCCTGGTGGGGGCGTGCCTGCCCGGGATTGCCGCTCATACTCCAGTGAGACGAGGTCATGCACCAAGAGCCGGACGGTGATTCAACAGCAGCCTGGGTCGCCCAGCTGCCCTGGCCCGAAGTGGAGCGGCGGCTCGCGGAGGGCGCGATCGCCGTGCTGCCCGTCGGCGCCGGCAGCAAGCAGCACGGTCGTCATCTGCCGCTGGGGGCGGACCTGCTGCAGGCACAGTGGCTGGTGGAGAGGCTCCTGGCCACCCATCGGGCGCTTGCCTGGCCGACACTGAGCTACGGGTATTATCCGGCCTTCACCGACTATCCCGGCAGCGTCACCCTGGGCCGCGACTCCTTCGTCCGGCTGGCCGCCGAGGTCCTGCAGTGCATCCTGGCCGCGGGTGCCCCCGCGGTTGCCGTGCTGAATACCGGCATCAGCACCCGCGAGCCTCTGCGGGCGGCGCTGGCGGAGCTCGGCGGAAGTGCTCCGGCAAAGCTGCTGAACGTCTACGAGGGACCCCGCTTCGTCTCCGGCTGCGCCGCAGTGGCAGAGCAGGCCTGGGGGGGTCACGCGGACGAGGTCGAGACGTCCTTGCTCCTGGCCATCGCCCCGGAGCAGGTGCACATGGCCCTGGCAGAGCCCAGTCCTGGACCGGATTCCGGCGGTCCCTTGCAGCGTCGCGACCCGAATGCGCCGGGCTACAGCCCCGCGGGGGTCGTCGGCGATCCGAGGCGGGCGACGCCTTCCAAGGGCCGGCGACTGCTGGGCGCGATGCTGGAGGACGTGAGCACGGAGCTCACGGCGCTGGCTCGCGAAGTCCGCGCTGGGCCGACCTGAGCCACGCGGCGAGCGGCCGGCGCCACACTCTCGGCACATGGCTCACAGGCGCTCTGACAGCAGCGCGCGAATCTCCTCCCGCGTCAGCTTTACGGGGTTGCTGCGGTTGGCGGCCGCGGCCAGGATCCGCTCCAGATCGGACTCCCCGATTCCGTAGGCCCCCAGGCGGGGGATGTCCAGGCGCATGGTCCAGTCGTCCAGCAGGTCTTGCAGAGCATCGCAAGCCGGGGCCTGGGGATGATAGGACTCACCGGTCAGCAGGCCGCCCACCCGTGCCAGCTTTGCCAGCGCCGGGCTGTCGGGGGCTCGCGAGCGCAGCGCCTTGAGGTTGGCCCGTAGTGCGGCGGACACCAGGGTGCCGCACGCCACGCCGTGGGGTATGGGGAAATAGCCACCGATGGGGGAGGCCAGGCCGTGGACGATGCCCAGTCCATCGTTAGCCAGAGCGATGCCGGAGAGCAGCGCCGCGTAGGCCATCGCCTCCCGCACCACCGGATCGCCGGCGCCCTCACCGCAGGCCGCCAACAGATTGTCGGCGATGGCGCGCAATCCGCTCCAGACCAGGGCCTCAGTGATGGGCGAGGCCGTCGGCGACAGGTAGGGCTCCAACAGCTGGGTGAGGGCATCCATGCCGCAGGCGGCTGTGACCCGCGGCGGGCATGAGGTGAGCAGGCTGCCGTCTACGATCACGGCATCGGGCACCAGGTTGTCGTGACGCAACGACTTCTTGTAGCCCTGAGGACCCACCTCGCTTATGACGGCGTTCTTGGTCACCTCGCTGCCGGTGCCCGAGGTTGTGGGAATGGCGATATAGGGGACCTTGACCCCGCTGTGAGGGATGCCCCGCCCGACGCCCTCCAGGTGATCGAAGATAGAGTTGGCGCGCGGCAGCATGGCCGAGATGGCCTTACCGGCGTCCACCACGCTGCCGCCACCGATGCCGGCCACGACATCGACGTCGGCTCGGCGATAGCGCTCGCAGACGCGGTCGACCAGGCTGGCGGTCGGCTCACCCGGACAGCTCACCCGCTCCCAGGAGATGCCGGCCCCACCGAGCAGGTCGGCGACTCGCGCCAGACCACCCGAGGTCTCCAGCGAGCGGCCGCCGGTGACCAGCAGCACCCGGCTGCCGCCGAGCTCCCGGATCAGCCGTGGCAGCAGCTCGAGCTTGCCCGTTCCGAAGCGGATGGGTGGGATGCGGGCGTAATCGAAAGGCAGAATCCGCATGCTCGGTACCCGGTTGGATTCAGGCGAAGCTAGGCGCCAGCGCGATGTACGGGACGCCCCGTCGCGGCTCGGCCATCCAATCCGCCACCGTATCCCGCCAGGTCAAGTAGTGCTGGGTCTGCTTGTGGGCAGCCGCCGCGGCCTCGCTGGCATAAGCCTCGTAGAGCAGGAAGCGTGTGGGTTCATCCTTGGACTGCAGCACATCGAAGCGCAAGTTGCCAGACTCCTGCACCGAAAGCCGATGGTTGGCCCGAGAGGCCTCGATGAACGCCTCCACATGCTCGGGCTTCACGGTCACATGCACGCAGGTCACGATCATTACTCATCTCCCGCCCAGCAGTAGACTGTAGGCATCTTAGCAGCCCGCCGCGGCTGGTTGCGAGCCATTGCCCTGCTACGGTCGGGCGGAGATGGCACGAGCCCACCGGTCATAGGATCTCTGCAACAGGTAGGCGATGGCGATGGTCACGGGCAATCCGACGGCCAGGAGATATAGTGCCTCCTGGCCCGGCTGGGCCGGCCGGTAGAGGCGCAGTGCGATTTCAAGCACCGGCCTATGGAACAGGTAGATGCCGAAGCTGGCGTAGCTCAGAAGCCCGATGACCCGGCTCTGCATGCGGCCGAAATGCCGGGCGGCGTAGGCGTAAAGGGCCAGGGCACCCGCGGCAACCAGCGGCACCCGCATCAGGACACCCATCTCCGGCGAGCTGCCGAGCTTGAGGCCCACGACCAATGCCGGAGCCAGACAGGCCAGCAGCAGCCAGCGCAGTCGCACCACGCCGTCACGGAAGCCCTTGGAGCGCCGATAGAGCACTCCGAGGACGAACGCCGGGAAATACTGCAGCATGCGCAGATCCACGGGATGCACCAGGGCGCTCCATAGCAGCACCAGCAGCATCAGGGCACAGCCCAGCGCAATCAGCTTGCGGGCGTCGTCCGCCGCGTGAATCAGCAGCGGTGCCAGTACGTAGAAGAAGATGATCATGGTCATAAACCACAGCGTGTGGATTGGCGGGGGCGTGAGCATCGAGACCAGCAGCGCCGCCTCCACCACCTCCCGCGGCGTGGCGAAGCCTGTGAGCAGAAACAGCAGCAGAGCCAAGAGGTACAGCGGATAGATGCGCACCACCCGGCGGGCATAGAACCGCCTGACCTCGCCCGCCGTGAGGGCCAGCGGGCGGCGTGCGAGCAGCAGCCCGGAGACCAGCACGAAGGTGCCGAGGGCGATGTCCTTCAGCGCCTCGGTATAGATGTTGGCATAGTGGAACAGCCTTGGTGTGTAGCCGAACAGGTGCCAGTAGCCGACGATGTATAGGATGCACCCTGCCCGCAGCAGGTCGATGGCATAGTCCCGAGGGCCACCGGAGGCGTGAGAGTTGCGGGCCACACTCACGGGGGCAGCACCCGGCCGGCTCAAGCCGCGTCGGCCACGTCTCCCCTGGCACTCTCGCCGCTGCTGGCCGCCGGCTGCAGAGGATCGGCCCCGATGGTGCCACGCAGGCTATGCAGAAACTCGGGGCTGCGCACCCAGTCCAGCTTCCTGCGCGAGAGCTCCAGCCGGCTGCGGATCTCCAATCGGGCAGCCACATCGGCGTGACTCGGCTGCTGCAGGAAGCTCGTCAGATACTCGCCGTGGCGGCGCCACAGCGCCACATCCCGCTGCTGCTTGGTCTCCAGGCGCTCTCGATACCAGTCGGAGGCCAGCATGCTCTCCCGGGTGAACATGGCCCGGATGTGCGGGTGGTGGACATCCTTGCCCCGATAGCTGCCAAGCGCCATGATGTGCAGCAGCGCCTTCAACGGCGGACAGGCATCATCGATGGAGCCATCGTCCAGGTAGCGCTGGGCGACCCTCTGCTGCGCCTCGGCGATGTTGAGCACGCCGTCCACGAAGCACTCCAGGTCTTGGGACTCCGGACGCAGGATGGCCTCGTCGAATACCGCGCAAGGGCTGTCGAAGATTTTGCCCAAGAATCGATGCACGAAACGCTCGGTGATTCGGTAGCCTAGGCGACTGGCCGGCACCAGCCGCCCGCGATGACTGAAGTCTACTACCGGCTCCAGCAGGCCGTAGGCAATGAGGAATCCCGGCTCGCGCTCCTCTTCCCCCAGACGCGCCCAGATCTCTGGGATTAGCAAGCTGATGTCGTGATTCACCCGCCGATGGGGACCGATGTGGCCGGCGGCAGTGGAGAATCCCGCGTAGCCGGTAATGATGTAGGAGACCAGTGCGTTGTTGAGATCGGCGGTGGGCCGCAGCGCGTTGAAGGGCCCCTTGGTCAGTGCGCCCTCGCTGCCGGCCCCGGTGGTCGACGGCGATTTCCCAGTCAGGCTGCAGACGAAATCCATGAACAGCTCGGGCAGCTCCTGGTAGTGGATGGGGTTGTACACCGCCAGCGGCCG
>CAYQDX010000174.1:0-8497 GCA_964416345.1 uncultured Ectothiorhodospiraceae bacterium
TTTGACGTACACACACTTTCCAGGCGTGCTCCTTCAACCGCTCGGACACCTCTCCTAAGGAGCATTTGCGCGCTGCGAAGTGTGAAAGCATAGACGAGACCACGGCCGGACGCAATCCAGCCGCGGCGCTAGCGCCGTAGTCTGGGAGTTGCGCTAAGCTTGGGCAAGCGAGGCGAGTGAGGAGGCTGCCATGCGGGATCTCGACGGTTATACCCTGGGCACAGACCCCGAAGCCTTGGTGCTGGAGACCAGCGCCGACAATCGGGCAGCCGTTCAGGCGCTCGCCAGCCAGGCGACTCGCAGCCTGCACCTTCTCACTTACGACCTGGAGCCACGGGTCTATGACAACGAGCCGTTCGCGGAGGCGGTCACCGCACTGGTGCGACGCAGCCCGCACTCACGGGTGCAGATTCTGCTGCAGAGCAGTCGGCTCATCGTGACCCAGGGGCATCGTCTGGTCGAGCTTGCACGGCGCCTGACGAGCTACATCGAGCTGCGCCGCCCGAGCGAGCCCCACGCCAGCCTGACCCAGACGTTCCTGATCGCCGACGGCGTAGGCCTACTCTATCGCGAGCTGCACACCGGCTTCGAGGGCACGCTGTGCTTCAACGCGCCGGGACGCGCCCAGGAGCTCTTGAAGCTGTTCGCCGACGCCTGGGGACATGGCGCTCCGGACCCGGAGCTGCGACGTCTCCACCTGTGAGCTCGCGACCAAATCCTCTCGCGTGGGTGCGGCGCAGGGGCATCGTTGCGCCGCCTTTGGGCTGTCAATGCGTACCCGTTGATCTATACTCCGCCTGGGCATTCTCCGAAGATTTCCAGCGAATTGGCGCGAGTCCCCGCCTGATCTTCGCACTGTTCTCCCTCCAACGAAAATTAGCGAAATAAGGACGGAATGCGATGACGTCCAGAATGATGACGCCTCTCGTGTTGATCGCCGGTATCTGGATCGGGGGGATGCAGATTGCCCTGGCCGAGGGCGACAGCCTGGTAGCGGGCGAGGCCCAGGCCGTCCAGGAAAACTATGAGGAGGCCCTGCCGCTGCTGCTGGAGGCCCAGCGTGAGCAGGGCGGAGCTCGCGTCACGCGACTGCTCGGACTCACCTATTACCATATGCAGGACTACGGCAAGGCGCGGCCGCTGCTCGCGCAGGCCGTCGCGACGGTGCCAGGAGACCACGAGGCCCGCTACGGTCTTGGCGTTACGCTGCTGGCCTTGGGCGAGGTCACTGCGGCGACCGAGCAGGCGGAGATACTGCTGCAGGCGAAGCCCGAGCCGCGGGCTCATTATCTCGCCGCCCGCGCCTATCTGGCCGCCAACGACAAGGAGCGCGCGCGGCAAGAGCTGGAGAGCGCCGTCGCCGGCGACGACGTGGAAGTGCGGCAGCGCGCGGCGACCGACTTGGTCCAGATCTATGCCGCCGAGGGCCGGATAGGAGAAGGCGAGCAGGTGGCCCAGCAGGCCATTGCGGCGGCACCGGATTCGCTGGCCGCCGTGCAGCTGCGATCATTGAGCCACCAGCTCGGCGCGGGCCCCAAGCCATTCACCCTCGACCTCGGCTATCGCCTGGAGCACGACAGCAACGTGATCCTGGAGCCCAACGGCGGGGGATTCGTGACGGATATCTCCGGCAAATCCGACACCCGCCACGTGTTTCTGGCGGACATCAAGGGTCAGCGCCGGCTATCCAGCGAAATGCTGCTGTTCGGCGAAGGTCACCTCTACCACGGCCTGCTGCAGGATCTCAGCGATTTCGACGAGACACGCCAGAATTACGTGCTTGGCCTGGGATGGTCCAAGGGCCAATACGGCTTCCGCCTGCCCTATGAGCTCAACGTCGGCCACGTCGACGGTGACCACTTCCTCACCTCGCACTCGCTCGCTCCGGGCGCCTATGTGCGACTGCCTCGCAACGCGCTGCTGTACGGCTTCGGCCGCATCACCAGCAACGACTATGACCAGAGCGTGCCGCGCGAGGAGGAGCTGAGCGGCACCACACGGACCTTGGGCGCCATGCTGCTGTGGCCCTTCCACGGCAACCGCGGGGCCGTGCGGCTCATCCTGCAGGGCGGTCACGACGACACCGATGGCTCCAACTGGGAGCGGGACCAGCTGTCGTTGTTTGCCCACGTCGGCTACCAGGTCGCGCCCAAGCTGCGAGTGGGTGTGGGGCTGCTGTACGACGACTACGATTATGACAACACCCACACGGTGTACCTGATCAAGCGCGAGGACGATGCCACAACCCTGTTCGGCACCGTTTCCTATGCCCTCGACAAGCACTGGGAGCTGCAGGCACAGGCATCCCGGGTGCGCTGGGATTCCAACATAGACGTCTATGCCTATGACCGCAATGTCGTCTCGGTCGGCGTGACCTGGCACTACTGATGGGGCAGGCAATGAGCAAGTGGATCATCCAATCGCTATTGGGCAGCCTGTGCATGCTGCTCGCCACGTCGGGTGCCTACGCCGCGCCGCAGGCCGGCCAGGTTGCGACTCTGGTCGGCACGGCCGACGTGACCCGCGGTGCCGCAGCCGCCGTGGCGCTGCAGGTGGGAGACGGTGTCTACGTACAGGACGTCGTCCGCACCAAGAGCCGGTCGCGCCTGGTGATGCAGATGACAGACGGCAGCCGCCTGACCCTGGGACCGAGCAGCCGGCTGGTGGTGGCCCAATATCAGGCCGAGGCTGCGGCGCCGAAGGGTCTTTTCGAGCTGGCACGCGGCCGCATGCGTGCCATCGTCACCGATGTGTTCTCGAGCCGGCGGGAATCCTTCAAGGTCCAGACCTCCACCGCGGTCGTCGGCGTCCAGGGTACCGATTTCGACGTCTTGAGCGAGGCGGATCTGACCCGCGTGCACGTCTACGGCGGCATCGTCTCGGTGGCCAATATCGATGCTCGCATCCCCGGTATCCAAATACTGCGCCAGAACGAGGCGGCGATCATCCGCAGGGGCGCCGCGCCGGAGCCGATCGTACCGGTAGCGGGCCAGCAGCCTGTGGGCAGCGGCGGCACGCTGAGTCTGTTGAGCGACCAGGGAACCTTCGCCGCCGATTCGACCCTGCCGACCCAATCGTTGATGCCTCCCGCGGTCATGACCATGGGCAGCGATTCCAATCCACCTCCCAATCCACCGCCCCATTGACGGCAGAGCGAGCGACGGGCGTAGACGTGGGATCAACGTGGAGTAGAGCGCGATGAGTAGATGGGCAGACTTGGTGAGTGCAGTTGCGGTCCGCCGGTCGCGGACGTCCACACCGGCGCATGCCCTCGCCCGCGACGAGGGTGGGAGACGGCGGCGCCCCGCGCACCGGAAGGCTTGCGTCCTGCTGTGCCTGGGCCTGGGGCTCGCCTCGCAGGCACAGGCGACGTTTACGGCCAGCGCCACGGCCGCGCCCAGCACGGTCATGCCGGGTGAGCAGATCTGCGTGCGTTGGACGGCGCTCGACAACTCCTCCATGCGTTCGAGCTATACCTTCTTCGAGATGCCCTTGAGCACTCCGCCCCTGCCCCGCGGGCTGCGCTTCAAGGGCGCGTCCATCACGAGCACCGGGTCCAATCCCGGCTGCTTTGCGTCTACGCAGGAGGGCAACTACGTCTATTGCAGCGCCGGCGATACCGGGCTGGGTGGCGTCACCGTGGTGAGGACCTGCTTCGATGTGAGCCGGAATGCCCCGCCGGGGAGCATCCATTTCTTTGCCCAGATGGGAAACTGCTGCGAGCCGCCGGTCGAGGTGTCGGCCAACGCGACCATCCTGCGGCCGGCCTCTGCCGATGTGGCCGTGATGAAGAGCACGGACTCGCAGCAGGTGCCGCTGGGCGGGGTCGTCACCTACTCACTCGCCGTGGCCAACGACGGACCCGACCGGGCCCAGGGCGTGGTGCTGACGGACACGCTGCCTCCCGAGCTCAGCGTCGAGTCTGTGAGCAGCAATCTCGGCAGCTGCGCGCACTCGGGCAACGACGTGAGCTGTGAGCTCGGTGACATCGACGCGGGTGCCGGCGGCGTGGTGACCATCATGGCCCGCGTGACCACCAGCCAGATCGGCACCGTGGTCAACACCGCCAGCGTGAGCAGCAGCGCGCCTGTCGATCCCCACACCGAGAACAACGGCAGCCAGGCCTCCGTCGAGCTGACCCTGCCCACAGTCACGATCCAGCCGGCCGCCCTGAGCCAGACCGTCTACCACGTGGGCGACGGCTTTCAGCAGGCCTTCACCGTCGATGGCGACGCCGCCGACTACACATTCTCGATCTCGGGTCAGGTGCCGCCGGACCTGAGCCTAGCCGGCAACGTGCTGCAGGGCACCTTCACTGCGCCGGGTGAGTTCACCTTCCAGATCGATGCCCAGCACGACTCGATACCGGGTCTGGGCGCCTCCCAGAGCTACGGCCTCAGCGTGCTGCTGGAAGGGATTGCCATCGTCGACACGCTGGAGCCCGCCCGCCAGAACGCCAGCTACGGCCATCAGCTGACGGTGCTGGGCGGTACTCGGCCGTACCGGTGGTCGATAGTCGACGGCGGGCCCGAGGTCGGCCTGCCGCCCGGCATGGCCCTGAGCTATCCGGGCCTGATCTATGGTGTGCCAACGGCCACCGGCGACTATGCGTTCGACGTGCGGGTGGTAGACGCGGCGGGCAATAGTGCGCAGAAGACCTTGAATCTCCCGGTGCAGGACGAGGGTCTGCTGCCACTTTCGGTGCCGAGCACGCTTCCGGAGGCGGCCGTGGGCATCCCCTACGACGCGCCCATCCTGGCCACTGGCGGCGTGCCGCCATACCACTGTGCCCTGGCCGGAGGATCTCTGCCTCCCGGCCTGGGACTGCAGGGCTGCAATGGCTCCATCGGCGGCACGCCGGCACAGGCAGGTGATTTCCCCTTCGCCGTCGAGATCACCGACAGTGCGGACACTCCGCACGTACTGACACTGCCGCTGAGCATCACGGTTCTCGCCGGCGTGGCCATCCCGCCCGATGAGCCGCCCGTCGTGAGCCTGGCCGACGAGCAGGTCTCCAGCTATATCGCCAGCGTCCAGGTGCCGGAGAGTGGTCCCAGTGAGAGCTGGGAAGGCCTGGCCGTCGATGCCTACGACAATGCCTATGCGGTGGGCTATGCCTATTCGGGCAGCAGCTACGACCTGCGCTTGATCAAGGGCCTGCCTCGCGGCACGGTTCAGGATTTCGTGCTCGGCTGGGATCAGGCCTACGATTCCGGCGGCAACGATCTGGGCTTTGCCGTGGCGGTGAGCCCGAAGGACCAGAGCGTGTATGCGGGCGGCTATGTGGAGACCGCCGACGGCTACGAGGCGCTGCTGATGAAGCTCGACCCCAATGGCGTGCCGATGTGGGAGCGCAGGCTCGCCGGAGAGCACGGTGTCGACGCCTTCTATGCACTGACGGCGGACGACACGGGCGTGTACGCGGCCGGCGAGCGCTACAACGGCAGCGGCTTCGACGGACTGCTGGCCTACTACAACGACGCTGGCGAGCTGGTGTGGCAGCAAGGCTTCGATACCGGCGCCAGTGAGAGCGCCTACGCCGTCGCGCTGAACGGCTGCGACGACCCGCAAACCTGTCAGATAGTGGTGGGCGGCACCCTAACGAGCGGCGCCGGCAGTCATGAGGGCTGGGTCGCCACATTTGCCGGTCTCAGCGGAGAGCCGATGGCCGACGATGTGATCGACACCTTTGCCTATGTTCAGGGCCTGGCCGTCGCACCGGACAACGCCATCTACGTGGGTGGCACGACGCCCGACGGCAACTGGATGGTCAAGCGCCTCGACCGCAATCTCCAGTTTGTCTGGGAGCAGGACCTGGACCTGGGAGGGGAGGCCGTGCTGCGTGCCGCCCTCACCGACAGGGAAGGCAATCTTTACGCAGTCGGTCGCCGTCGCAATGGCGAGACCTTGGACGTCCACGTAGCCGCCTTCACCCCGGCTGGCGATCTCGCTGGCCAGGCAAGCTTCACCGGACTGGTGGGACGGGACCAAGTGCCTGCAAGCGATCACGACGAGGTCGCCTCGGGTGCCGCCCTCAGCCCGCTGGGCTGCCCGGTGGTCCTAGGAGAGCAGGGCCAGGCAGACGGCAGCGGGGGGGCCGGAGCCTTCGGCTTCGACGTGCTGACCGGCAAGGACCTCTGCCAATAGTTGGCCCGAGCGAACGGTCACGGCACCCGCAGGCGCCGTGACCGTCCGCCATTCCGAATCAACGGGCAACTCCTGCGCGGGGCCCCTGGCCATGATCAAAGCACTGCGCCACTGGGCTCGGCCGCTGCGACGCGAAACGCTGGGACTGCTCTTCGCATTGGCCGCAAGCATCATCAGCCTGGCTCTCTATGGACTCAATCCTGCGTTGCTGGGCAGGCTCGACGAGCGCACCCGCGACGTGGTCTATGACCTGCGCCAGGCCCCGCCTCCCCCGAAGGATATTGTCGTCGTCTCGGTGGACGAGCCCAGCATCAAGCGCTACGGCCGTTGGCCGTGGAGCCGGGTGCTGCAGGCGCGGCTCATCCGCGCGCTGAAGTCACAAGGCGCCGGTCTCATCGCGCTGGACATCGTCTACGTGCGTCCCGAGAGCGCCCAGGCGGATCGGGCGCTCATCGATGCACTCGCGGCCCCCGGGGCACCGGTGGTCGGCGGCTACTTCCTGCGCGAGCACCAGACGGTGCCTGCCAGCGACGAGGCCATGGCCCTGCTCGGCGACAGCGCCGTCAACGAAGTCAGCGAGCCGGCGGGCAGCATCAGCTCCACGGTCCGGAGCCTGCCATACGTGGAAGCCAGCCAGGCGGAGATTGCCGCCCCCATGGCGGGCCTCGGCTTCTTCAATTATTTCCCCGACCCCGACGGCCTGCTGCGCAAGGCGCCCATGGTCCTGCGCCAGGACGACGGCCTTCTCTATCCTTCCCTGCCCCTGAAGGCGCTCGCGGTCTGGCGCCACGAGCAGATAGCGGTGGGCTTCGACGGCAAGGGTGTGCGCAGCCTGCGGCTGGGCCGCCTGCCCATCCCAGTGGATGAGACGGGCAAGATGGTAGTGAACTTCTACAACGGAAAGCAGCAGATTCCGCTGCTCTCGGCGGCGGACGCGCTGGACGGCAGTCTCCCCCCCGGCGCCCTACGGGGCAAGCTGGTGCTCGTCGGCGTGACCGAGACGGGCATCGCGGACGTGCGTCCGACGCCCACGCATGAGAGCTTTCCCGGCATCGCGGTGCACGCCACCGTTGCCGCCGACATCTTGCAGCACTTCTTCTTGGTGCACGACGACAGGACCCTGACTATCGATGTACTGGTGATCGGCCTGCTGCCGCTGGCCATGGTGTGGCTGATGACGCTGAGCCGGCGACCGGTGGTCATGGTCGGCATCTTCGGGCTGACGCTGCTGGGCCTGTGGTGGTCCTACTACTGGGTAGTCGGGCAGCTCAACATGCTGGTCAGCCTCGCCTACCCGGCCGTGGCCGTGGGTGTGGGCTTCATCCTGTTCCAGAGCTACTACGCGGTGGTCGAGCAGCGCCAGGTGCGCTTCCTCAAGCACGCCTTCTCGTCCTATGTCTCCCCGGCGCTGGTGGGGCGCATCATCAACAACCCGGACGCCCTGGCGCTGCAAGGCGAGAAGCGCCGGGTCACCGTGCTGTTCTCGGACATCCGCGGCTTCACCACACTCTCCGAGTCCCTGCCGCCGGAGCGCCTGGTCGCCCTCCTCAACGGCTACCTGGGCCCGATGACCGACATCGTCATGGCCGAGCACGGCACCCTCGACAAATACATCGGCGATGCCGTGATGGCCATCTACAATGCCCCGCTGGACATGCCCGATCACGCGATGCGCGCGGCGACCACGGCGCTACGGATGCAACGTGGCCTGGCGAAGCTCAACAGTGGCTTCCAGCGCGACTTCGGCGTGAGTCTGCGTATCGGGGTAGGACTCAATACCGGCGAGGCGATCGTCGGCAACATGGGCAGCGCGCGGCGCTTCGACTATACGGTCATCGGCGATACCGTGAACCTGGCCTCGCGCCTGGAGGGCCAGACCAAGGCCTATGGCATCGGGATCATCATTTCGGATTCCACCCGCGCCGAGCTGGGAGACAGGTTCCTGTGCCGCAGGCTCGACCGCCTGCGAGTGAAGGGCAAGGCCCAGCCGGTCGAGATCCACGAGCTCCTGGGGGCTGGCAGGGACGAGCGCCTCGACGGGCTGGCGCGGCGTTTCGACGCGGCACTGGAGCAGTATTTCGAAGGCCGGTTCGGCACCGCGGAGGCCATGTTCTCGGAGCTGCTCCGCGACTTCCCGGAGGATGGCCCGAGCCTGGCCTTCGTCGAGCGCTGCCGGGTCTACCAGACCACGCCGCCGGCACCCGACTGGGCAGGCGTCTACGTCGCCACCACCAAGTAGCCGAGTCGCGGATCAGGGTCCCGCGTAGCCTGGAATCCGCGCGTGATCCACCTCGTCGATCTGCTCCGGATGCAGGAAGCGATCGGCATAGCGCCGGTAGATCTTGCGCCG
>CAYQDX010000175.1:0-8495 GCA_964416345.1 uncultured Ectothiorhodospiraceae bacterium
GTGGCGGAATCAGCACGGTACCACGTGATTCTGGACCCGAATCTTGTGTGGCAATCCGTCATCCCGGTGGAATCAAGAGCTCTCAGGGACACTTGTCGAGCCCCCGGATGACCAGCTCCACCATGCGCATGGTGTCGGTGGTGTGGAGCAGCTCCCGATGCTCGTCAACGCTGAGGCCGGGATTGAGTCCGGCGATTCCCTTGTCGAGCAGCAGCTGGCGCATCTCGGGATAGTCCCACCAGCGGTCGCCCCTATCCTCGTAGATCTGCCGCATCTCCTCGGCGACGGGCGCCTGGCGCTGGTACTCCCAGCTCATTTCCGGGCGATCGCGCCCCTCCAGGATGTCGGCGACCAGGCCCGCCACGCCGCCGAAGGCGCCGATCAGGAACAGCGGCTGCCTCGCCTCCAGCGCGATCATCACCTCCTCCAGCACCCCGGGGATCCTGCTCGCATACCAGCTCGGCTTGCGGGTGCCGTCCGGCTGCGCCTTCTCGGTGGGTCCGAAGGTGCCGCCAATGATGATGCGTGCCCGGGTCGACCCTGTGACCGCCTCGCGCATGGCCGTCATGCCGCGCGCCCAGGCATAGCGCAGCACGGCGGATCGGTCGCCCGGGAAATAGCTCGGATTCGCCACCAGCTCGGGGGCCAGCGTCTCGTCGATGTCACTTGGGCGCGCCACCCGCACCAGGGTGGCGGCGTGCTTGTAGCGGGATTGCAGGGCCTTGTCGAAGGGCAGAGGCCAGCCGACGACGTTCTCGATGCGCGCTATTGGATCCACGCCCTCCAGCCGATTGTGGGCCGCCACCAGCTCGATTAACGCACTCGTAAACCCGGCGGAGCCCAGGTGTCCGCCGTAGACCAGGGTCGCGCCTTTCAGCAGCAGGTAGCGGCAAAGCTCGAGGGCCGCATCTTCGAAGTGCACGAAGTCGAGGCCGTGACGCCGGATGTCGGTGCTCTCGGAGAGGGACAAGGCGATGCGGCCTCCCGCCAGGGGACGCTCGCTCGCCAGGCGCTCCAGTGGTGTCGTCAGCGCGATGCCGCGGCTGGCGAGCGTATCGGTCTCTTCCTTGCCGAGCGGCGGGTCTGGATAGAGCACCGCGGCGCCCGGCTTCAGGTCTGCCGTGGTCAGATGCTCCGGCGGATAGAGAAACACCTGGTCGCCAGGCTGCTGCCATGCGGCCAGGGTGAGCCCGCTGTGCAGGTGGCGCAGCGTTTCCTTCAGCAGCAGATCCACCGCCGCGGCCGGCTCGCCCCGCCAGCGCAGCTCGGGGACGTTGCCCAGATAGGGGAAGCTGCGCACCTCGTTGTGGGTCAGGGCGTTAATCACGACGATGGGGCGCGACTTCTCCTTGGCCAGGAGAACTTCCTTGCGGCACCACTCGCGGCTGGCGTAGTGGTCGGTGCGCACACAAAGTAGCGAGGAGTCCTCGATGCCGGCGCCAATCTCCCGGGCGAATCTGGAGCCCCCGGGAATGTCCCCCGAGTCGTACCAGACCTTGATGGGCTGGTCCTGCTTCAGATATTCCTGCAGGGCCTCCACGACCTTGGGCTCCTGGCCCAGGTCCAGCTTGGTGTGGCTGACGAAGACCTTGGTCGGTGCCGCCGGTGAGTCATGCTGCAACGGGTCGCCGTGCAGAAAGCGGCACAGCTCGGTGACCAGCCGGCGGACCACGAATGCGCTCCGCTCTGCCTCCTTCAGCGCAAAGGCGCGCACGAAGTTGACACCCCTCAACCTGTCGTCGAGGGGCTGGGCGTACTCCGACAGCTGAAACGGCACACAGCGATGGGCGCTTCCCTGGCAGCGCTGCCAGAGCTCGGCGACGAATCCGCACCAAGCCGGATCCACGTCCATCTCCGTGTCGGCGAGCGGCATCACGAAGCTGCGCGCCGCCCGGTCCAGCGCCGGGTCTACCGGCGGGGCACCGCTGCCGTCTTCGGCGCAGAACACCGTGGGAATTCTCAGGCCAGGGACGTTCGGGTCCGCATTTAGCGCCTGGTGGATATCCAGCGCCAGCTTGCGTCCTGCGTCGCTGGACGGGTGAAAGATCAGGTGGACCAGTAGCTGGGGCCGGTGCGCCATCGCGTCACCTCCGTGCGGGCTCGACACCGGCGAGGACCGCTGGCGCCAAAGGGCAGATTGAGGCTGATATCGGTGATCTTAAGGGACATCCCTCGGGCCTCCTTGGAAGGGGGCGGACTCGAATGATCGAGCAGCCTGACCCGCTCTCTATGGCTCCAGAGCGTTTCGGCAAGGACTATCGCAGGGAGCCCGCGAGGGAGTCAATGAGCGGCTGCCTGCAATGCGAGGGGAGCGAGATGCCCTCCGCAAAGTCGGGTGCCGCCGTCCGCGGCCCGCAGGGTAGGGGCTGCGCACGAGGAGCAGCACCGCCTCGGCGCCGCACGGGCAATCCTGCCGCGGTCTGGTCCAGCATGTCCCGGCGGACGCGGAAGTCCGCAGTCACGGTTGCTGCGTGCCGGACGCACGGCCGTCCAGCCAACGCTCGAGGTACGGCACCGGCAGTGCGGGCGCAAACAGGTAGCCCTGGGCCGCTTGGCAGCCCAGTGACAGCAGCAGCTCCGCCTGGCGCTGGGTCTCGACGCCCTCGGCCACGACCTTGAGCTTGAGCGCATCGCCTAGCGCCAGTATGGTTCTGACGATTTGCGCGTCCTCTTCGATGTGCTCGACATCGCTGATGAAGGAGCGATCGATCTTCAAGGTGTCGAGCGGCAGACGCCGCAAATAGGCGAGGCTGGAGTAGCCGGTGCCGAAGTCGTCCACCGCCACGGTGACGCCCAGTCCCCGCAGACGCGCGAATAGACCGGCGGCGTCTTCCGGATTCGCCATGACGGCGCTCTCGGTGATATCGATCTCGAAGCCGGCTGGATCGATCCCGTGGCGCGCGGCAAGCTCGGCAATGCGCGCGGCCAAGGCGCCATCCTCCAGCTGTCGCGCCGAAACATTGATGGCCACACAGAGGGACCGGCCGCCGGCTCGCCAAATGGCGCTCTGTCGGCAGGCTTCCTGGAGCACCCAGTCGCCGACGTCGTGGATGATGCCTGATTCCTCGGCGACGGAGATGAATTCCGCGGGCGCTATCAGCCCACGGTCGGGGTGGCGCCAGCGCACCAGAGCCTCGACACCCAGCGTCCTGCCCGTCGTCAAATCCACCCGTGGCTGGTAGTGAAGCTCCAGGTCGCCGTTGGCGACGGCGCGACGCAGCTCTATCTCCAGCGTCAGACGCTGGCTGGTGCGCTCGAGCATCTCAGCCTGGAAGAAGCGGTAGGTGTTGCGACCCGCGGACTTGGCGGCGTACATGGCCACATCGGCACGCTTCATCATTTCCAGGGCGTCGTCGCCGTCCTCGGGAAAGAAGGCCGTACCCATCGAGGCGCCGATCGCGAAGGTGTGACCCCGCAGAGACATCGGCCGGGCGATCTCGCCGATGAGCTCCTGTGCGAGCACGGCACAATCCTCGGCGTCGTGCAGGTCTCCCATGAGCACGACGAACTCGTCTCCGCCCAGGCGCGCCACGGTGTCGGAGGCACGTAGCCGCCCCTGGATCCGCCGTGCCACCTCCTGTAGGAGCAGGTCGCCGACGTCGTGACCGAAACTGTCGTTGACGGCCTTGAATCGATCGAGATCGATATAGGTGAGCGCCAGGCGACCGCCTTCGCGCCGGGCCCGCGCCAGGGCTTGCTGCAGCCGATCCTGCATCAGGGTGCGATTGGGCAATCCGGTGAGCGCATCGTGGAACGCGAGGTGGCGTATGCGCTCGTCCTTGGTCTTGAGCTCGGTGATGTCATGGAACACCGCGACGTAGCGCACCGGATTGCCGTCGCTGTCGTCGATGCGGTTGATGGTCAGCCATTCGAGATAGGCCTCACCGCCTTTCCTGCGGTTCCAGATCTCTCCCTGCCAGCGGCCCTCGGCTTCGAGCCCCTGCCACATGGCGCGGTAGAACTCCGGCGTGTGGCGGTCGGAGCGAAGCATCCTGGGATTGCTTCCCAAGGCCTCGTCTCGGGCGTAGCCGGTGATCTCGGTGAAGGCAGGATTGACGGACAGAATCTTGCCGGCGGCATCGGTGACCAGGACACCGTCTGCCGAGCTGTGGAATACGCTGGCGGCCAGGCGCAGCTCTTCCTCGACTCGCTTCTGCTGCGTCACGTCGCGGCCCACGGCCAGGACGCTGGCGGGCCGTCCGTCGGGACCGGGCTCGGCGACGATGCGGATGAGATGATGCCTGGACTCGCCGCTCGGGCCTGGAACGATCTGCTCGACCTCGGCGCTCTCGCCGGTCGCGCCGACCCGCCGCACCGTCGCCTCCAATGCCGCATAGCGCCCGTCCTGGGCGCTCTCGGTGGGAATCTTGCCAATCAACTCATCGGCGCTTCGCCCGAGGGTCGCCTCCAGTGCCTTGTTGAAGTACATGCCCCGTCCATCGAGATCGAAGCGGACGATGTTGTCCGGCACGTTGTCGGCGAGGGATCGAAACTCTCGCTCGCGCTCGCTCATGTACCGCATGCGATCGGTCGCCGGCGGGTCGGCATGCTGGCTCTCGCCGATCTCGAGCGCCACCAGCAGGATTCTGTCGCAGCGACCATCCGCGTCGCACAGCGGGATCTTGCTGCCGCTCAGCCAATGCCGGCTGCGATCGGGGAAGGTGACGCATTCCTTCACGATGCGCCTGGCGCAGCGGCTGTCCATGACCTCCAGATCGTCGCGTTGGCTGGCCGCCACCTCTGTGGCGCTGGGATTGAAGTCGGCCTCCGTCCGGCCTTGGATCTCTGCGATGCTGCTTTGATAGGCGCGTGCCAAGGCCTCGTTGGCGAGCAGGAAGCGGCCCGAGCGGTCCTTGACGGATATCAGGCTGGGATTCGCGTCGATGACCTGGCGCAGGAGCAGGTGCTCGCGCCGGAGTGTCTCGTCGACGTCCGGGTGCCGGTTGAGGTCCCGCACGCAGACCAATCCGCCGACTTCGTCGTTGTAGCGGACAGGCACTGCTGAGACCTCGACGGCCACTGGACTGCCGTCGAGCCGGAGGTAGGTCTCCTCGCGCAAGGAGACCTCGGCCCCCTGCTCGAGGCGCTGGAGGCGCGCCAGAACCGTGGCATGATCGTCCGGGTGGACGCGATCGAGGACCGGCAGGCCGAGCAGCTGCTCCGCCGAATCGGCACCGAGCAGGCGCACCGCCGCCGGGTTCAAGTAGCGAAAATGTCCCTTCGCATGGACGAACATGGCAGTCGGCGTGCTCTCTGCCAGCAGGTGGAACGGGACTTCGAATCGGCTCACGGCGTGTCAGCACCAGGCCAGTGAAGCCGCAGCGCAGGCTCTGCGAGCCTGCGGGGTCCTCCCGCGCGTCCAAGCTTGACGCTGCGTAGCGCCTGGCGGCTGCCCCGCAGGACCGCCCAACGCTCGTCTGTCTAGGATCTCGTGCACGATTTTCCCCACCTGCGCGGTCGCTGGCCGTATGGGTCACCATTCTGAGGATAACTGTAGTCGCCCGTTGTGCGTCCCGTCACATTTGACTGATCTCATGCCGCGCCGGCGCCTACCGCGTCACACTGACGGCGGAGATCTCCGAGTAGCCGTCCAGATTGCAGCTGCCCGTGACGTATACACGGGCGGGCAGGCCGGATTTTAGCGCTTCCAGGAGCACCAGGAAGGTCTGGCTCGAGCCCGGGATGCCGTGGTTCTGGTAGAACCAGGACTTGTTGCGGCAGTCAGTGGGATTCTTCCTCACCGCCAGACGCACGAGGTAATAGGGGCGCGCCGGGGCATTGAGCTCCTCCACCGACCCATAGGCGGTCCAGCCGGCATCGGCAAGGGCGCCGGCGGGCGCTGCCAGTGCGGCCATGCAGCAGAGGTTTGTCAGGAGTCTCTTCATTCGGCCCTTCTCGTGCTGCTGAGATTCGGGCTAGGGTAACGCACCGGCGGCCGGATGCCACTACGGCGTTGGCGTGGTGCGGATTATCCGATAGCCTGCCTGCCTGGGACTACGCCGCGACCAGCTCCGCCACGCACCTGCCGTGGCGAGCCGCCGCACTCCAAGGTGTCTACGGATCTTGCGTGGCGGGCGATTTCGGGTAACGTGCTCACCGAGAGGCTAGTACTCCATCAAGGTGATAACTGCGCATCCGTAATTATCACCTTGATGGACAACTAGCCCACACCTGGAGGAAGCGCGATGCCCGCCACCGAATTTCGTGCCGCGCCGAGCCCGCACCGCACCCTGGTCGCACTGGGAGGAATAGTGCTGGCCGTCATCGTCATCAACGGTCTCATCGCCGTGCTCGGGCTGTATTTCGTCAACGAGCGCCACGCGCGCGCCCTGTCTGAGCTGGACCGACTGGTAGAGACCTTCGAGACGGCCCGCGCCGCCGAGGTGCACTTCAAGAAGCAGGTCCAGGAGTGGAAAAACATCCTGCTGCGCGGCAACAATCTGGCGGATTACGCCAAGTACGGCGACGCTTTCACGGGCGAGCAGCAGATCGTGCGCGAGAAGCTGCAAACACTGGCGACGGAGGAAGGCCCCGTGTCGGCGGCCCGCGTCCGCTCGCTGATCCAGACTCACGAGGACTTGGTGCGACGCTATGGCGAAGCCCTGGAGGCACATCCCACATCCGTCATCGACGTCCGCGCCATAGACGAGCGGGTGCGGGGCATGGACCGGCCCCTGACGGACGAGCTGGAATCCCTAGTCGAGGAGGTCAACCGCCAGGTGGATGCCACGCGGGCGGCGGCGCGGGAAGCAGATGCCGCCCACTACGCGACCCTGCGCACCCTGGTGGCGAGCGCGACCGGCGTGGGTGCCGCCTTGGTGGTGATCCTGTTGCTTGTGGCGCGGCGCAGCACGAGCGGCCGCTGGCGATAAGCAGCGACCGCTCCGGACTCACATGTACTGGCTCTTGAAGCTCTCCAGCACCCGCAGGTAGTTGGCCCGCTCGAAGCCCGACGGATTGGCCACGTTGCGGTGGCTCATGATGCCCCGCATCTGTTCCACCGAGTCGAAGCCCCGCGCCTCCGACCAGCTCTGCAAGCCCTCCACCAGGCTGGCGGCATAGGCGGGTCCGTTGCGCAGCAGCGCCGAGGTGGTCATGACCACCTCGGCGCCCGCCAGCAGGTACTTGATGACCTCATTGGGTCCTTCCACCCCACGGGTGGCCCCCAGGGAGGCGTTGAGGTGGCCGTGCAGCAGTGCGATCCAAAGCAGCGGTAAGCGGATCTCCCCCGCGGAGCTGAGCGGCAGGGTCGGCTGCACCTCCAGCTCCTTGATGTCGATGTCCGGCTGGAAGAAGCGGTTGAACAGCACCAGGGCGTCCGCGCCCGCGGCATCGAGGCGCTTGGCCATGTGCCCAATGGAGCTGAAGAAGGGGCTGAGCTTGAGGGCCACCGGGATGCTCACGGTGGACTTGACCGCGGTCACGATGTCCACGTACCGCTGCTCCACCTCGGCACTCGAGATCTCGCTGTCGGCCTGCACACCGTAAATGTTCAGCTCCAGTCCGGCCGCTCCGGCCTCCTGGAGCTGGCTGGCGTAGGCGATCCAGCCTTCGCTGGTGACGCAGTTCAGGCTGGCGATGACCGGGATCTCCAGTGCCTCGGCGGCCTGCCGAACCAGCTCCAGATAGCTCTTCGGCCCCACGTCGTAGGCGTCGACGACCTCCGGGAAGTAGCTCAGCGACTCCGGAAAGCTGAGGGTGCCCGACTCCATCAGGTGCGAGAAGGCCTCGTTCTCGTGCCGGATCTGCTCTTCGAACAGGGAGAACATCACGATTGCCGCGACGCCTCCATCCTCCAGGCGCTTCATGCCCTCCAGGGTGCCGGATTGCGGCGAAGAAGAGGCGACAATGGGGTGCTTCAGGCTCAGCCCCATATAGGTCGTGGTGAGATCCATACGCTAGTCCCCCAAATACCTAAAGTTTGACACTGGCGTCCGGGTGGAAATGGGCGCCGCTGCGGCTCGCCATTTCTTCGTAGACCTCCCACTTCTGCTCCACCACCTGCTGGGCCAGCTCCATGAGATGCTCGCTCTCCGCCGGGTGCGCTCGAGACAGCATCTTGTAGCGCAGCTCGTTGAAGGCGTAGTCCTTGAGCTTGACCCGGGGCCGGGGCGAATCGAGCACGAAGGGATTCTTGTCCGCCTGGCGCAGCGCCGGATTGTAGCGGATCAGCGGCCAGTGACCGCTCGCCACCGCCAGCGCCTGCTGCTTGAGACCGTTCTGCATGTTGATGCCGTGGGCGATACAGTGGCTGTAGGCCAGCACCAGGGAAGGCCCAGGATACGCCTCTGCCTCCCGCAGCGCGAGCAGCGTCTGCTGGGGATTGGCGCCCATGGCGACCCGAGCGACGTACACGTTGCCGTAGGAGATGACCTGCAGGGCCAGATCCTTCTTGGCGACCGGCTTGCCGGCGGCGGCGAACTTGGCTACTGCCCCCAGCGGGGTGGACTTGGACATCTGGCCGCCGGTGTTGGAATAGACCTCGGTGTCCAGCA
>CAYQDX010000176.1:0-8444 GCA_964416345.1 uncultured Ectothiorhodospiraceae bacterium
CCTGCAGCGGTTCCAGGACGTGCTCGGCATGCCCCACGGAATCATCTTGGTGACGGGCCCCACCGGTAGCGGCAAGACCACCACGCTCTACGCGGCGCTGACCCAGATCAACACGCCCGAGCGCAAGATCCTCACCGTCGAAGACCCTGTGGAGTACCAGCTCGAGGGCATCAATCAGATTCAGGTCAAGCCGCAGATAGGCCTGACCTTCGCCAATGCCCTGCGCTCCATCGTGCGCCAGGACCCGGACGTGATCATGATCGGTGAGATGCGCGACCTGGAGACCGCGCGCATCGCCGTGCAGTCGGCGCTCACCGGCCATCTGGTGCTGTCTACCCTGCATACCAACGATGCCGCGGGCGGCATCACCCGCATGCTGGATATGGGGGTGGAGGACTACCTCCTGACCTCGACCGTGAACGGCATCCTGGCTCAGCGCCTGGTGCGGCGTCTGTGTCCCCATTGTCGGGAGCCCTATGAGGTGCTGCCGGAGATGGCGGAGCATTTGCGGTTGCGACGCTTCGCCAAAAGCCGCGCGCTGGTGCTGTATCACGCCCGAGGCTGCTCCGAATGCGGCAGCAGCGGCTACCTGGGGCGTGCCGCCATCGTCGAGATGCTGGTGATGAATGATCCCTTGCGCCGGCTGGTGCTGAGCCACGCGGACTCGGGCGATGTCCTGCGGGAGGCCCAGGAAGGGGGCATGAAGACTATGTATGACGACGGGCTGGCGAAGGCGCTCGGCGGCCTGACCACCGTGGAAGAAGTGCTGCGGGTCACTCAGGAGGGCTGAGTATGCCGCAGTTCAGCTACAAGGCCGTCAGCGCCACCGGGCAAATGCTGGAAGGTCAGATGGAGGCCCGGGACCAGGCTGCGGTCGTCGAGCGCCTGCATGCCACAGGCAGCCTGCCAGTGCGGGTCGAGCCCGTGCGGGCCGGCGCCCCCGGGGGCCTCCTGGCGCAGCTCTGGCGCCCCGCCAGGAGCGTCTCGCAGAAGGAGGTCGGTGTGGTCACCCAGGAGCTGGCCACGCTCGTGCGCGCGGGACTGCCCCTGGATCGCGCCTTGGAGATCATGATCGGTATCGCCGAGAACGAGCGTGTCGAGCGGGTCCTGGCCAGCATACAGGAGGACGTGCGCGGCGGCTCGGCATTGGCCGCGGCCCTAGAAGCGCAGGGGGGTGCCTTTTCCAGGCTCTACATTAGCATGATCCGGGCCGGCGAGGCCGGGGGCGCGCTGGATACGGTGCTGGACCGTCTCGCCGAGTACCTGGAGCGGGCCAAAGCGCTGAAGGACAGCGTGCTCTCCGCGTTGATATACCCGACCATCTTGCTGCTAGTCGCCGTGGCCTCGGTGGTGCTGCTATTGGTCAAGGTGATTCCCAGCTTTGCCCAGATGTTCAAGGACATGGGCGCGGCCCTCCCGCTGCCTACCCAGATCGTCATGGCGGCCGGAGAATTGCTCACCGGCTACTGGTGGGCGCTGCTCCTGGCAGTGGCGGCCGTCGTGATCATCATGCGCCGGCAGTTGTCTCATCCGGCCAAGCGGCGGCGCTGGGATCGCCGTCTGCTGCGCTGGCCGCTGGTGGGCGATCTGGTGGCCAAGGTGGAGGTGGCCCGCTTCAGCCGAACCTTGGGCACCCTGGTGGGCAATGGCGTGCCCCTGCTGACTGCCCTGTCCATCGTGCGCGAGACGCTGGGCAATCAGATCATGATGGAAGAGGTGGCAACGGCGGCGGAGGGCCTCAAGAGCGGCCGGGGTCTGGCCGAGCCGCTGGCGGCCGCTGGGGTGTTTCCTCCGCTTGCCGTGCACATGATTCGGGTGGGGGAGGAGACCGGGCGCCTGGAGGAGATGCTGCTGCAGGTGGCCAACACCTATGACCGGGAGGTGCAGACCGCCGTCAAACGTCTGCTCGCAATACTGGAGCCGGTGCTCATTTTGGGGTTGGCGGTGATCATCGCCGGCATCATCATGTCTGTGCTGGTGGCGATACTGGGCGTCAACGACCTGGCCGTGTGAGCGTTGATGGACCAAGCCGCGGCGGCAGCGCGGTCGCAGTCCCGCCGGCAACGGCACAGAGCCGTCTACCCTGTCGCTCCGACCTATGAGGTATTCATGTCGAAGTTTCTAGTGAACCGAATCCCCGTCACGGGGTGGCGCGCCGTCCGCGGCTTCAGCCTGATCGAGCTGCTGGTCGTAATTGCAATCCTGGGTCTGCTGGTCGGCATCGTCGGACCGCGCTTCATCGGCCAGCACGAAAAGGCCAAGCCCAAGGCGGCCCGCCTGCAGATCGACCAGCTGGGTGCAGCCCTGGACATTTATCGGCTGGATGTCGGTCATTACCCGTCCACCGCGGAGGGATTGGAGGCACTCATTTCCGCGCCCTCGGATGCGGCCAACTGGAACGGGCCCTATCTCAAGAAGAAAAGGATTCCCCAGGACCCGTGGGGTTACGATTACCAGTATCGGGCCCCGGGCGAGCACGGGGACTTTGACCTGTATTCCTACGGTGCCGACGGCACCGAGGGCGGCGACAAGGAGGCTCAGGACATCGACAGCTGGGATTAGCCCGGATGCTCCAGCAGGCCGTCAGCGGACCGACGGAGGAGAGTCGATGAAGCTCCTGGAGGGCCGTCGGCGGGACAGGGGCGAGCTCGGCGTCACGCTGCTGGAGCTCATCATCGTGCTGGCCCTGATCGGCCTGCTGCTGGCCGTCGTGCCGCCCCTGATCTCGGGTGGTGTCTCTACCGCCCAGCTCAAGGCTGGCGCCCGCCAGCTCGCCGCCGGACTGCGGCGCGTGCGCAGCGCCGCAATCACGCTGCAGCGGGAGACGGTGCTGAGCCTGGACGTGGACGCGCGCAGCTTCAAGATGACCGGCGACCGGCGCCAATACCACCTGCCCAAGGACTTGGAGCTGAGCCTGTACACGGCGGAGTCGGAGCTGAGCGGGAGCAGCGTAGGCGCCATCCGCTTCTTCCCCGACGGCAGCTCCACGGGGGGCCGCATCACCCTGGCCGCCGGCAAGCGCCAGTTTCTGGTGGATGTGAACTGGCTGACGGGACGCGTATCGGTGACGCCGTGAGGGTGCATTGCCCATGCCGTCTCCGCGGACGAGCGGCACCCGGCCCCGGACGATGTGGGGGATTCTCGCTGCTCGAGGTGCTGGTGGCCTTCGCCATTCTGGCGTTGGCTCTAGGCGTCCTGTTCCAGATATTTTCCCTTGGGATGCGCAGCACGGTCCTGTCCGAAGCGTATTCTCGGGCCGTCCTGCTGGCGCAGTCCAAACTGGCGACGGTCGGCGTGGAGGAGGCTCTGGCCGAGGGGGCGACGGCGGGCGAGATCGACGACGCCTATCGCTGGCAGGTCTCCGTGCAGCCCTGGGCGGTAGAGGAGTCCAAAGATACTGCGGTAGAAGATACTACGGTCTTGCCGCGGCGCTTCGACCCGGTGCAGGTCACGGTGGATGTGCTTTGGGATGAGGCCGGGCACGAGCACAGCGTGTCGCTTAGCACCCTGCGTTTGGTGGGCCGGCGGCCATGAGACGGGCGCAGGGCGGCTTCACGCTACTGGAGCTTATCATCGCCATGGTCCTGGTGAGCCTGGTGATGGTGCTGCTGTTCGGGGGCTTGCGGCTGGGCCTGCGCAGCTGGGATGCGGCGACCGAGCGTGCCACGCGCACCGACGACATGCGTCTGGCGGCGGAATTCATCCGTCGCGTGCTGGGTGGCACCCGTTTGGTCTACTGGGAGACGGACCGGGGTCGCCACCTGGCCTTCGAGGGCGAGGCCGACGCGGTTCGATTCGTGGCCCCGGTACCGGCCCACCTGGGCATGGGTGGCGTGCACGTGGTGACCCTGGCGCTGGGTGAGGCCGCCGGCGCCGGCCAGGTGCTGAACATGAGCTATTGGCCCTTGCGTCCCGAGATGAAGGATTTCAAGGCCGACGGGCATGCCGAGACAGAGACTCTGGTGAGCCGCGTGACGCGGCTGGGGCTCAAGTATTTCGGGGCGGCGGCGCCTGGCGAAGACCCCGAGTGGCGGGATTCCTGGAAGGACGCACCGACTCTGCCGGAGCTCGTGGAGCTGGACCTTGAGACCGAGGAGGGCCCGTGGCCGGTCTTGATCGTGGCGCTGAAATGAGCCTGCACCGGCAGCGTGAGGTCTTTGGCGGTGCGCGGCCGCGTTGGATTTCCGCCAGGCGATGCACTAGCATGACGCGATCTTGGGCCGCCGGAGGGGCCCCTGCGCAGCGCGGCATTGCGCTGGTGCTGGTGCTATGGGTGTTGGCGCTGCTGGCTGTCATGGCGGCAAACCTGTCCTGGAGCACCCGCACGGAAGTCTCGCTGGCGAGTCATGCGCTGGGGGCGGCCCGCGCCCGGGCGGCGGCCGAGGCCGGTGTGTCCCTGGCTGTGCTGGACCTTTTCAGGCCCTTGACCATGCGCCAATGGCGCCCCGACGGCGGCACTCATTCGTTGACATATGGCGACATCGACCTGCAGATCTCCGTGCAGGACGTGGCGGGGCTGGTCGACCTCAACGCCGCAGGCGAGGGCCTGCTGGGGCGCCTGATGGATGCGGCAGGGATCCCCGAGGAGCGCAGGGACGTGCTGGTGGACGGGATTCTCGACTGGCGGGACGGCGATAGCGACACCCGCCTACACGGAGCGGAAGACCACGACTACGAGGCGGCCGGCCTGCCCTACGGCGCTAAGGACGGGCGCTTCGAGACGGTGCAGGATTTGCGCCAGGTCCTGGGCGTCACCCGCGAGGACTTCGTGCGGCTCGCGCCGCTGCTGACCGTGCATTCCGGGCAGCCGGGCGTGAACCCCCAGGTCGCCCCGAGGCTGGTGCTGCTGGCATTGCCGGGCGTGGATTCCTCCCAGGTGGACGATTTTGTGGCCCAGCGCGACGCCGCGGAGGCAGGCACGCCGCTGGCAATACCGTTCACGGTCCAGGGCGGGCAGGACATCTCCAGGCGCACCGCGATGGCCTATGAGGTGCGTGTGCTGGCCAAGTCACCGCGGGGCACCTCGGCGAGCCTGCGCGTCGTGCTGCGGCTGGTCGGCACCGCGGATACACCGTATGCAGTCCTGGAGCGCAGCGAAGGCTGGGCCTACGAAGCACAAGGCGATGAGTCGAATTCGCAAGACACCCTGTAATTCCAGCCGTCGGGCCGCCGCATGAGCAGCCCGTTCGAGGACCTGGCTGCCCGGGTGAATCTGCGCGGCTTCTATCGCTGGTGGATAGGCGAGCTGCAGGCACTGTTGCCTTCTCGGCTGCGTGTGTCCGCTGCCCGGCAGCCTACCCTCCTGTGCATGATCGATGGCGATGAGGTGATTCTGCGGCGCCTGGACGAGGCTGGGGTGGCGGACCTCGGCCGCCGGCCGCTGCCCGCGGAGCAAGGCCAGGAGTCCGACGGGACTGCTCAGGCCGTCGCGCCGACGCTCCTCCAGGGGCGGGTGCTGCTGCGATTGAGCAGGCGACAGGCGCTGGTGCACCGCGTAGCGCTACCGCTGGCGACCCTGGGGGATCTCCGTCAGGTGCTCCGCTTCGAAATGGAGCGCCAGACTCCCTTCAGTGCCGAGCAGGTCTACTTCGACTATCACGTGGTCCACAAGAACACGGTGCGCCAGCAGGTCGAGGTCGATCTGTACGTCGTGCCGCGCGGCGTAGTCGACCGCCTGCTGCTGCGGCTGGCGCACCTGGGTATTCGGCCTACCGTCGTGGACGTGGGCGACGCCGACGCCGGTACGGCGTCCATTATCAACTTGTTGCCCGCCGAGCACCGCCGCGCCAAGGTCGCTGGAGGGCGGCTCAATCGCGCGCTGGCGGCTTTACTGGTGCTGCTGCTGGTGGCTGCCGTCGCAGTGCCCCTGTGGGAGAAGCGTCGGGTGGTGGTGACCCTGTTGCCCCTGGCGGAGCAGGCGCGCCAGGAGGCGGCCAAGGCCACTGCGTTGCGTGCCGAGCTTGAGAGCGCAGTGACCGATGCCCAGTTTCTCGCCGAGATGAAGCATCGAGCTCCCGTGGTCATCGACATCCTGGATGAGCTGACCCAGATTCTGCCGGATGACACCTGGCTGCAGGTGCTGGAGCTGCGCGGCGAAGAGGTGCGGCTGCAGGGGGAATCCGAGCAGGCCACGGCGCTCGTGGCGCTGGTGGAGGCCTCTCCCATGTTCCAGGGGGCGGCATTCCAATCTCCCGTGACTCGCAATCCCGCCACCGGCGCGGAACGGTTCAATTTGGCCGCGACGGTGGCACGTGAGGACAAGCCGTGAAGCTGGTTCTCACTCCGGCGCAGAGTCGTGCCGTGGCGCTGGGCATCCTGCTGATACTCATTGGGCTGCTATATCTGGCAGTCGGCCAGCCTCTGCTGGGCCGCTATCGGATGTACCAGGAGGCCATCGACGGGGCACTGGATCACCTGGCCCACTATCGGGGCATGATAGCCGCGCGGCCCGCCCTGGAGGCGCGGCTGGCGCAGTTGCGCCAAAAACAAGGTGCCACGCCGGATTATCTGCATGATGCCACGCCGGCCCTGGCGGCCGCCGAGCTGCAAGAGCACGTCAAGCGGATGATCGAGGAGGCCGGGGGCAAGCTCGTCAGCACCCAGTCGCTGCCGATACAGGAAGAAGGCCGGTTCCTGCGCATCACGGTCAAGGTGCAGATGAGCGGTGACGTGGATGTGGCCCGCAAGGTCTTTTACGGGCTCGAGTCGGGAACCCCCCGACTGTTTCTGACCGAGCTCTATATGCGGGGGCGGGCGCGTGTACGGCGTGTGCGCGGCCGCGACCCGGTCAACGAAGGCGAGCTCGACGTGCGCTTCGACCTGTACGGCTACATCCACCGGGGAGATGCCTGATGGCAATGCCGGCGGCACGGATCACGGTTTGGCTGCTCGGCCTGTGTGGCGCCATCGGCCTGGTGGTGGCGGGAGAGCTCGCGTTCTTGGGCGAGGTGCCGGAGCTCCCCCAGGGGGAGGCCAAGCCGCTGGTGCTGCCGCCCGATCCGCCGGCAGTGCAGACCGCCCTGCGCTATCGGAACTTGGACCTGTATTACGGCATTACACGCCGGCCCCTGTTCTTGCACGATCGACGTCCGCCCAAGCCTGCGGACGAGAAGCCTGCCGCGACGGAAGCCCTCAAGCTGAGCCCTCTCAAAGTGACGCTCGTGGGTGTGGTCATCACGTCGAAGTCGAAGGCGGCGTTGTTCAGCGGAGCACGCGAGCACCAGGTGGAGCACGTGCCCCAGGGTGGCACCATCGGTGGCTGGCAGCTCGATGAGGTGCACCCCGACGGCGTCAGTCTCAGTCGTGGCTCCGAGCGGCAGGACGTGCCGCTGCGACACTATGAGCCGGTGCCGCCGTCGGCGGTAGCTCCAAAGGCGCGGGGCCCGGGGGGCTCCCGGCCCAACGCCCGACCCAACCGCGCCGCCCTCAGGCGACCGCCAGCCGCTCCCGCTCGGCGACCGCGGCCACCCCAGAGGTAATGCTGTGAGATGGATGCCGATGACGCTTAATCCTAACCTGGCCTTGACCTGGGCCGTCGCTGTGGTGCTCGCCGGGTGCGCCCATCAAGGCGTCTTCGACGAGTATCGCGAGACGGTCAAAGCCAACGCGGCGGCTGCCGAGGAGTCGCAACCGGCCGCCAAATCCACTTACCACGACACGACTTATGATGTGGTGGGCGGCTTGGAGGCGCCGAAGACGGCCCAGGAGCCGAGGGTCTACAGCGGCACCGGCGTGTTCGTCCACAAGCCGCGCGCCAGCGTCAGCCCCCAGGAGGAAGGCGATATCACGTTGAACTTCGAGAACGCCGACGTGCGTGAGGTGGTCAAGGTGATCCTCGGTGACATGTTGGGCAAGAATTACATCATCGACCCGCAGGTCCGCGGCTCCGTCACCGTGCAGACCTCCCAGCCGTTGACGCGCGCCACCTTGCTGCCCACGCTGGAGACCCTGCTGCGCATGAATGGCGCGGCCATCGTGGAGACGGAAGGGGAGTATCAGGTGCTTCCCGCGGCCCAAGCGGTGCGCGGGCGGGTGGTGCCCCAGCTCGGTGGGAGCGGAGCGTCGCTGCCGCCCGGCTACGGCGTGCGTATCGTCCCCCTGCAGTATGTCGCCGTGCAGGAGATGCAGAAGATCCTCGAGCCATTGGCACCGGAGGGCAGCATCATTCGCGCCGACACCGCGCGTAATCTGCTGGTGCTCGCCGGCAGCCAGCAGGAGCTCGGCCAGCTGATGTCGACCGTCGCCATGTTCGACGCGGATTGGCTGGCGGGCATGTCCATGGGGCTGTTCCCGATACAGAGCGTGGACGTCAAGACGGTCTACGACGAGCTGCAGCAGGTCTTCGGCGGAACCGCCGAGGGCCCGCTGGCGGGGATGGTGCGGCTGGTCCCCGTGGAGCGCATGAACGCCATGCTGGTGGTGACCCAGCAGCCCAAGTACCTGGA
>CAYQDX010000177.1:0-8421 GCA_964416345.1 uncultured Ectothiorhodospiraceae bacterium
TCATGTACCCGATCAACGCCCAGTGGTATTACAACTTCCTGGAGCGTCTGCGCCAGGGCTCACCCGAAGTGTTGGCCCTGCTGGAGCACAATCCCTTCCCGGGAGAGCCGCCGCGCTACCTGCGGACCACCGCGTACCGCTACCACTTCACCGACCCCGCGACCCACGCCGCCACCGGGGCTTGGTGGACCCGCGAGCTCCTGGGGCCGTTCCCCTCTCCGTGGCTCGTGCCGCCGTGGCAGTAGCGGGTGGTCGGGCCGTCTGTAGACGGCCCATGGAGGTCACCTCCAGGTGGAGCGGAGCGGCGACTCGATGCTGTCGGTGGGTCCGGACAGTCGGATGACGCTCCGAGGGCACGGTCTCGAGGCCGGCGGCAAGGTGGCCGAGGCCAAGGTCTCACGACTCACGGGACGGCTGCGCTTCTTTACGCCAAGCCATGGTTAAATGGCCCTCACCGCCGTGGGCGCGGCGGTGAGGGCGGCAGAGTGGATAACCTGGCTACGGGATCCAGTCGGGATCCTGCTGATGGCGCCACCTGTCATGGCAGCGGGCGCCGAAGTAGAACAGCACGTAGTCGCTCGCCTCTTCACAGGCGGCCTCAGAGACGGGGATCTCCTTCAGGCAGATCTCGCATGCCATTAGCTCGGGGTCGTCGTCGATCAGGTCTGTGTTGCCCATGAGGACCTCCTGGCTGCGACAGGCCACATACCTATGTGTAGCAGCTGGATGCCGGGCTGCAATCAATACCCCACAGTGCGTGGGGCTAGCCGTACTGCGCCAGCAGGTATTTCCAGTAGTTGCCCAGATGGTGCTGCCAGAAGAAGTCGAAGCGCTGGCAGCCGGGCGTGCCGTCGGTGGGATTGCCGCCGGCCTCCGCCTGCAGGGCGGCGACAGTACCGGCCATGGCGTAGTCGAGGGACGGCAGCACCAGGTCCTTGCTCGCCGCCACCATGGCCCGCAGCTGCGTGCCGCTCAATGTGAGGTCCGCCGTCAGCCCGGCTCGGGCGAGCGGCAAGCTGAGCCCGGGGGCGCCCAGATGCAGCTTCAGCCAGTCGATCAGCCGGTCGATGAAGCCCTGCAGGTCCTTGGCAATGGTCTGCTCCAGCGCCTCCAGGTCCCCCAGCAGAGCCTTGATTCCGGCCGGGATGGACGGATTCACGCTGCCGGAGTACTCCCAAATGGGGTTGGGACGATTCAAATCCCCGAAAGTCTGCAGGGTCAGCGGCACCTGTGGCACCCAGCCCTGATTGCTCACCACGGAATAGCAGTAGCCCCGGGCGCCGGTGGTGCGGCTGACGTCCCAGGCGTAGGCGTCGTTGCCGGGCTTGGCAGGCGCATAGACATAGGTCTTGAAAGCGGCCTTCAGCGTCGTTTGGTAGTGCAGATAGGACTGCAGCAGGAGGGCGACCGAAGCACCCTGGCTGTGGCCCGTGATCAGGACTTCGCTGGCAGCAGGCTTGCCGGCCGGGGGGAAATTGATGTACTCGAGAAGCTTGAGCCAGATCCCGCCGGTGCCGCCCAGGAACAACAGGGAGAGGGTGCCGATGGCAAAGCCCAGGTGGACCCCGGCCTGGACGTGGCTACCCGCGGGGGTATCAGCCAGCTGGTAGGGGAGGTCCAGCACCGGCAGCTTGCCGCGGGCCGGAATGAGTGGCAACAGGATGTCTTCCAGTATGCTGGCGTCGGTATCGATGGTGCCCCGAATCCCCACCGCGTACTGACCGGGAACTGCCGTGTTGCGCCATAGCTCCCAGTAGTTCTGCAGGCCGACGGCCTCTCCGGGCTTGAATTCCGCCACCCAGTTAGCCGGGGGGTCCGGCACCGCGGGCACCCCGCAGGTGCGTGTCTGGGGTGGCTTGATGCCGGGGGTCTGATCGTAGAGCTTGTTGCAGATCTGCAGGAGCGCGGCGGCTTCCGTGAAGTCGAATCCGGGCCGAATGCTCATGGTGCCTCCTTTCGTTGCTCAGTGTGTGCGCTGGGTCCGTGGCAGCATAGCAGAGAAACCCGCGCCGCAATGGATCCGGACCTGCCAAGCAGTACACTGGTGCCCGCCTCCCGGAGATTCACCGCATGCGCAAGCTCACCCGCCCCTTCTACGATCGCGACACCATACTCGTGGCGAGGGAGCTACTGGGTAAGCGCCTGGTCCACGTCTGCGACGGAGTGGAGCGCATCGGCAGGATCGTGGAGGTGGAGGCCTATCTGGGACCCCACGACTTGGCGGCACATTCGGCACGCGGCCTCACGCCGCGCACCCGGGTCATGTTCGGGCCCCCTGGGCATGCGTACGTCTACATGATCTACGGGATGCACTTCTGTACCAATGTGGTCACCCAGGCCGAAGGGCACGCCTCGGCGGTGTTGCTGAGGGCGCTGGAGCCGGTCCAGCGGCTGGACGGGCGCAGCCAGGGTCCCGGCTTGCTGAGCCGCGCCATGCACATCGATCGGCGCCTGAACGGCCATGACCTGCTGAGCGATGACTTCTACATCGCCGAAGCGCCCCGGGTGGCGCCGGCTGCCATCGTGAGCCGGCCGCGCATCGGGGTGGACTACGCCGGCGACTGGGCCAGGGAGCCGCTGCGCTTCTACATCCAGGGGAGTCACTTCGTTTCCCGCAAATAGGGCCGTGGTCCGCGTGGTCAGCACCCGGAGCTAGCCCTATAATCCGGGATGAGACCGTCGCCACGGACGCGGCAATTCTGGTCCCCCCATCCCGCATAGGAGGAGTCCGAGCTTGGCAAAACCGAACTACCACTACGAGAAGCGACAGAAGGAGCTGGCGAAGAAGGCCAAGCAGGAGCAAAAGCGTCTGCGCCGGCAGTCGCCGGCCGGCCCGGAGCAGTCGAGCGAAGGCGAGGAATCCACCGAGGATCAGCGTCCCGAGCGTTGAGCCCGGGCCGAGACGCTCCCGGCCGCGCCAGGGCCCGCCCATGATCCACCCGGACGTGCTGTGGCTGCCTGTCATGATGCTGGCCGACTACCTGCTGACGGTGCTGGGCGCGGTGCAAAGGTCCAAGGGCTACTCCCGACATTTCCAGGCCGAGCGAGGCTTCGCTCGCACGGCCTCTGCGGTCCTGGCCCCACAGCGGAGCGGCCGCCTGGAGCTAGAGGTCGCCCCCAGGGATGGGGGCGATAACAGCAAGTCCAGGCGTGCCCGGGCAGGCCAGGGCCGTGATAGGCGGCGGGCCGAAGACAGCGCCTCGATTTTGCCGCCCAATCGATCCCTCGCGCTGCGCTGTCACATCAGCGACTCCCGTCGGCCCGCCGCCGGCCGGGCGGGATAGGTCGGCCAGCTCCCGCCCGGAGGATGGCGGGGGCGCTATTTGCTGCCTCCGGCGAGGAACTCGACGATGGCGGCCTTGTCATCGGCGCTGATCTTGGAATACTTCCTCGCCATCGACTTAGGCATTGCCCGCTTTTCTTCGTCGAATAGCTTGAATTGCTCTTCGAGATACGGCTTCCACTGGCCGGCAATGATGCCTGCGTCATCGTCCGCGACGCTGCCACCCTCGCTGTGGCACATCTTGCAGTCGTGGTTGAAGACCTCTTTGCCCTTGGCCGCCAGGGCGCTGTCCACGCTCTGCTCGACCGGCTTGAATGTCAGTCCCGCGTAGTGGTCGGAAATGGCTTTGATGTCGTCGTCGCTGAGCTTCTTGGCCACTTCGTTCATGTCCGTCTCGGCACCGTTTTCGGGTGTGTACTTGAGGCCGGGGCGGTCACCGGACTTGTAGCCGATCAGGGTATCACTCAGATAAACGGCCGACATGCCGGCGATGCTCGGTACCTTCCCGACCTCGCTGTTGCCGTCCTTGCCATGGCAGCCGTCGCAGTCCTTGGCAATCTGGTCCACTCCCGCCGACACACCCGCCCAAGGTGAGGCCAACAGGCCGGCGACTAGAATCGTGGTGATCTTCCGCATGCTCTCATTCTCCCGTGGTAGAACTGGTATTGGTGATTTTGCGGCAACCTTGGCGTCCCCGCTCCTGCGGGCCGAGGGCACAGCCGGTGCGCCACGCCGGTTGATTGCTGTGGGACTACGGCCAGCGCCCCATAGTAGATCACAGCGGGCGCCACTCCGCCAGGCCATTCGGCCGCTAGGCGCGCTGGCCCGGAGACGACGCAGTGCTCGGTGGTCAGAGGATTTGATTTCAAGGAGGCGGATTGATTCCCACACGTGCGCCGGGGATTCGGAGCCGGGCTGCAGCGGGATGCGCGCTAGGCCCCGGCGCCTTCGGCACGGCGGGATTCGATGTGCCTGATCTTGGCCCGCTGGGGCATGCGGTAGAACCGGCACAGCTCCCGGCGCAGGCCCGGATCTTCCGGCGCCAGGGGAAAATGGCGCTGCAGAGTCTCGCAATAGCGCGCCGCCAGGCGGTTGGCCTCCTGATAGCGCTCGCGCTGCGCCGCGCTCAGCCCGTCGCGGAACCCGATGGCCTCGAACAGGATCCGCCGCAAGGGCCTTGAGGCGGCGCTGCCGTGCTGCTGCCTGAGCAGGGTGGCGGCGGTGACGAACTTGTCCACCTCGGCCTGAAGCTCCAGCTCCAGTTGGGTGATGGGCCGCTCGTAGGCAGTATTCCAGACCAGATAGAGGAAATGGCTCACCCCTTCCAGGGCGTGCCAGAAATCCTGCAGATTACCTCCGTGCAGGGCCTCGGCCGGGTTGTCCCGTGCCAGATGGGTGACGATGGCCTGGTCTAGATAGAGGGCCACATCCACGCTGTCCTCGCTCTGAGTCAGCAGCAGGCGCTCGGGGCAGCCCTCCCCGGGCGGCTCGGGTGCGATGGTGGCCGCCAGCACGGCATCGTGCAGCAGAAAGTCCTCCACCCGATGGGGCGTGCTGACGTCGTAGGTCTGCTCCAGGCGCACCTGTAGCTCGTTCAGGGTCACGGCGGCATCACTGCGGCTGGGTGTAGCGGAGCGGCGTCACGCCCAGGCTGCGTAGGCGCCGCTCCAGGCGCCGGCTGCCGGTCTTGCACCACTCCTCGTAGAGCTGAAGCACATCCCGATGGTCGGCGCCCGGGGCACGCTCCCCGGCTTCGGCCACCACGTCGACGAACTCTGGAAACTGGGTCGAGAGCTCCCGAAACACGTCCCCCTGGGCGCGGCCGCGCGCGCCGTGCTCGTCGGCCTCGGACAGGCAGCCGTAGGCCCTGCCGCCCATGGCGATGCAGTAGTCAACATCCCTCAGCCGCCGGCTCAGGCGGCCGGCGAGCACCCCCGAGAGGAACAGCGCCACGTCACCGAGGCGTTGCAGCACCAGCCGCCGCTGCGCCGTGGAGCGGGCCTCGATGGCAGCCGCATAGAGCAGGGCCAGGGGGCGCAGGGTCGGGCCGGCGGTGGTGTGCTCGAACAGATTCTCGGAGCGGGAGAACTGGGTCAGAAGATTGGTCAGATACCAGACCGTGGCGTCCTCGGCCTCCACCCGTTGATTCTGCATGGCGCGGCTCAGCGAGTCGTGGAAGTAGGCCCGCAGGCTCGACTCGGTGAGCGGCTTGGGATGCCGATTGACCGTGACCATCGAATGACCCTCCGGCGAATTCTGTCAAATAACCGAATAAACCAATCAGGAATGGACTGTCAAGAAGAAACCGCCTTTGGCATCAGCACTTAGAGAGTGATGCTGCTAATCCGCATGATCTACGGCGCTGCCGCAATGGGCGGGATGGCGCCTGCGCGGCCCGGGCACCCGGAGCAATACGCGAGACGGGGTGGGAGCGGGCTTGCCGGCGATAGTCCACCGCGAGCCGAGCGGCGGCGGTCCTCAGCCCCACTTGCCGGTGCCATTCAGGTGCTCCACGACGCGCTCCATGCCGGCCAGGCCGGCACCCAGCATCACCTCCAGGGGCGTGCGGTCCTGAAAAAGGGGATTGCGGGTGGTGACCCAGTAGCCCGCCATGGCACGGCAGTTGGGGTAGAGAGTCTCCAGCGCCCGATGGATGGTGAGGATGGCACTGCAGCGACGCAGCGTCTCGGTAGTCTCCGGCATTGGTGCCCCGGCCCGGACGGCCTCGAACGGTGCGGCGCCCTCATCGTCGCCCAAGCCGAGCAGCACCGCCTGACCGGAAGAGGTGACGCCCCACTCCTGCAGGACTCCCAGCACTACCCGCCCCAGATCGACCAGGCGCTGCTCGGAGATCTCGTGCACCGTGCCCATGCCTTGCTCCCGGCCCTCAGCCTGCATCCCGGCAGCTGGGCGGTCGGTGGCTGGCGATCAGCCCACCAAGCTGGCGGAATTCCTGCTCGCGCCCGCTGCCGCGGCGCCACACCAGACCAATCTCCCGGTAGGCGCTCTCCTCCAGAGGATAGGTGCGGACCCGGGTCTTGGCGAGCAGCGAGGAGCCATCGGCCATGGCAGGCAGGTAGGTGATACCGAGGTCTGCGTCCACCATCTGCACCAGGGTGAGCAAACTGCTGGCGGCGAAGCGGCTCACCTTCTCCTGCTGGCGGATGCGGCAGGCGGCCAGCGCATGGTCGCGCAGGCAGTGGCCGTCCTCCAGCAGCAGCACGCTGTCCTGCTGCAGGCGGTTGAAGCTGTAGTGCTCGGGGTCGACCCGGGCGGTGCCCTCCCGGCAGGCCAGCCGGAAGGGGTCGCGAAACAGGATCATTACCTCGGTGTGACGTAGCTCGTAGGGCAGCGCCATCAGCACCAAATCCAGCTCGCCTGCCAGCAGTGCCTCGAGCAGTCGGGCCGTCACGTCCTCCCGCAAATAAAGCTGCAGTCGGGGGTGGCGGGCGTGCAGGGCCGGCATGAAGGCAGGGAGCAGGAACGGCGCGATAGTCGGGATGACGCCGAGACTCAGCCGCCCCGCCAGGGGCTCGCGCTGGTGTCGCGCCAGCTCCAGTAGGGCCTCCACGTCCCGCAGACACAGCCGGGCCTGCACCGCGATGTCGCGGCCGATGGCGGTGATGGTGACCTGCTTGCGGGTGCGGTCCACCAGCTGCAAATCCAGCATCGTCTCCAGCTCGCGTATGGCGACCGAGAAGGCGGGCTGGGAGACGAAGCAGGCCTCCGCGGCGCGGCCGAAGTGACGGTGCTCGTACAGCGCAACGAAATAGCGCAGTTGCTTGAGGGTGGGCAGGTGGCTGACCGGCTGCGCACGGCGGGCGTTATTCATACATTTATTATATCACTGTGACATATTTATTTCATTTTATATATGTATCGCCAATCCCTAGACTGTGAACCGTAGACCCAGGCAACCTCAGGAGCGAGCGCCATGACCAAGACGTTCACCTTTGCAGTCGTGCACTTCAGCGTGGCTTTCACCGTCGGCTACCTCATGACCGGCAGCGTGCTGGTAGGTGGCGCCATCGCCTTGGTGGAGCCGGCCATCAACACCGTCGCCTACCACTTGCACGAGCGAGCGTGGGCCCGAATCGACGGCCAGCGTGCCGGGCGTCACCAACCCATGCCCCACCGCATTCACGCGTGACCATCAGACTCGAAGAGGAGTAGACCATGAACGCACCCGCCATCGACATCGGCATCAACGAGCAGGATCGGACAGACATCGCCGCGGGGCTCTCACGCCTGCTGGCGGACAGCTACACCCTGTACCTGAAGACTCACAACTACCACTGGAACGTCACGGGGCCCATGTTCAATACCCTGCACCTGATGTTCGAGACCCAGTACAACGAGCTGGCGCTGGCGGTGGACCAGATTGCCGAGCGCATCCGCGCCCTGGGCCATCCGGCGCCGGGCACCTACCGGGCCTATGCAGAGCTCACGGTGATTCCGCAGGACGCCGGGCCGGTGGACGCCGAGGACATGATTCGCAACCTGGTCGTCGGCCAGGAGGCGGTGGTGCGCACCGCCCGGCAGGTCATCCCTGTGGCGGAGCAGGCCCACGACGAGCCCACCGCCGACCTGCTGACCCAGCGCATGCAGGTGCATGAGAAGAACGCCTGGATGCTGCGCAGCCTGCTTGCCTGAGGCCTTATTCGGCAGGTCAGACTGATAGATATTATGTATAAACATTCACTTTTCAATGCAGTAGATGAGATATTCATGCTTACCAACCGCGAAGGTCAGCGCATTCCCAGCGTCGTGTTCCGCACCCGCCGGAATCACGAATGGGTCGACGTGCGCAGCGAGGACGTGCTCGAGGGTCGCACCGTGGTGGTATTCGCCCTGCCAGGGGCGTTCACGCCCACCTGCTCTTCCACCCACGTGCCGCGCTACAATCAGCTCGCGCCGCTGCTCATGGCCAACGGCGTGGACGAGGTCATCTGCGTCTCGGTCAACGATGCCTTCGTCATGAACGAATGGCGGCAGGAGCAGAAGGCGCACAACATCACCTTCCTGCCCGACGGCAACGGCGACTTCAGTCGCGGCATGGGCATGCTGGTGAACAAGAACGACCTCGGCTTCGGCGAGCGCTCCTGGCGCTACTCCATGCTGGTGCGCGACGGGGTGAT
>CAYQDX010000178.1:0-8271 GCA_964416345.1 uncultured Ectothiorhodospiraceae bacterium
CCCCCTCCCGCGACGAAGTCGAAGCTTGGGAATTCTACGTCATGGGCGGGCGGAGTGTCCACGCGCGCCCCGCTCGGTCACGGGGCGTGCAGGGACGCTAGCGCAGGCTGAGCACGTCCTGCATGTCGAACATGCCGCGCGGATGCTGCATCACCCAGCGGGCCGCCCGCAGCGCACCGGCGGCGAAGGTCATGCGGCTGGAGGCGCGATGTGTAATCTCCATCCGCTCGCCGCTGCCGGCGAACATCACCGTGTGCTCGCCCACAATGTCGCCGGCGCGAACGGTCTCGAAGCCGATGGTGGCGCGGCTGCGCTCGCCCGTGACGCCCTGGCGACCGTACACCGCGCAGCTCTTCAGATCGCGACCCAAAGCCTGGGCAACCACCTCGCCCATGCGCAGGGCCGTGCCGGACGGAGCGTCCACCTTGTGGCGATGGTGGGCCTCGATGATCTCGATGTCGACCTCCTCACCCAGCACCCGGGCGGCGAGGTCCAGAAGCTTGAAGCAGAGGTTCACCCCCACGCTCATGTTGGGGGCGAGCACGATGGCGATGTCGGCCGCGGCGTCCAAGAGCGCGCCTCGCCCGCCGTCAGTGAAGCCCGTAGTGCCGATAACCATGCGCTTGCCGGCGGCGCGACAATGGGCGAGATGCTCCAGGGTGGCATCCGGACGGGTGAAGTCGATCAGCACGTCGAAGTCGTCCAAGACCGCGGCGAGATCCGCGACCACATCGACTCCCAGCCTGCCTACCCCCGCGAGCTCGCCGGCGTCGTGCCCGAGATGGGCACTGTCCGGCCGCTCGATGGCGGCACCGACATCCACCAGCCCCTGGCCCTGAGCGGCCTCGACTAGACTGCGTCCCATGCGTCCTGCGACGCCTGCGATGGCGACTCTGGTCACGACTATCTCCCGGAAGTCTTTGCCCGGCCCCGGGAGGCACGCAGCAAGGGTGCCGCATCCTGGGCGAAACGGTCGGTGATGGCCTGAAGTGCCCGCTCGAAGGCGGCCGCGGCATCGCTAGGGGCGCTGCTGGCCGCCGCCACGGACTCGGCGTACTTGCGCAGCAGCAAGGGCCGGCCACGATCGCGCTGCTGAAGCCGCAGCTCCAGGGCAACCACGACCGCCGCGCCGCCGTCGGCTTGCAGCAGCTGCTCGAAGCGCAGTAGCTTGCTGCTGAGCAAATAGTCCCCGTCCAGGCCGGGGTCGTAGTCGGCGACCATGCCGTCCAGACGATGGGCCCGGAGGGCAGCAACCAGGTACTCCTGGACCAGGCCCGGAGGGGCATCCTGCCACAGGTGGTAGTGATATTGTTGCAGGCTGCGATGCTCGGCATCCTCGCTATAGAGCAGCGCCCGCTCCCCGTAGAGGCCATCGGCGCGCGGCCGCATCACCAGCAGCAGCTTGCCGCCCGGGGCCGGCGCCGCGGAGCCCACCTGGGGCGGCGCGAGACGATAGTAGGTCTCGTCCGGCAGCGGTGGCTGGGAGGCGCAGCCCACGAGCACGCCGCCCAGCACGAGCACCCCCCATGGGTGCAATCTTGGTCGCGATGCCCGCCTTTTCGTGCCCCGGCTCTCCATACGCCGGGCCTGACCCAGCCACCGGCTCATGGATTCGGTCCCCAGCGATCCCGGGGCGGCGAGCCGCTCAGCAGCAAGCCCGGATTCTGTCTTATCTGGCGGCTGAACTCGTTGAGGTTGCGGCTCGTGCCTTCCAGATTGTGGGCGATGGTGCCGACGCTCTCCGAGACCACGTGCAGCGAGGCACGCAGATCTGCGACGGAGGTTCTGATTCCCTCGCGATTCTCCCGCACCAGCCCGTCCAGGCCGCTCAGGGTGACATCGACCTTGGCCCGAGTCTGCTGCACGTCGTGGGACAGCGCCATGAAGTTCTCGGAGATGCGCTCCAGATTGGCGAGAAATTCGCGCAGGTTGTCCCGGTTCTCCCGGTCCAGGATGTCCTGCACCATGTCGGCGCTGGCATTGAGCTTGGCGCTGAGCTGGCGGACGTTCTCCAGCACCTGCGGGGCGGTGGACTCCACCAGGTCGGCCACCCCAGCGATGCGCTTGTCCACGTTGTCGATGAGCGGCCGGATGTTGGTCTTCATGATGGCCCGCAGGTCCACGGCCACGTCGTTGATGGCGGCGAACAGGTCCCCGCCCTCCTCCCCCTGGATGCGTGAGCCAGGCTTGAGCACGGTCTGGGCGCGGCCCTCGTGGATGTCAATGGACACGGTGGACAGCAGCCCGCTGGCGACCACCCTGGCAACACTGTCGCTGGGAATGGCCCAGCCCTGCTGCACGCTGATTGCGATGTGATAGTGCATCTGGCCCCGATCCCGCTCCGGGTTGATGGACTCCACCTGGCCGACCTGGTAGCCCTGGTAGAGCACAGGGGTGCCGAGCTTCAGCCCGGCCACGTTGCCGTATACCACATAGTAGTTGTCCATGGGACCGCTGCGCCCGGTGATCATGAACAGCGCCGCCAGCAGGGCGCCGAGCATGAGCATCACGAAGGTGCCGACTGCGAGGTAGTTGACCGTATCTCGTTTCATCTCACTCCCGCCGCTGACGTCATCCGGTCAGGCGGCGCAGGTATTCGTCCGCATCCATTTCCACCGGGCGCGGCCTACGGTTCAGAAGGTCCTGGACGCGGGTGTTGTCGCTGCGGCGTACTCGCTCCACCGTGTCCACCAGCAGAACCTCCCCCTGATCCAGCACGGTAATGCGGTCGGCGATCTTGAAGGCGCTCTCCAGCTCGTGAGTGACCACGACGATGGTCATGTTCATAGCCTTGCGCAAACGCAGTATAAGCTCGTCGAGCTCCACCGACACCACCGGGTCCAGGCCAGCGGAGGGCTCGTCGAAGAACAGCAACGGCGGATCCATCACCACCGCCCGGGCCAGCGCGGCGCGCTTGACCATGCCACCAGAGAGCTGGGAGGGCATCAGATGCTCGAAGCCCCCCAGGTTGACCACCTCCAGCTTCAGCCGGCACATGATGCGGATGGTGCTCTCGTCTAGGCGGGTGTGCTCCCGCAGGGGCAGGGCCACGTTCTCGCCAACGGTCATGGAGGTGAACAGCGCACCTCCTTGGAAGGACACGCCCATCTGCTTGCGCAGCTCCTGCATCTCGCGGGCGCCAATGCGGTTGATGTCCTTGCCCAGTACCCGAACCCGGCCGCGGGTGGGACGCCTCAGGCCCAGCAAATGCCACAGCAGGGTGCTCTTGCCGCTGCCGCTTCCGCCCATGATGACCATGATCTCACCCTGCCGGATGTCGAGGCTGACCCCCTTAAGCACTAGGCGGGTGCCGTAATGGGTCACCAGGTCCTGGACCTCCATTACGGTGGGGCGCGCGGCGGACTCGGCCATGCTCAGCGGTTGAGGAAATAGGTGAACAGCATATCTGCCACCAGGATGTAAGAGATGGACAGCACCACCGAGCGGGTGGTGGCCCGACCCACGCCCTCGGCCCCGCCCCGCACCGTGAAGCCGTTGGCGACGCCGATGAGCGCGATGATGAGGGCGAAAACCGCGCTCTTCAGCAGGCCCTGGCGGATGTCATCGACGGTCAGGACGTCGATGGTCTGATCGACGTAGGCGCTTAGCCCGATGCCGAGCTCCAGCCGACTGTATATGGCACCGCCAAGGAGTCCCAGCAGGTCGGCCAGCAGTGTGAGGGCCGGCACCATCACGAGCATGCCGAGCAGCGCCGGTGCCACCAGATAGCGCACCGGGTTGATGCCCATCACCCGCAGCGCGTCGACCTCCTGAGACACTTGCATGGTGCCGATGCGAGCGGTCAGCGCCGAGCCGGAGCGTCCCGCCACCAGCACCCCGGTGATGAGTGGGGCGAACTCCCGGGTCACCGAGAGGGCAATCCCGAGCACCACCTGGGACTCGGCGCCGAAGGTGCGCAGGGTGGCGATACCCTGGATGGCCAGCATCAGCCCCACGGTGAAGGCGAGCACGGCGACGATGACTACGGCTCGCACCCCGATCTCCATCATCTGGGCGAATACCGCCGAGTGCCGCACCGGCTGGCGCAGGGACGGGCCGACGAATAGCCAGTAGAAGGACTCGGCGAGCAGGCTGGCGGTATAGCCGAGCTCTTCGACGCTGGCCAGGGTCCGCCTGCCAACTCCCGTGACGAAGCTCATTACGGCGCCCGGGCGGGACTCCGTCACGAACGCCTAGCCTCAGCCATCGGCTGCGACCCGCGCTGCCACCGATGCGTGGATGGGAAAGACCTTGTCCAGCCGGGCCAGCTCCAGCACGCTCATGGCGTTCTCGCTGGCTCCCACCAAACCGAAGCGCAATCCATGCGTGCGCGCCAGCTGGTAGCCCTCTACCAGGCAGGCCACTCCGGAGCTATCGATGTACTCCACGCCGGCGAGGTCCACCAGCACATGATGGCCCGCGTTGAGCGCCTCGAGGATGGCGCCCCGGGCCTGGGGAGAAGACGATAGATCCACGTCGCCGCTCAAGGCCACTACGGAGTACCCGCTTTCTTCCCGCACCTCGTAGTGCATGGCCCCAGAGCCCTTCTTGCTTATGTGATTGCCTTGCTCATGACCCAGACATTGCCAGTCCCGTCCTCGGCTGCGCGGAACGCGAACTCGTCCATGATCTCGCGGATGAAATGCGTCCCCAGACCACCGGGACGCAGCTCCTCAAGAGACCTGGGCCGGACCCGCTCGGGGCATGCCACCGGGGCGAAATCCCGCAGTCTGAACAGGATATGACTGCCATTATTCAGGATCTGGAGGATGATTTCACCCGTGGGATCACAGCAGTAGCCATGCTGAATCACATTCATGCAGGCCTCGTTGACCGCCAGCACCACTGCCCGGCTCACCGGCTCGCTGCAGCCGACCAAGCGGGCGGCACTGCCCACGGTCGCGCGCACCACCGGCAGGTGCTCAGGCAGCGCCGGCAGGCGAATCTCCACCACCGGGCGTGGCTCGGCGCTCATCCGCGGGGCTCCACCAGCACCAGGGTGATGTCGTCGTGGGAGCCGCCGATGTCTTCCACCAGCGACTGCAGCCGCCGCTGGAGCGGCTCGGCCACCCGCCGCTCGATGTATCGGCGCAGCCCCGCCACGCCGAGCTGCCGCCCGTTGTCGCCGCGCGCCTCGGTGGCACCGTCGGTGAACAGATACAGGGCACCTCCGTCTAGCCTCAGCCGCTGCTCGGGGAAGCTCATGCCGGAGAGAATGCCCAGGGGCGGCGACTGCGCCGGCAGCTCCCGGTAGTGGCCGTCGCCGCCGCGCAATAACGGTGGCTGATGACCGGCGTTGGCCACCACCAGGCCGTGGCTGGCGGGGTCATAGACGCCGGCCACCACCGTGACGAACTTGCCGCGGCTGGCGGTCTCGCAGATCTCGTCGTTGACGCGGGCCAGCAGCTCGGAGGGGCTCTCTAGGGTCTTGCCCAGGCAGCGCAGGAGACTGCTGGTGCGTGCCATGAGCAGGGCCGCATCCACACCCTTGCCGGAGACATCGGCGATGTTGAAGGCGACGCGACCGTCGCCCAGGAGGAAGTAGTCGTAGAAGTCGCCCGAGACCTCGCGAGCCGGGACGTTGAGCCCCGCCACCGGGAAGTCCGGTCCCATGGGACCGGGCAGCAGACTGCGCTGAATCTCCCGCGCCAACTCCAGCTCCCGGCGGATGCGCTCCTGCTCCACCAGCGCGGTGGCCATGCGGGCATTGCGGATGGCCAGGGCCGCGGAGGCCGCCAGCACCATCAGTGCACGGCGGTCGCGCTCATCGAACAGCCCGTCCCCACCCAGCTTGTTGATGAGCTCCAGCGCCCCCAGACAGGTCCCACCCACTCGTAAGGGTGCACTGAGGATGGAGCGGGTCACGAAGCCGGTGCTATCGTCCACGTCGGCAGCGAAATCGGGATCCTGCAGGACGTCGCGCACGATGTGGCAGTGGCTGTCCCGGACCGTGCGACCGACGATGCCCTGGGCGGCCGACAAGCGCAGTCCCGTAATATCGATGGGACCGGCGCAGGCCCTGCACACCAGATCCCCGCTGCCCTGCTCGAGCAGGAAGATAGAGGAGGCCTCGGCACTCAGGAATTCGAGCATGCCTCGCGCGACCGTGCGCAGGGTCTCATCGATGTCCAGAGAGGTGGCGAGCTCGTGGGTCACCGAGACCAGCAGATTCAGGTGATCATCGAAGCTGCCGCGCGCCTCCCCGTCGATGAGCCCAGCCACGTCCACCCTGTCCACCACCGGTTCGCTCGCCGCGGCTCCCTATCCGTCTCAGGGCTTCATGTCTTCGAAGAATCTCTTCACCCCATCCAGCCAGGAGTGTGCCTTGGGACTGTGCTTCTGCCCGTGCTCCTGCATGGAGTCCTGGAACTGGCGCAACAGATCCTTCTGCTGCCTGCTGAGGCTGACCGGGGTCTCGACCACCACCCGGCACATGAGATCACCCATCGGCCCCCCGCGGACGGGAATCACCCCTTTGCCGCGCAGCCGGAACATGGCTCCGGTCTGGGTCTCCGCGGGGATCTTGAGCGTCACCCGGCCGTCCAGGGTCGGCACATCTAGGTCGCCGCCCAACGCCGCGGTGGCGATGCTGATGGGCACCTCGCAATATAGGTTGCTGCCGTCGCGCTGGAATAAGGGGTGCTCCCGCACCCGTATCTGCACGTAGAGATCGCCCGGCGGCGCGCCCGTCTCCCCGGCCTCGCCTTCTCCAGCCAGGCGAATCCGATCGCCGGTATCGACCCCCGCCGGCACCTTCACCGACAGGGTCTTGTGCTCCTGCACCCGGCCCTGGCCCCGGCAGGTCGGGCAGGGGTCCTTGATCACGGTGCCGCGTCCGTGGCAGGTGGGACAGGTCTGCTGGATGGAGAAGAAGCCCTGCTGCATGCGCACCTGACCCACGCCGCCGCAGGTGCTGCAGGTGGTCGCCCCGCTGCCCTTGCGGGCACCGCTGCCACCGCACTCCGCGCAAATCACCAGGGTCGGGATGCGCACCTTCACCGTGGTGCCATGCACTGCCTCTTCGAGGCTCAGGTCCAGGTTGTAGCGCAGATCCGCGCCGCGGTGGACGCGCTCCCGGCCGCGGCCGCCCCCGAAGATGTCGCCGAACACATCGCCGAAGATGTCGCTGAAGTTGAAGCCGGCACCGCCACCGCCCACGCCCGCACTGGGATCCACGCCGGCATGGCCGAACTGATCGTAGGCCGCGCGCTTGCGCCCGTCGCTCAGCACCTCGTAGGCCTCTTTGGCCTCCTTGAACTTCTCCTCCGCAGACACATCGCTGAGATTGCGGTCCGGATGATGCCTCATCGCCAGGCGGCGATAGGCCTTCTTGATCTCGTCCTCGCTGGCATTGCGCTGAATGCCCAGGACCTCATAATAGTCTCGTTTAGCCATGGGTGTCGCAGCGAGTCCTCAACCTGGCGATATGCCAAAGACACACGCGCAGACGCCCCGCTTTCCGGGGCGTCTGCCGTTGATTCGAGTCGATCCGGCTCAGGCTCGACATGAGGGGCTCATGACTTGTCGTCCTTGACCTCTTCGAACTCGGCATCGACCACGTCGTCCTTGGCGCCCTTGGCGCCCCCACCGGATTCCTGAGGGCCGCCGCCTTCGGGACCCGCCTCGGGGCCCTGGGCGGGGCCCTGCTGGGCGTATAGGCGCTCAGCCATCTTCGAGGAAGCCTCGGTCAGTGCCTGGACCTTCTGGTTGATGCGGTCCGCGTCATCACCCTTGATGGCCTCTTCTACCTCCTTCATCGCCGCCTCGATGCGCGACTTCTCGTCGTCCTCCAGCTTGCCCTCCAGCTCCTTCATGGATTTGCGGGTGGCATGCAGCAGGTTGTCGGCCTGGTTGCGTGCCGTGACCAGCTCGTGGAACCTGCGGTCCTCGTCGGCATGCGCCTCGGCGTCGCCGACCATGCGCTTGATCTCGTCCTCGGAGAGTCCACTGGAGGCCTTGATGACGATGGACTGCTGCTTACCGGTGGCCTTGTCCTTGGCCGAGACATTGAGTATGCCATTGGCGTCGATGTCGAAGGTGACCTCGATCTGCGGCACGCCCCGGGGCGCCAGCGGAATGTCCGCGAGATCGAAGCGCCCCAGCGACTTGTTGCTACTGGCCCGCTCGCGCTCGCCCTGCAGCACGTGCACCGTCACCGCCGTCTGGTTGTCGTCGGCGGTGGAGAACACCTGCGAGGCCTTGGTCGGGATCGTGGTGTTCTTCTGGATGAGTTTCGTCATGACGCCGCCCAGCGTCTCGATGCCCAGCGAC